>DASSNH010000147.1:0-2575 GCA_035701405.1 Rhodanobacteraceae bacterium
GCCCGCGCTGATCAACGCGAGCTTCCCGCCGTGGTTCGCCGGGTTCTGCTTCGCCGCGATCGCACTGGGCGCGCTGGTGCCGGCGGCGATCATGTCGATCGGCGCCGCGAACCTTTTCACGCGCAACATCTGGCGGCCGTATGTCAACGAACAGTTGTCGCACGCGCAGGAATCGCGCATCGCAAAGAACATCTCCCTGCTGGTGAAGTTCGGCGCGCTGCTGGCGGTGCTGTACCTGCCGACGAAGTTCGCGATCGACCTGCAACTGCTTGGCGGCATCTGGATGCTGCAGATCTTCCCCGCGGTGATCTGCGGCCTGTACACACGCTGGCTGCGCGCATCGGCCCTGCTGCTCGGCTGGTTCGCCGGCATGGTGCTCGGCAGCGCGCTCGCGTGGCAGCAGGGATTGAAGCCGGTGTACACGTTCGTGTTCGGCGACGCGCACTACGGCATCTACATCGGCCTGCTGGCGCTCGCGTTGAACTTCGTGGTTTCCATCCTCGCCACACCCGTCGCGGGGAGACTCAGGCGCGAAGGCCCTCCGGACCGAACGAATCCCCTCGATTACCAAGACGTCGTGCCGGATTGACCACGGACGGCTTCGGCGCTCTTGTAGGTTGGCGCTGAGCGCAGCGAAGCCCAACGCGGGGCGCGAGTTGTCCCCAATCGCGGTTGTCGCGTTTCGGTCTCCAACGTTGGGCTTCTCCCGGAACAGGTTCCGGGATCAACCCAACCTACAAAAGCTGGCGGCTTCGGCGCTTTTGTAGGTTGGCGCTGAGCGCAGCGAAGCCCAACGCGGCCGCTACTCGCCCACCTCGATCTTGACACCGTGGCCGCCCTGGTTGAACGCGGGAACGGTCGTGGTCTTCAAACTTTCGAAGGCCGTCCGGGTGGCTGCGAGTTCGGCCTGGAGCTTTGCGAAGTTTTCGCGTTGGGCGACAGTGGGCTCGTAGTCCGAACCGCCGGCAGTGTTCTGGATGCCCTGCCCGACGCGGCCCGCCAGCCAGAGCAGGTTCCAGTACATCCGGAACGGAGTCGAGTATTGCTTGTCGTCGCTGAGCCTCGCTTCCGGACTGACCAATTGGTCCTCGACATCCAGAATCTGGCCATCCAACTGTCGAAGCGCATCCGCGGCGTCACCCGAGGCGTGCGTCTCCAATTGATCCTCGACCTGCTTGCGCCACTTCTCCATGGTATTGACCATGTCCGAGGTTTCGCTGATTGCGTCGGCGATCTGCACTTGCATCGCGGTCGAATCGGCCAAGACGGCATCACTCGCCTTGACCGCCGGGTCCTTCACGACCTCGAAGGGCTGCGTGTAGCTGCGACCCTCGGCGGTCAGCCGCACCTGGTAATGGCCGGGTGCCGCGATCGGCGTCCCGGTATGCGGGTTGGCGCCCCAGTGGATGATGCTGCGGTATGTCTTGCCTTGATAGCGCGGCTCGTCCCAGATGTGCGGGTTTTCGGGTGGTGTCGTGAGCAGCCTGACATCGCTCGGCGTGTCGTAGAAAAGATCCCACCAGGCGCCATTAAGGCCTTGGTGAGCCTGAAGTTTTTCGGTGCGAATGGCCTTCCCCTGCGCATCCAGGATCTGCAACTGCACGGGGCCCTGGGGCGCCTTCGCCAGGTAGAACTGGAACTGCGGCCGCGCCGGCTGGGCCGCGGTCGGATACGCACTGCGCGCCTGCCGATAGACCACGCCGGGCTTGAACAGCCGCGTCGCTCCACTGCCCGGTTGCCCCGGGCTCCCGGTCTGCTCGAACGTCGCGATGTTCGGCAGGATGAAATCGCCGCGGCCGTAGGTGGACACGTCCACGTCGTGCATGTGCGGCTGGATGTTGATCCAGGTGACCGGCGACGGCGGCAAGCCTTTGCGGAATCGCGTCCAATGCCGACCGTTGTCCATCGTGTAATAGAACGCATGGCCGGTGCCCGCGAACAGCATGCCCTCGCGGTTGGGGTTTTCCGCCACGCTCAGCGTGTAATCGAGCGGATTGTCGGAAGGAAGATTGCTGCTGATGTTCTTCCAGGTCTTGCCGTAATCGGCGGTCTCGAGGATGTACGGCTTGTGGTTGCCTTCACCCGCGAAACGGAAATCCACCGCGATGTAGGCGGTGCCAGCATGAAAGTGCGACGGTGCGATCTGGTTGATGTTCCCCAGCGGCGGAATGTGCAGGTTCGCGGTGACGTCGATCCACTGCGGCTGCCCTTGCGACTCGGCATCATTCGTGTACCAGACCTTGCCGTCATTGGTGCCGGCCCACAGCAGGCCCTTCTCGATCGGCGAGTAGGCCAGCGACCACACCAGTGCGCCGAAGTACTGGCCGAGGTTGTCCTGCATGATGCCGCCGCTCGGAACGATCAGCGACGGATCGCGCGTGGACAGGTCCGGGCTGAACTCCGTCCACGAATGTCCCTTGTCCGTCGTGCGCAGCAACATCTGGCAGCCGTACAGCACGCTGTCGTGGTCGAACGGATCGATAGCGACCGGCGGCGTCCAGTGGCAGCGGTACTTCAGCTTGTTCGGCGGCGAATCCATGCCGACGATCGACGGCGACACCGAATGCGGCGTGCC
>DASSNH010000148.1:0-11763 GCA_035701405.1 Rhodanobacteraceae bacterium
GGGCACGTCCAGGGCCCCGGCATCCGCCTCGATCTCGCCGAGGATCGCCGCAAACAGGCTGGACTTGCCGGTGCCATTGCGCCCGGCCACGCCGACCTTCCATCCGTCGTACAGCACCGCATCGACGCCCGCCAACAGCAGCCGTCCACCGCGGCGAAGGGCGAAGTCACGGAAGCCGATCACGCGTATCGCACGCCCGTGATTTCGTAGTTGCGCTCGCCCGCCGGCGCCTCGAAGGTGAAGCTGTCGCCTTCGCACTTGCCGATCATCGCGCGCGCGATCGGCGAGGACACCGCGATCAGGCCCTTCTTGATGTCGGCTTCGATGTCACCCACGATCTGGTAGGTGACCGCCTCGCCATTGTCGGCGTCTTCGAGGTCCACCACCGCGCCGAACACCACTTTCTCGCCCGGGTTGAGGGTGGCCGGGTCGATGATTTGCGCGGTCGAAAGCGCGGCCTCGATCGCGTGGATGCGCCCTTCGACGAAGCTTTGCTGCTCGCGCGCGGCGTTGTATTCGGCGTTCTCGCTTAGGTCGCCGTGGGCGCGAGCCTCGGCGATCGCGGCGATGATCCGCGGGCGTTCCTGGGATTTCAGTCGATCCAGTTCTGCGCGCAGACGCTCGGAACCGGCTTTGGTCATGGGGGCTCGCTGCATGTGCGGGACTCCTTGGAATTGCGTGCCTCGCATCCGCCGGGACGCGCGGGCATGGGTGGATGAATGAACCGGGGCGATACTCAGGCCGCGGCGGCATCCCGGTCGGGCCCGCGAGCGTCGCGCTCGTCCAGCTCGGCGTGCAGTTCCTGCAAGCTGGTGACGCCGCCCTGCTCGCGGAAATCCAGCGAGTGCAGCAGCGCCGCCGCACCCGCGACGGTGGTCGAATAGGTGACGTGCTGCTGGAGCGCGGAGCGCCGGATCGAGAACGAGTCGGCGATCGCCTGTCGCCCTTCGGTGGTGTTGACGATGTAGGAAATCTCGCCGTTCTTGATGGCATCGACGATATGCGGCCGGCCTTCCAGTACCTTGTTGATGCGTTCGCACTCGATGCCGTGCTCGCGCAGGTACGCCGCGGTGCCGCCGGTCGCGATCAGGGAGAAGCCGCGCTCCCGCAGGTCGCGCGCCACCTCCAGCAGCCGGGACTTGTCGGCGTCGCGAACCGACAGGAATACCTTGCTGCCCGCCGCCGGCGCCGCGACGTGGGCGGCCTCGTGGCCACGCGCGAACGCTTCGCCGAAGCTGCGCCCGACGCCCATCACCTCACCCGTCGAACGCATCTCGGGCCCGAGGATCGGATCGACATTCTGGAACTTGAGGAACGGGAAGATCGCTTCCTTGACCGACCAGTAGTGCGGCACCCGCTCCCGCGTGGCGCCCTGTTCCGCGAGGCTCTTGCCGGACATGCAGCGCGCGGCGATCTTGGCCAGCGGACGGCCGGTGGCCTTGGACACGAACGGCACCGTGCGGGACGCGCGCGGGTTGACTTCGAGGATGTAGACGTCCTCGCCCTGGATCGCGAACTGGGTGTTCATCAGCCCCACCACGCCGAGCTCGCGTGCCAGCAACGCCACCTGCCGCCTCAATTCGTCCTGGATCCCGGACTTCAGCGAATATGGTGGCAGCGAGCACGAGGAATCGCCCGAGTGCACGCCGGCTTCCTCGATGTGCTGCATGATGCCGCCGATCAGCACCGTGCCGTCGGCGTCGGCGATCGCATCGACGTCGACCTCGACCGCGTTGTCCAGGAAGCGGTCGAGCAGCACCGGCGACGATTCCGACACGCGCACCGCGTCGCGGATGTAACGGGCGAGGTCCTCGTCCGCGTGCACCACTTCCATCGCCCGGCCGCCCAGCACGTAGCTCGGCCGTACGATCAGCGGATAGCCGAGCTCGCGTGCCAGCACCATGGCCTCCTCGGCGGTGCGCGCGATCCGGTTGGGAGGCTGCTTCAGCTTGAGCTTCTCGATCAACTGCTGGAAACGCTCGCGATCCTCGGCAAGATCGATCGAGTCCGACGAGGTGCCGATGATCGGGACGCCCGCGGCCTCGAGCGCGCGCGCCAGCTTCAGCGGCGTCTGCCCGCCGTACTGCACGATCACGCCGGTCGGCTTCTCCTTGTCGACGATTTCCAGCACGTCTTCCAGCGTCACCGGCTCGAAATACAGTCGATCCGATGTGTCGTAATCGGTGGACACGGTTTCCGGATTGCAGTTGACCATGATGGTCTCGAACCCGTCCTCGCGCATCGCGAGCGCGGCGTGCACGCAGCAGTAGTCGAACTCGATGCCCTGCCCGATCCGGTTGGGGCCGCCGCCCAGCACCATGATCTTCTTGCGGTCCGTCGGGTTGGCCTCGCACTCTTCCTCGTAGGTCGAATACATGTACGCCGTGGTGGTGGCGAATTCGGCCGCGCAGGAATCGACGCGCTTGTACACCGGTCGCACCCCGAGCGTGTGGCGCACGTGGCGGACCGAGCCCTCGTCCGACTGCAGCAGCTTGGCGAGCCGCGAATCGGAGAACCCGAGGCGCTTCAGTTCACGCATGCGGCCCGCGTCCAGCGCGCGCATGCCGCCGGCGCGCACGTCGGCCTCGGTCGCGACGATGTCCTCGATCGCGGCCAGGAACCACGGATCGATCTTCGACAACCCATGGACATCCTCGAGCGACAAGCCCGCGCGGAAGGCGTCGCCCACGTGGAAGATCCGCTCGGGTCCGGGCTGGCGCAACTCGCGCTTCAGCAGTTCCATGCCCTCCGGCGTATGCCAGTCGATGCCGCCGGGATTGAGGCCATCGTGGCCCGTCTCGAGGCCGCGCAGCGCCTTCTGCAGCGACTCGGGAAACGTACGGCCGATCGCCATCACCTCGCCCACCGATTTCATCTGGGTGGTCAAATGCGGGTCGGCCGCCGGGAACTTCTCGAACGCGAAGCGCGGGATCTTGGTGACGATGTAGTCGAGCGCCGGCTCGAACGACGCCGGGGTCCTGCCGCCGGTGATTTCGTTCCTGAGTTCATCGAGCGTGTAGCCGACCGCCAGCTTGGCCGCGACCTTGGCGATCGGAAAGCCCGTCGCCTTGGAGGCCAGCGCCGAGGACCGCGACACCCGCGGGTTCATCTCGATCACGACGACCCGGCCATCGGCGGGGTTCACGCCGAACTGCACGTTGCTGCCACCGGTGTCGACGCCGATCTTGCGCAGCACCGCGATCGAGTAATCACGCAGGCGCTGGTATTCCTTGTCGGTAAGGGTGAGCGCCGGCGCCACCGTGATCGAGTCGCCGGTGTGCACGCCCATCGGGTCGAAGTTCTCGATGGCGCACACGATGATGCAGTTGTCCGCACGGTCGCGAACGACTTCCATCTCGAATTCCTTCCAGCCCAGCACCGACTCGTCGATCAACACCTCGTGCGTCGGCGACAACTCCAGCCCGCGCAAAACGATCTTCTCGAATTCCTCGACGTTGTAGGCGATGCCGCCGCCGGTGCCGCCCAGCGTGAATGACGGGCGTACGATGCAGGGAAATCCGAGCGCGGCCTGCCCTTCGCGCGCCTGGTCCAGCGTCCGCGCGATCGCGGACTTCGGCGAGGCGAGCCCGATCTCGTCCATTGCGTTGCGGAACAACTCGCGATCCTCGGCCATTCGGATCGCGTCCCGCGACGCGCCGATCAGTTCGACACCGTGTTTTTCCAGCACACCATGGTCGGCGAGTTCCAGTGCGCAGTTGAGCGCGGTCTGGCCGCCCATGGTCGGCAGCAGCGCGTCGGGCCTTTCCTTCTCGATGATGCGCTCGACGGTGCGCCAGTTGATAGGCTCGATGTAGACCCGATCGGCCATCTCGGGGTCGGTCATGATCGTGGCCGGGTTCGAATTCACCAGCACTACCCGGTAGCCTTCCTCACGCAGCGCCTTGCAGGCCTGCGCGCCCGAGTAGTCGAACTCGCAAGCCTGGCCGATCACGATCGGACCGGCACCGATGATGAGGATGGTTTTGATGTCTGTGCGGCGGGGCATCAGCGAGCCTCCTGCATCACATTCGCGAATCGCTGGAACAGGTACGCAATATCGTGCGGCCCAGGACTCGCCTCCGGGTGTCCCTGGAAGCAGAACGCCGGGCGATCTGTGAGCGCGAAGCCCTGCAGCGAACCGTCGAAAAGCGAGGTGTGGGTGACCCGCGTGTTCGACGGCAACGTCGCGGGGTCGACGGCGAAACCGTGGTTCTGCGAGGTGATCAGCACGCGGCCGTCGTCGAGGTCCTTTACCGGGTGGTTGGCGCCGTGGTGGCCGAACGGCATCTTCAGCGTCTTCGCGCCGAGCGCCAGGCCCATCAACTGGTGGCCCAGGCAGATTCCCAACAGCGGAACCTTGGCGTCCAGCAAGACGCGGGTTGCGTCAATCGCATAAGTGCAGGCGGCAGGATCGCCGGGTCCGTTGGTGAGGCAGACACCGTCGGGCTGCATCGCCATGACTTGCTCGGCCGGTGTCTGCGCGGGCACCACCGTGATGTCGCATCCTTGCTCGACCAGCAGGCGCAGGATGTTGCGCTTGAGCCCGAAATCGTAGGCGACCACCTTGAGCTTCGCGGCCGGTTTGCGGAACGCCTGGTCGTCCAGTTCGTAGTTCCCTTCGTTCCATGGTGCCGGTTCGCGCAGGCTGACCACCTTGGCAAGGTCCGCGCCGTTCAGGCCCGGGAACGCACGCGCCCTGGCGAGCGCGTCGTCGGCGTCGATCGAATCGCCGGCAACGATGCAACCATGTTGCGCGCCCCTGTCGCGGAGGATGCGCGTGAGCTTGCGCGTGTCAATCCCAGAGATAGCGACGATGCCGTTGCGCCGCAGGTAATTCGGCAGCGACTCGGTGCTCCGCCAGTTCGACGGAAGCCGCGGCACGTCGCGCACGATCAGTCCGGCGGCCTGCACCTTGCCAGATTCCTCGTCGACCGCATTGCAGCCGGTGATGCCGACGTGCGGCACCGTCAGCGTGACGATCTGCTGGGCGTACGATGCGTCGGTCAGGATCTCCTGGTAACCGGTCATCGAGGTGTTGAACACCACCTCGCCGACCGTCGCGCCCATCGCTCCGATTGCGTCGCCGTGAAAGAGGGTTCCATCGGCGAGGGCGAGCATGGCGCGGCTGGGCATGGGCGGATTCCGGGTGCAAGACAACCCTCAGGCCGCGCGGAGCGGGCCTGTGGGTGAAAGTGTTCGGGCGAGGCACAATGCTAGCAGAAACGCGCCCGCCATTCAGGGCGAACCGCCGCGCCGGCGATACAATGCGCGCAAGCTTACGGACATCTGCATGCCTTCCCCCGCCCTGCTCGACCCCGCCCGCCTGGACCGCCCCGACACACTCGTCCAGCGCCATCCGTTTTCGTTCCTGATCGCGCACGGACAACTCCCCGACGCTTCGCGCGCCGATCTCGGCCGCGACTTCCCGAAATACTCCGGCGCCGGATTCTTTCCCCATGACGCCAGGGAATGCGGCGACTCCATCAACGAGCTCGTCGAGGCCATCACCGCGCCGGAATTCGCGAGCGCGGTCGGCGCCAAGCTGGGTATCGACGACTTGGGGCAATATCCCACGCTGGTGACCATCTGCCGGCATTTGAACAAGCGCCACGGCACCATTCACACCGACAGCAAGTCCAAGGTCGCGACGGCCCTGCTCTACCTGAACTCGAGCTGGAACGACACCAGCGATGGCTGCCTGCGGTTCCTCCAGAGCGTCGACGACATCGATGCGACGATCGCGCCGGAAGTGAAACCGCTGTACGGCGAGTTCGTGATCTTCAAGCGCGCCGACAATTCCTTCCACGGCCACTTGCCATTCGAGGGTGAACGCCGCGTCATCCAGGTCGCCTGGCTGACCAGCGAGGAAGAGAAGCTGCGCAAGACCCAGCGCGGAACCGCGACGCGGTTCTTCAAGAAGCTCGCCGGAAGATTGGACCGCAAGTTCGGCGCGGGCCGCGACCGCAGCGCCGCGCATCGGAATTGAACCTCGGGACTCGGGACTCGGGACTCGGGACAGCATAACCACCCTCGTCGTCATTCCGGCGCCGTCCGCGGCTCCATGAAAGGATTCCTAGCCGCGCGAGCCGATCACATCCCCGATCGAATACATCCCTGGCGGCTTGGTCGCAAGCCACGCCGCGGCGGCGAGGGCGCCGCGTGCGAAGATGCCGCGGTCGGTGGCGCGATGGGAAAGTTCGATGCGCTCGCCGGCCGTGGCGAGGATGGCGGTGTGTTCGCCCACGATGTCGCCCGCGCGGATCGCGGCGAAACCGATCGACCCTGCCGGTCGCGAGCCCCCCTGTCCTTCGCGCGACAACACCGCAACCGATTCGAAGTCCTGTCCGCGCGCTGACGCCGCGGCGAGACCCAACGCCAGTGCGGTGCCGGAGGGCGCATCGGTCTTGCGCACATGGTGCGCTTCGAGGATTTCGAGGTCCCAGTCCGGCAGGGCCGCGGCGGCATCGCGCAATGCGCGCGTGAGTACCGCGATACCGAGGCTGAAATTGGCGGAGTGGAGAGCCGGGATCTCGCGGGCTGCCTCATCGAGCGCGGCTTGCCGGGTCGCGTCCAGCCCGGTCGTGCCGCTGACGAACACGATTCGATGCTCCCGGCAATGCGCCAGCGCCGCATCGAAGCCGGCCGGCGTGCTGAAGTCGATCATGGCATCCAGCTTCGGCGCATTCGTCCATCCGGACGATGCATTCACGCGATGCGCCAACTCGAAGCGCCCGTCCTCGCGCACCAGCGCCTGCAGCACCCGACCCATGCGGCCGTCGGCGCCATTGATGGCAAGTCTGATCGGGGAGGACATGGCTAGAGCCGTGCAGGAATCGAGGTGAACAGGCACCAGAAGCGAAGCATAACAACCTTCGACATTCCGGGGCCGTTCGCGGTTTCATCGCGAACGGAACCCGGAATCCATTTTGATCTTCCTTTTTCAAGCAGAGCAGGATGCATTCGGGGTCGCTGCTTCGCAGCGTCCGGAGTGGCGACCAGGTTGAGGCATCCTCCCCGGGTGCCGACTGGCGGTTCTCAGCCCGTCATCCTCGACCAGAACTGCTTGACGTTATCGACGAAGCCACTGGAGCGCGGCGAGTGCTTCTTCGCTTCCTCCGCGTCCGCGAAGGTGGCTTCGAACTCCTCGAGCAACTCGCGCTGCCGCTTGTCGAGCCGCACCGGTGTTTCAACCACGACGGTGCAGTAGAGGTCGCCCGTATGGCGGCTGCGGACGGATTTCACGCCCTGTCCCCGCAGCCTGAATTCCTGGCCGGTCTGGGTCTCCGGCGGCACGGTGATGGTGGTCGCGCCGCCGAGGACCGGCACCTCGATGGTCGCGCCGAGTGCTGCCTGCGCGAAGCGGACCGGCACTTCGCAGCGCAAGTTGTCGCCCTCGCGCCGGAAAACCGGATGCTCGCGCACGTGGATTTCAACGTACAAATCGCCGGGCGTGGTGCCGGCGGCCCCCGCCTCGCCTTGCCCGGTCAAGCGGATGCGATCGCCGTCATCCACCCCCGCAGGCACCTTGACTTCCAGGCTCCGCTCGTCTTCGAGGCGGCCTTCGCCGTGACAGTGCTTGCACGGCGTGACGACCATGCGGCCGGCGCCGCCGCAGTGCGGGCAGGTCTGCTGGATGGAAAAGATCCCGTTCTGCATGCGCACGCGGCCATGCCCGCGACAAGTGGCGCAAGTCGACAGCTTGCCGTCCTCGGAGCCGGTGCCGTTGCAATGATGGCAGTTGACCATCGTCGGCACGCGGATCTGTTTTTCGATGCCGGCGACGGCTTCCTCGAGATCGAGTTCGAGCACGTAGCGCAGGTCGGAGCCGCGCGCGCCGCGCCGACCACCGCCGAAGATGTCGGAGAAAATGTCGCCGAAGATGTCACCGACGTCGCCGAACGGCGCACCGCCGCGCCGGCGCCCCGCGCCGTTCTCGAATGCGGCATGGCCGTACTGGTCGTACAGCGCGCGGCGCTCCGGATCGCCCAGTATTTCCCACGCTTCCTTGGCTTCCTTGAAACGCTCCTGCGCAGTCGGGTCATCGGGGCAACGGTCGGGATGATTCTTCATCGCCAACCGGCGAAAGGCCTTTTTCAGTTCCTCGTCGTTCGCGGTCCGCTCGACACCGAGGATTTCGTAGTAGCAACGTTTCATGCGCGCAGTCTAGCTTCGAGTCGGCGATCGGGCACGAACCACAGGGCCGCGACCACGCCGTAGATCACGCACGACAGTATGGGTTCGAAAAACGCCAACGCAATGCCGGTGACGTAGCCGATCGGCGAAACGATGACCTTCCAGTCATGCCGGAGTGCCGACGCAAGCGCGCCTTCCCTGCCGCCGTTGGCGGCGATCAGGCTGCGCAAGAGCGGTACCCACGACAAGGCTGCGAGCAGCAGCACGACGCCGTAGAGCGCGGTCGGCACCGCCGCGGGGACGGGGTGCGATTCGTTCAACCAACTCGTGGTGAATGGGAACAGCGACAGCCAGAACAGGAAGAACAGGTTCGCCCAGAGCACCTTGCCGTCGACGTGCGTAACCATCTGCAGCATGTGGTGGTGGTTGTTCCAGTAGATGCCGACGTACGCGAAGCTCAGCACGTAGCTCAGGAATACCGGAAGGCCGGCCAGCAAGGCCTGCCAGGTCGCCTCGCGCGGCAGTTTCAGTTCGAGCACCATGACGGTGATGATCACCGCGATCACGCCATCGGTGAATGCCTCCATCCGGCCCTTGTGCATGTCCGAGGTTCCCCGCCTCTACATGGAAGTTGTCCGCGTTGAGCGTCGCGCTTCCCAGCGTCGCTCGAACGCGGACAGTTGATCCGGCAGCGCTCCGCGCTGCCGGATAACACTCACTTGTCCTTGTCCTTGACCTCGGTGAACTCCGCATCCACCACGTCTTCCGGCGACGCGCTGCCACCACCCGGCGCCTGCTGTGCGCCCGGCTGCGGGCCGGGTTGCGCACCACCCGCTTGCGCGGCCGCGAACAGGGACTGCGCGGCTTCCTCGAGCTTCGAGATCCGCGATTCGATCGCGTCCTTGTCGTCGCCCTTCATCACCTTCTCGAGCTCGGACAGCGATTCCTCCACCCGCCCGATCACGTCGCCGCCCACCTTGCCGCCGTGCTCCTTGATGGCTGAGCGGGTGGCGTGCACCAGCTGATCGGCCTTGTTGCGGGTGACCACCAGCTCCTGGAACTTCTTGTCTTCCTCGCGGTGCGTTTCCGCATCGGAGACCATCTGCTGGATTTCCTCCTCGGAAAGACCCGAGCCGGCCTTGATCTCGATGCGCTGTTCCTTGCCGGTGTTCTTGTCCTTGGCCGTGACGTGCAGGATGCCGTTGGCATCGATGTCGAACGACACTTCGATCTGCGGCATGCCGCGTGGCGCGGCCTGGATGCCGGCGAGATCGAACTTGGCCAGCGACTTGTTGAAGCGGGCCTGGTCGCGTTCGCCCTGCAGCACGTGCACGGTGACGGCGCTCTGGTTGTCCTCGGCGGTCGAGAACACCTGCGAAGCCTTGGTGGGGATCGTGGTGTTCTTGTCGATCAGCTTGGTCATCACGCCACCCAGCGTCTCGATGCCCAGCGACAACGGCGTCACGTCGAGCAACAGCACGTCCTTGACGTCGCCGGAAAGCACGCCACCCTGGATCGCCGCGCCCACCGCGACGGCTTCGTCGGGATTCACGTCCTTGCGCGGCTCCTTGCCGAAGAAGTCCTTGACCGCTTCCTGCACCTTGGGCATGCGGGTCTGGCCGCCGACCAGGATCACCTCCGAAATGTCGGACACCCGCAGGTTGGCGTCGTTGAGCGCAGTCCGGCACGGCTCGATGGTGCGCTTGACCAGGTCCTCGACCAGCGCTTCCAGCTTGGCGCGGGTCAGCTTGATGTTGAGGTGCTTCGGACCGGATGCGTCGGCCGTCACGTACGGCAGGTTCACTTCGGTCTGGTGCGCCGACGACAGCTCGATCTTGGCGCGTTCGGCGGCGTCCTTCAGGCGCTGCAGCGCGAGCGGATCGTTGCGCAGGTCCACGCCCTGGTCCTTCTTGAATTCGTCGACCAGGTAATCGATTACGCGCTTGTCGAAGTCCTCGCCGCCGAGGAAGGTGTCGCCGTTGGTGGCCAGCACCTCGAACTGCTTCTCGCCATCGACCTCTGCGATTTCGATCAGCGACACGTCGAAGGTGCCGCCGCCCAGGTCGTACACCGCGATCTTGCGGTCGCCGCCGCCCTTGTCGAGGCCGTAGGCGAGCGCGGCCGCGGTCGGCTCGTTGATGATGCGCTTGACTTCGAGGCCGGCGATCTTGCCGGCGTCCTTGGTGGCCTGGCGCTGCGAGTCATTGAAGTAGGCAGGCACCGTGATTACCGCGTCGGTGATCGTCTCTCCGAGGAAATCCTCGGCGGTCTTCTTCATCTTCATCAGCACCTTGGCGGAAATTTCCGGCGGAGCCATCTGCTTGCCGTCGGAGGTTTCCAGCCACGCGTCGCCATTGGAGTGCTGGGTGATCTTGTAGGGGACGACGTCCAGGTCCTTCTGCACTTCGGCGTCGGTGAACTTGCGGCCGATCAGGCGCTTCACCGCGTAGAAAGTGTTCTTGGGATTGGTGACCGCCTGGCGCTTGGCGGGCGCGCCCACCAGCACCTCGCCGTCCTTGGAAAACGCCACGATCGATGGCGTGGTGCGATCGCCTTCGGAATTCTCGATAACGCGCGTCTTGGTGCCTTCCATGACCGCCACGCACGAATTGGTCGTGCCGAGGTCGATACCGATGATCTTGCTCATGTGTCAGCTCCTGGATTGGGTGGCGGCCCGAAGCCGCCTAATCTCGAACATAAACTGGGGGTTGGCGGACCTTTCTCAAGGCAAAAACCCGGGGGTCAGAGTCGACTTTCTGGCCAAGCCGCTGATTCAGCGGCAGGGAGTGGATCGAAAGTCCACTCTGACCCCGCGCTTCGATTCGCGCCGGGCGATCACTCCTTCGCAACCGTGACCAATGCCGGCCGCAGCAGCCGGCCGTTCAGGACGTAGCCTTTTTGCATCACGCCGACCACGGTGCCAGGCCGCGCGCCGGACGCCTCGACCATGCTCACGGCATGATGGCGCTCCGGATCCAACGGTTCACCGACGGGATCGACCTGCTCCAGGCCATTGCTCTCGGCGATCTTCAACAGCGACTTCAAGGTGAGGCTGAGGCCTTCGCGCATCGACGCCACGTCGGCGGTCTCCACGGCCAGCCCGCTTTCGAGGCCGTCGTACACCGGCAGCAGGTCGCGCAGCAATTTCTCGTTCGCGAACTTCAGGCTTTGCTCGAGATCGCGCTGCATCCGCTTGCGCTGGTTCTCGAGGTCGGCGCGTTCGCGCAACAGCGTCTCGCGCATGCCCGCAAGGCTGGTCTCCGCTTCGGCCAGTTGCCGGCTCAGCGTTTCCAGCTCGTCGCCATCCGGGGCACCGGCCGGATCGGCCGGCCGATCGTCTTGCGGGTCCCCGCCTGGCGATCCGCGCGATTCGTTGGGGTTCATCATGTCGATTCCTCGTATCGCGGTATGGCGATCGTCCCTGGTCGCCGGTATCGGAGGCACCCGTCCATGGCTGCATTTTCGTGCACGAAGCCGCGCTATCCCGCGCCCCGGCAGGGAACGCGAACCAAGGCGCAACAGGCAAACTTATGTGGCCGGGATGCCGCGATTCAAGGCGTCCGTCAGCAGGTGGGCCGTTGCCTGCACGACCGGAATCACCGAATGGTAAGCCATGCGGGTGGGGCCGAT
>DASSNH010000149.1:0-20591 GCA_035701405.1 Rhodanobacteraceae bacterium
GGACGAGCGTTCGGCCGAACTGACCAAGTACGCCGCCAACGCGATGCTCGCGACCAAGATCAGCTTCATGAACGAGATCGCCAACATCGCCGAACACGTCGGCGCGGACGTCGAGATGGTGCGCCACGGCATCGGCGCGGACCCGCGCATCGGTTACCACTTCATCTACCCCGGCGCCGGCTACGGCGGTTCATGTTTCCCGAAGGACGTCCAGGCTTTGGAACGCAGCGCAATCACGAATGGCTACGACGCGCGGCTGCTGGGGGCGGTGGAAGCGGTCAACCGCGACCAGAAGCGCAAGTTGTTCGACCTTGTCTCCCGTCACTTCGACGGCAATTTGCGCGGCAGGACCATCGCGCTGTGGGGGCTCGCCTTCAAACCCAACACCGACGACATGCGTGAAGCGCCGAGTCGCGTCCTGATGGAAGCGCTTTGGCAGGCTGGCGCGAAGGTGCGTGCGTTCGATCCGCAGGCTCGCGAGGAAACCGCGCGCATCTACGGCGCGCACGATGACCTTGTGCTATGCGACGATCCGTGGACTACCCTGCAGGGCGCCGATGCGCTGGCGGTGGCGACTGAATGGAAGGTGTTCCGCAGCCCTGATTTCGCGCGCGTCAAGGCGATGCTGAAGACGCCGGTGCTGTTCGACGGCCGCAACCTGTACGACCCCGCGATGGTCGAAGATGCGGGGCTCGCGTACTACGGCATCGGGCGCGGGCGCAGCGTGCGTAGATCCGGGAGCGCAAAATGACCAGGCCATCCGACGAACGCATGGACGAACTCGAGTTGAAGCTTACGTTCCTGGACGACGCAGTGACATCGTTGAACGACAGCGAGGTGCAGCAGTCGCAGCGCCTGCTGAAGCTCGAGCGCGCGTTGACCGAACTGCGCCAGGAACTCGCGGCGTTGCGGACCAGTCTGTCGGATGACGTGCACAACGAGCCCCCACCGCCGCATTATTAATGCGATCATCCATGATCGCCGCATCGCCCATGTTCGTTGCTCTTGAACGGCCCTAGCATTTGCGACACCAGAACGGCCATCCATGGCCTGACTTTTCACAAAAACCGCTTCGAGCGCGGCCATCGCTTGCAACAGCGTCCAGTCCCGATGCCATCCGATCCACCTGTCGTCATTCCGGGGCCGTCCGCGCTGTTTGCGGACCGAATCCGGAATCCATTTTCGTGCCATGAGTGAATCCCTCCGCGACCAGCTGTTGAAGGCCGGCTTCAAGCCGGCGCCGAAGCCAAAGCCGCTGCCGCACCCGCACCCGCGCAAGCCGGAACCCCGCAAGTCGGGCCATGCGGGAGAGCCCGATCTTGCCCGGGCCTTCGCGATCCGGGCGAAAGTCGAGCGGGCCGAGCGCGAAGCCGCCGAGCGCGAGGCGCGCGAAAAGGCCGCGGCGAAAAAGGAACGCAAGCGCAAGCTGCAGGCATTGCTCGCCGGCAAGATGCTCAATCGCGACGATGCCGAGCAGGTCCGGAACTTCGAGTTCGCCGGCAAGATCCGTCGCGTCTACGTCACGGCCGAACAGCTTCGCCAACTCAACGCTGGCGAACTCGGTGTGGTGATGCACGGCGGGCGGGCGCTAGTCTGCTCCCACGAAATCGCGCTGCAGGCGCAGGCGATCGCCCCCGAGGCCGTCGCGCTCCTGGTCGATCCGCATGCGCCGCCGGAAGACGACGGCGTTCCCGACGACCTGATGTGGTGACGACGCATCTGCCGTCGCGTACATGTCGTGCAAGGGAGCCCGCGGAAGCGTCTACGCCGATTCCGCCCTGCCTGGTTGCGCCAGCGCCGGATTGAACCAGCCCTGTTTTGGTGCGAATCGCGGGCCGTGCGCCTGCGCGAGTGCCTCCAGTTTTTCGCGCAGCGCGCCCGCGCCGGTCGAGCGGATGTACTGGATCGGACCGCCGCGGAAGGGCGCGAAGCCGGTGCCGAAGATCACGCCGGCATCGAGCAGATCGGCATCCACAACGACCCCGTCGTGGAGGCACGCAACGGCTTCGTTGAGCATCGGCAGGATCAGGCGGTCTTCGAGATCGGCCGGCGCGCGGTAGTTCGAATCGACCTTCGGCTTTTCGGGTTTGCCGTCCTTCCATACATAGAAGCCCTGGCCGTCCTTCTTGCCGCGTTTGCCCGCCTCGACCTTGTCGGCAATGCCTTCCGGGAGTTCCAGGCCAAGGAACGGCCCCAGTTCGCGCCCCACCGACAGGGCGACATCGAGCCCAACCGTGTCGGCGAGTTCGATAGGCCCCATGGGCATGCCGAACTTTTTCGCCGCGCGATCGATCGCAGGATCCGGGATGCCTTCGGTATGGCAGCGCATGGCTTCCAGCAGGTACGGCATCAGGATCCGGTTGACCAGGAACCCGGGCGTTCCCTGGACCGGCAGCGGCAGTTTGCCGATCGCCTTCACCCACGCGAGCGCGCGTTTCTCGATTTTGGGGTCGAGCGCGTCGTGGCGCACGACTTCGACCAGCGGCATCTGCGCGACGGGATTGAAGAAGTGCAGTCCGAGGAACCGGCCGGGTTGCATCAATGCGCCGCGCAATTCATCCAGCGGAATGGAAGACGTGTTGGTTGCGATAAGCGCGTCGTCCGCGATCCTCGGCTCGACCGTGCGGTAGACGTCCTGTTTGGCGTCGGGTTCCTCGTAGATCGCCTCGATTGCGAGTTGCGCGGCGGCCACGCCAGCGCCTTCCACGTCGGCCTTGAGGCGATTGGTGGCGGCAGCGATGCGATCCGGCGCCTTCAGCTTCTTTTCGAACATGCCGCGCGCGCGGACCAGCGCGGGCTCGACGAATTTCATCTCGCGATCCTGCAGCGTGACCTCGAAGCCGCGCAGCGCGCTCCAGGCCGCGATGTCCCCGCCCATCACGCCGGCGCCGACGACGTGCACGTGGCGGATGTCGTGCACCGTGTCGCCTGCCATCGAACGCATGCGTTCGCGCAGGAAGAACACGCGGATCAGGTTGTGCGCCGTCGGGGTTTCGGCGAGCCTGGCGACCGAGCGTGCCTCCAGCCTCAGCCGCTGATGGATGTCGCCGCCGCCACGGCGCCACACCTGGACCAGTGCGGAGGGCGCGGGATAATGCCGGGGCGGGGCCTTCGCCGCGGCCTGCCGCCGCACCATCGGCGCGAGTACCTGCCGCACCGGCCAGCAGTTGGTGAGCCAGGCGCGCACGCGCTGCGGCAGGGGCCGCGCGATGGGATGCAGCGCCAACTGCCTCGCCGCTTCGATCAGCCCATCGGGTTCCGCGAGTCGGTCGACGAGGCCGTCGCGGAGGGCATGGGCGGCGCTGGAAGGCCTGCCAGTCAGCATCATCGCCAGCGCCCGGGGCGCACCGATCAGGCGTGGCAGGCGCGCGGTTCCGCCCCAGCCGGGATGGATTCCGAGTTGCACCTCGGGCAAGGCGATCCGGGTTTCCGGCATGCGCGCGGCGACCCGCATGCGGCACGCCAGCGCGAGTTCGGTGCCGCCGCCCATGCACGCGCCGTGGATTGCGGCGACGGTGGGCATCGGCAGCCGGGCCAGCCGCTCGAACACCCGCTGGCCGTGTTCGATTTCCTCGCGAATCGTGCCCTTGCGCGCATATCCCTCGAATTCCTTGAGGTCTGCGCCGACCGCGAAGCCCGAGGGCTTGGCTGCATGGATCACGACCGCCGCCGGCCGAACGATCGCAATCCGTTCCAGCATCGAGTCCAATTCATCGAGGACCCCTCGTGACAGTGCGTTGACGCTGCTGCCGGCACGATCCAGCGCCAGGACGAGCACGCCGTCCGTGCTGGCTGAATGCTTCCAGTGGCTGAATCTCAAACCGTCGAACACTTCTCGTTCCCGAGGTCGGCTCCTGAGCATCATCGACCGGGCAGGGATTGGGGTCAAACGTCCGAACGAGGCGATTACCGTGGCACAGGATGGCTCGAAAACGGAATTGGCGGACGATCGGTTGCTGCATTACCCTCACGCGCACATACAGCAAGTGGCGTTGCGGTGATGCCCGGCGACTACTCGGTGCTGGTGATGGCGACATCGCGCGATGATCGGCGCGTGTTGTTCGACGCCCTGGATGGCTTCGCTCCGGGCAAGATCCTGAGCGCGCGCGACGCCACCCATGCGCAGGCGTTGTTGCAGCATGGGCGAACGCCAGCGCTGGCGATCCTCGACTTCGAACATGCGACCGACGAGGCGCTGTTACTTTGCACCGGGCTCAGCGAGGTACCGGTGATCGGCCTGTTCGGCGCGGTGCTGGATGCGCATCCCGACGATCCACGCCTGACCGAATGCAACAACATCAGGGCATGGTTGCGGATCCCCGCCGACGCTACGGAAGCGCGCTTGCGTATCGGCGAAGTGCTCGGCGGCGCGGGATCGTCGAACCCCGCGATGGCGGCGGGCGGCGCACGTCCATTGCTCGCCAACGAGCGGAGGGAGCCCGATCTCATGGTCGTGCTGCGTTCGCTGGCGGAAGCGTTCCAGTCCGGCCGGGATACTGCGAGTTTGCCCCGCCTGCTCGAACGCGCGATGGAAGCACTTCGGTTGGACCTGATAGCGGTGGCCGGGCGCGATGCGTCCGGCAAGGCCCTCGAGCCGCTCGCGCGGATGGATCGCCTGTCCGCGCCGGGAGCGCCCGACCCGCTTGCGGCTCCGTTCGTGCAACGGGCGTTGCAGGGCCACGCCACCGTTTCCACGGCTGACCCGCCCGCCGATCCGGCCGACGCCGGTTTCGTGGATGCCACAAGCTGCACCCGCTACGCTGCGTTGCCGCTGCTGGATGGACGTCGCAACGTGCTGGGCGTGCTCGCGTGCGCATCGCGGCGCGCGGACGCGCTGCCGCCTGCGATGCTGCAGCCGCTGCTCGAAATCCTCGCCGCGAGATTCGCCGCGGTGCTGGAATTGCGCGCGGAGCGCGAGCGCGTACGCGGCCGTGCGCTGCTGGACGGGCTTACCGGCTTGCCGAACCGGATGCTGTTCAACGACCGGCTGGAATCCATCCTGCAGGATGCGCGCCGCACCGGCGAAATCTTCGCGGTGCTGTTCGTGGACCTCGACCGCTTCAAGGGCATCAACGATTCGCTGGGCCATCGGATCGGTGACCAGGTGCTGGTCGCGGAGGCGCAGCGGCTGCGTGCGTTGCTGCGGGCCTCCGACACCGTGGCCCGCTATGCGGGCGACGAGTTCATCGTGATACTTCGCCATGTCGTCGATCGCGCCGACATCCCGCGCGCCGCGGGCATGTTGCTGGAGGGCATGCAGGCGCCGCTGGTGCTTGACAATGGTTCCGAATTACAGGTGACGGCGTCGATCGGCGTGAGCATCTATCCGGACGACGCGGCGGATGCCGAGGGCCTGATCGTGCACGCCGACAGGGCCATGTACAGCGCCAAGGGGCAGGGGCGCAACCAGGTGCAGGCGTTCGGCAGCGTCCCGGGCGACGGGCATCGCCAGTACCGCGAAATGGAGTCGCGACTGCGCGATGCCGAAGCCAACGGCGAGTTGTGTGTCCACTACCAGCCCCAGGTCGAGATCGCATCCGGGGACATCATCGGCGTGGAGGCCCTGTTGCGCTGGCGGCATCCGGTGCTGGGCGTGCTGAGCCCCGGGTTCTTCCTGCCGCTGGCGGAGGAGACCGGGCTGATCATCCCGGTCGGCGAATGGGTGCTGAGGCGCGCCTGTGCCGACGTGGCGGAATGGCGCCGGAGCGCGGGCGCAACGCTGCGCCTGGCGGTGAACCTGTCGGCGCTGCAGTGGCTGCGCCCCAACCTGGTGACGATGATCGAGGGCGCCTGCCGCGACGCCGGCATCGAGCCGCGCCTGCTCGACCTGGAGGCGACCGAGAGCGTGCTCGCACATCCGCCGCCGGAGCTGGAGGCCACCGTGCTGGCACTCCGCCGGATCGGCTGCCGCATCGTGGTGGACGACGCCGGCGCGGGGCACCTCGCGCCCGACGAGGCGACGGAGGTGCCGATCGACGCAGTCAAGATCGACCACAGCTTCGTGCGCAACATCGGCGCCGATCCGGACGACGAAGCGGTGATCACTTCAATGCTGGACGCGGCCGTTCGCCAGGGGCGGCAAGTGATCGCCGAGGGCGTCGAAACCGAGCGCCAGCTCGAGTTCCTGCGGGAGCGGGGCTGCGAAGCCGCGCAGGGCTATCTGTTCCACCGGCCCCTGCCGGCCGCCTCCATTGCGAGCCTTCTCGCCGAGCGGCCGGATCCATCGACGCAACGCGGTCGCGCGGACGCTGCCTAGCGGCGCCCGCAGCGCTTGATTCACCCGATCTGCGTTAGGCTTGATCCGGGTCGCCGGCGACCCAACCATGTTCAAGAGAGCAGACGGGGCGAGGGATAGGCAAATGGCGGAACCGGTTGAACTTTCGCGCGCCGGGCGCGGTCACACCGGGGCGCACGCTGCGTCCGGTGCCGTAGGGAGTGCCGCCCGGATGGGCGATGTGGAAACCGATCGCGCCCTGGTCGCACGCGTGCGCAAAGGTGACAGCAAGGCATTCGATTTGCTGGTGCGGAAGTACCAGCACAAGATCATCGGCCTGGTGTCGAGGTACGTGCACGACTGGAGCGAATGCGAGGATGTCGCGCAGGAAGCCTTCATCCGCGCCTATCGCGCCATTGGTGCATTCCGGGGCGACAGCGCGTTCTACACCTGGATGTACAAGATTGCAGTGAACACCGCCAAGAACCACTTGGTCGCCCAGGGCCGGCGGCCGCCGGCCGAGGACATCGACGCGGACACCGCGGTGCAATTCGATTCCGGCACCCGCCTGCGCGACGAGGCTACCCCGGAACACGAACTGGCGCGCCGGGAGATTGAACAAACCGTGTTCGCCACGGTCGAAAAGCTGCCGGAGGAATTGCGCGACGCGATCACCTTGCGCGAGGTCGATGGACTGTCCTACGAGGAGATCGCCGAACGCATGGGTTGCCCGATCGGCACCGTGCGGTCCCGGATCTTCCGCGCCCGCGAAGCCATCGACGAACAATTGCGGCCACTGCTTTCCAATGACGACACCTGAAGCACCACCCGCCGAGCCAGGCATCGCCGCGCCGGCGGACCGCGGACCCCGGAACACGTCTCGCCGAGGTAAACGCGGGACCGAGGCTGCCCGGGATGAAACCCGGACCGCTTTCTCGATGTCATATGGTCGGTAGCCGACCCGAAGTGCGAGTGAGGAACCCGGAGATGGACCCGACCAGCCGCGAAGACCTGTCCGCCCTGATGGATGGCGAACTTGCCGCCGAACCGACCCGCTTCTTGCTGCGGCGCCTCGACCACGATCCCGAACTCGGCGCGACCTGGTCGCGCTGGCACCTGATCCGCGCGTGCCTGGCTTCCGATTCCGCGCGGATGTCGGCGCAGCGCCGCGACAACGATTTCGCCGCGGGCGTCGCGGCTGCACTCGAAACCGAGTCGGCCCCGCCGTCGCGGACCCGCCACTGGGCACGCTATCTCGGCGGCGGCGCCATCGCCGCGAGCGTCGCGGTCGCGGCCCTGATGCTCAATGTGCCCGCTTCGCGTATCGATGCGCCGGCGCCCGTCGCGCAGGACCGGCCGGTGTCGAATCCGGTGGGTTCGGCGCTGGCCGCCACCGGACTGGCTGCTGCCCCGGCCAAGGCCGACGCCGGCATTCCGCCGTGGCTGCTTTCGCGCCAGCCGACCGTCTTCGGGGCGCAACCGGCTTCGGCCAATGTCGTTTACGGCACCGGCTTGATGCAACCCGATTACCTGCAGCGCGCGACCTATTCGCGTGATGCCGCGCCCTACGCATCGTTGCAGGCGGGCCAGCCGCGGCTGCCGTTCTCGATCGTATTGTTGCCGGAGCAGCCGCCCGCGAGCGCGTCCGCCTCGCGGCACTGAGGTGCCGTGGTTCGCGGCGAGCCGCGAACCACCCTGTGGATCCGCGCACGCGCGCAATTCCTGCTGGCTCCGGCCGCGCGCGGGTGATCCGTATCGCGCCGACAGCGGCGGCAAGGCTTTTGCAAATCGAAAGGAGAACCGTATGTTGAACCGGGCGAGGCGGGTCGCCGCCGTATTCGTTCTGTTGTGCTTTTCCGGCGCCGGCACTGCGCTGGCCGCCACGCCGACCGTGGCGCTGCCGGACTTTACCAGCATCGTCCAGAAATACGGGCCGGCCGTGGTGAACGTGGTGGCCCACTACAAGCACGCCAGCGAAATGGGCGACGAGCATCCGGGCGGCCAGCAAACCCAGATGGAACCGCAGATGCCGGACATCCTCCGGCATTTCTTCGGAATGCCGCTGGGACCGGAGTTCCGTGGCCCTACCGGCCCGGCCGAATCCATGGGGTCGGGCTTCATCATCTCGTCCGACGGTTACATCCTCACCAACCGCCACGTGGTCGCCAACGCCGATTCGGTTAAGGTGCACCTGACCGACCATCGGAGCTTCACCGCCAAGGTGGTCGGCTCCGACAAGATCTACGACATCGCGCTGCTGAAGGTCGACGCGAGCGACCTGCCGACCGTGCAGATAGGTGATTCCGATGAACTGAAGCCCGGCGAGTGGGTGGTCGCGATCGGGTCTCCCTACGGCCTGGACCATTCGGTGAGTGCGGGCATCGTCAGCTACGTCGGGCGCACGCTGGGCGCGCAGGACCAGCCGGCGGTGCCGTTCATCCAGACCGACGTGCCGATCAACCGCGGCAATTCCGGCGGACCGCTGTTCAATCTTTCCGGCCAGGTCGTCGGCATCAATTCGCAGATCTTTTCCACCACCGGCGGCGCGATGGGATTGTCCTTCTCGATCCCGATCAACATCGCGATGAATGCCGCGCACCAGTTGAAGACCAACGGATATGTCAGCCGCGGGATGATCGGCGTCAGCATCCAGACCGTCACCGAAGGCATCGCCAAGTCCAAGGGCCTCAAGCAAGCCCAGGGCGCGGTGGTCGCGCAGGTCCAGCCGGACGGCCCCGCTGCCAAGGCGGGCCTCCAGGTCGGTGACGTGATCACCGGGTTCAACGGCCACGAGATCTACGAATCGTCGCAATTGCCGCCGGCGGTCGCGATGACGTCGCCGGGCACCGAAGCGACGATGAGCATCATCCGCGATGGCAAGCCGAGAACGCTCAAGCTCAAGGTCGGCGAGATGCCGCGCAACGGCCTTTCGACCGAGTTGATCGCCGGTGCGCCGGCCGCCACCAGCGGCAGCAAACTGCTCGGATTGAGCGTGCAGGACATCACGCCCCAGATCCGCCAGCAACTCGGCTACAGCGGCAAGGGCGGGGTGGTGATCACGGACGTCGAGGGACCGGCCGCCGATGCGCATCTTTCGCCGGGCGACGTGGTCCTGCGGGTGGGCAACAAGCCCGTCGACAACGTCGCCGCCTTCAAGCGCGAAACCGCGAACGTCAAACCGGGCAGCGTGGTGCTGCTGCTGGTTTCCCGACAGGGCCAGAACCTGTTCATCGCGGTGCCCGTGCCGGAGAAGTAGGTTTCGGGACTCGGGACTCGGAAGGCGGAAATGCCACCCCCTTCGCTTGCGAAGGGGGTCACTGCGTCTGCCACAGGCAGGCGCAGTGGGGGGATGCTCGAGTACCATGTCGTGTCGACAAGATCGGTACGAAATATCGCATGAAGCTGTACTCCATCGCAGGCAACACCCAGAAGCTCGACGGCGGCGCGATGTTCGGAAACGCGCCGCGCGCGATGTGGTCGAAGTGGGTCCCGGTCGACGAGCAGAACCGAATCCCCCTGGCCTGCCGCTGCCTGCTGGCCACCGGTCTCGATGGCCGCAACGTGCTGTTCGAGACCGGCATCGGCGCGTTCTTCGAACCGAAGCTCCGCGAGCGCTACGGTGTGGTCGAGGACCGCCACGTGCTGCTGGAATCCTTGCGGGCGGCCGGGCTGTCGCACGAAGACATCGACGTGGTGGTGCTGTCGCACTTGCATTTCGATCACGTCGGCGGATTGCTCGCGGCGTGGGAAGAAGGTGCGCCGCCGCGCTTGCTGTTCCCGAACGCGAAGTACCTCGTGAGCGCCGGCCATTGGGCGCGTGCGCTCGATCCGCACCCGCGCGATCGCGCCTCGTTCGTGCCGGGCGTGACGGAGCTGCTGGAGGCCAGCGGCCGGCTGGAACTGGTCGACGGCGAATACTCGGAGACGTTGGGCAAGGCGGTGCGCTTCCACTGGTCGCAGGGGCACACGCCGGGTTTGATGCTTTCGGAAATCGTCGGCCCGAGCGACCGCGGCGGCATCGTGTATTGCGCCGACCTGATCCCGGGACGGCCGTGGGTGCACCTGCCGGTGACGATGGGTTATGACCGCGCGCCCGAAATGCTGATCGACGAAAAGCGCGCGTTCCTGGACGACAAGATCGCGCGCGGCGTGCGGTTGTTCTTCACCCACGACCACGCGGTGGCGATGGCCACCCCGCGCCGGGACCAACGGGGCCGCTACGGGGTCGGCGACGAGCAGGCGCACCTAGCGGGGGCTTCGTTGTAAGCTCGCGGCGTGATCCGCCTGCCCGGACTCTTGCAGGACCCGTCGCGCAACGCAGCGTTGCTGGGCGCGGGCCTGCTGGTGCTCGGGCTGGCGTTGCTCGGCTTCACCGAGCACGCCGACAGCCTCCGCGCGATGGGCGAGGACGCGCTGGGCGGATTCGTCCGCACCGGCGAAGCGGCGGTGCCCGGTCCCGGGAGCGAGGGCCAACTGGTCGTCGCGGTCGGCGCGCCCAAGGTCGAGGTGCCGGCGCGCGATGCACAGTTCGGCATCGCCGTGGACGCACCCGCATTGTTGCGCAAGGTCGAGATGTTCCAGTGGAACGAAACCCGTTTCGGCGGTCGGCCGGGCTATGAGCTGGATTGGTTCGACCACCCCATCGACTCGTCCGCATTCGACGACGCGGATCGCCACGCCAATCCCGGCGCGTTCCCGATCAACGCGGCCCGTTTCGACGCGCCCGATCTCACCGTCGCCGGCTTCCACCTGGCGCCGGAGCTGGTGGGCATGATCCAGGGCCCGGAGTCCTTCGACCCCGATCTCTCGCACCTGCCGGCCAACATGGCCGCAACCTTCCAGCCGCAGGACGGGACGCTGGTGACCAGCGAGGATCCGGGACGGCCGCGGGTGGGCGACCTGCGCATCGGCTGGTTGCGGATTGCCCCGTCGGAGCTGACCGTATTCGCGCGCGATGAAAACGGAACGCTCGTGCCGGCGCGCAACCCGCAAGGCGAACCGATCGCACAGGTGCTGATCGGCCGCCATTCGCTTACCGATGTGCTCACCGATGCGCCGCAGCCGCCACGCTTCCGCTGGGCACGGCGCGTGCTCGCGGTCCTGTTGGCGTGGGCCGGCATCACGCTGCTGCTCCCGGACCGGTATCGCCACGACCGCCTGTTGCCGCTGGCGGCAGCGGTGGTGCCGATGGCGATCCTTGCGGCCATTTTCTGGTTTGATGTGCGCGCCTGGGCCGCAGCCGGCCTGGTGGCGATCACGATCCTCGCGGCGACCTTCGCCGGCTGGCGCGTGCGTCGCGATATCCGGGAGCCTTGAAGATGCTGATCGCGGGGTTCTACGTGGCGCTGGGGGCGCTGTTGGTCGTGGCGCTCGCGGTGCGCGTGATGTGGTTGCGCAACACGCGCCGAGTGGGGCTCGGCGCAGGCGGCGACGCGGTGCTCGCGCGCGCGATCCGGGCCCATGCGAATGCGGCCGAGTACCTGCCGATCGCCTTGCTGTTGCTGGTGCTGCTCGCGCTCGAGCAGACCCGTCCGGGCCTGTTGCACATGTTCGGAATCGTCCTGATCGTGGCCCGGATCCTCCACGCCATCGGCTTGTCGTCGGCCTCCGGCCGCTCGTTCGGCCGCATGGTGGGGATCGGGCTCACGGTGGCAGTGATGCTCGCGATGGCGATCCTGCTGATCGTGCGCTTCGCGCTGGCAAGTGGGTAATGCGATCGTCCATTACGCTGTGCGCCTGATGTTTCGCCAGACCCGGTCAAGGCGGCTGTCGTGCCGCGATCACGGACGATCGCACGAACAAGTTTCGTGCTCGAGGAACCACAGGCCCGCGAACAGCTTCGGGTCGATCGAATAACCCTTCTGCGTCATCGCGTGCAACCAGGTGCCGGCCTCGCTGCGGGGGACTTCGTGCACCACGATGTCTTCGGAGTCGTCGCCCCCGCCATCGCCGATCTTGCGCAGACCGAGTGCGCGCACGAAGTGCATCATCTCGGTGCTCATGCCGGCCGAGGACGGGCCGGCGTGCAACGGCAGGACGCGCGCGCAGGTCCAGCCGGTTTCCTCTTCGAGTTCGCGGCAGGCCGTGGAGGCGATGTCGTCGTCCGCGTGCCCATTGTCGCCGATCAGGCCCGCCGGCATTTCGATCGTGCGCTGGCGGATCGGCACCCGGTACTGTTCGACGAACAGCACGCGGTCTTCCGGCGTCACCGCGACGATGATCACCGCACCCTCCGGATTGTTGCGCTCGACGAATTCCCAACCCCCACGTTGGCGCAGCGTCAGCCAGCGCCCCGCATAGAGCGTTTCGACAGGCGCGTCGGCGTCGGCCGGCACGCGCGGTGCGTGCGTCATGCGATCGCCTCCATCTGCAGGATCTTGAGCGCGCGGATACGGGTGAGCGGCCCGAAGCGGAACCGCTCGAACAATGCCGTGAGCGCGGTCGCGTCGGGTGCCTGGCGTTGCAGCCGGTCCGGATGGCCCGGCACCGGCGCATCCAGCGCGATCCGCGCAAGCCGCTGCGACAGGCGCGCCTGCACGGCGTGGACGCGCAGCTTCGCGGCCATCGATGCGGCGCCGCGCAACCTGAGGAACGGTACCTCGTCGACACGCGCGAGCAGGGTTTCGAGATCGCCGAAATGCGCCAGCAGCGCGGCGGCACCTTTGGGTCCGATGCCGGGCACGCCCGGGATGTTGTCGATGGCATCGCCGGTCAATGCGAGGTAGTCGACCACCTGGTGCGCCTCGACTCCAAGCCGTGCCGATACGCCCGCGGCGCCCCAGCGTTGCCCGCGCGCGTAGTCCCACTGCTCGGCGCCATCCCGCAGCAATTGCCCGAAATCCTTGTCGGCCGAGACGATCACGCCGCGGAGCCCCTGTCCGTGCGCGGCGTGCAGCACGCTGCCGATAAGGTCGTCGGCTTCGTACGCGGCGTCCGCCAGCACGGTGAGGCCGAAGGCGGCGGCCAGTTCCCGGCAGCATTCGAACTGTCGCTTCAATTCCGGCGGCGCGGGTTCGCGGTTGGCCTTGTAGGCGGGATAGATGGCGTTGCGGAAGGAACTGGTGAGCGCGATGTCGAACGCCGCGACGGCGTGGGTCGCGCGGGTGCGCTCGAGGAAATCCAGCAGGAACCGGCCGAAGCCGTGCACGGCATTGACCGGCTCGCCGTCGCAGTCGAAGAACACGTTCGGCATCGAATGCCAGGCGCGGAACACGTACATGCTGGCGTCGATCAGGTAGAGCGTCGAGATCGCCGCCGACGCTGGCGTCGCCTCCTTCAGTCCGTCCACGCGCTGACGACCTCGTCGACGTCGGGACGGTTGCGCTCGGGCGGTTCGGACTCGCGGCTGCCGACGTGTATGTAGGCGATCGCCCGCTCGCCGGCTGCGAGGCCCAGCAGTTTCGCCGCCGCAGGGTCGTAACACGACCAGCCCGTCAGCCACTGCGCGGCGAATCCGGCCGCCTGCGCCGCCAGCAACAAGTTGAAGCCGAGGCAGCCCGCCGACAGCAGTTGTTCCTGCGCCGGAATCTTCGGATGCCGCTCGTCGATGCGCGCGATCACCGCGAGCACCACCGGCGAGTGCGCGAAGCGCTCGCGGTCCTTGGCGAGCTTCTTCCCGGGCACGCCGGGATCGACCTGCACGTGCAGTGCCGCGAGGGCCTCGCCGTAGCGCGCGCCGGCGTCGCCGGTGAAGGCAATCAGCCGCCACGGCGTCAGCTTGCCGTGGTCTGGTACGCGGATCGCGGTGGCGATGATTTCGCGAAGTTGCTCCGGCGTGGGGCCGGGCGGCGCCAGTTGCGCAGCCGGCACGGAGCGGCGGTTGCGCAGGAATTCGAGCGCATGATCATCCCTCATCCGGTCAGTCTAGCAGCCGCGCCATACCGCTCGACCCGGCCATGGGCTAGGATGCCGGCATTGCCGCGGGAGCAAACCATGCCGATCACCATTACCGCCTTGCGCGAAACCGCCGACGGGGAACGCCGCGTCGCGGTAACACCGGAGACCGCGAAAAAATTCGCTTCGCGCGGCTTGCGGGTATCGCTGGAGCATGGCGCGGGCGAGCGTGCGGGGTTCCCCGATGCCGCGTATCCCGGCGTCGAATTCGCCACGGGCGATGCGGTGGCGCAGCAGGCCGACGTCGTGTTGTGTGTTCAACCCCCGGCGCAGGATCGCGTCGCCGGAATGAAGCAGGGCGCGGCGCTGATCGGCCAGTTGCATCCGCACGCCCCCGCCGATCGGCTTGCCGCCTATGCGCAGCGCGGGCTTGCCGCATTCTCGCTGGAGCTGCTGCCGCGGACCACGCGTGCGCAGGCGATGGACGTGCTGTCCTCGCAGGCGGCGGTCGCGGGCTACCGGGCGATGCTGATCGCGGCCGAATCCGCGCCCAAGCTTTTCCCGATGATGACGACCGCGGCCGGCACGTTGCGTCCGTCCAAGGTGCTCGTGATCGGCGCGGGCGTGGCAGGCCTGCAGGCGATCGCGACTGCGCGCCGGCTGGGCGCGATGGTCGAGGGCTTCGACGTGCGCCCGGAAACCCGCGAGCAGATCGAATCGCTGGGCGCGAAGTTCCTCGACCTCGGCGTCAGCGCCGCGGGGCAGGGCGGCTATGCGCGCGAGCTCACCGCCGAGGAACGTGCCGCGCAACAGGCCAGGCTCGCCGAACACGTCAAGACGGTCGACGTGATCGTCACCACCGCCGCGGTGCCGGGGCGGCCCTCGCCCAGGATCATTCCGCTGTCCATGGTGGACGGCATGAAAGCCGGTGCGGTGATCGTGGATCTGGCCGCCGAAGGCGGCGGCAACTGCGAAGCGACCACGCCGGGCGAGCGGGTGGAGCGCGACGGCGTCACGATCATTGGCCCGCTGAACCTTCCGTCAGGCGCGCCCTTGCATGCCTCGGAAATGTATGCGCGCAACCTCGCGCACTTCAGCGAACTCGTGATCGCCGACGGCGCGTGGAAACCGGATTTCGAAGACGAACTGGTCGCGAAAACCTGCGTCGCGCGCGACGGCGAGGTTCTGTTCGGCAAGGCATGAGAACTACCGCGACGGTGGTCGCCCTCAACTCCCGCCGCTCGACCGTGGCGACGGGCGGGCCCGGCGGCCGCCGCTTGGGTTCCAGCGCCCGCGCTGCTCGGGCGTCATCTTCTGCCAGCGCTCGCGCAGCGCGCGGCGCTGGTCCGGCGGCAGCGACTGGAACTTGCGGAATGCCGCGCTGACTTTCTCGCGTTCTTCCGGCGTGAGGTTGCGGAAGGCGCGCGCGTTTTCGCGCAGCTGGTGATGCTGGGCCGGCGTCATCCCTGCCAGGCTGCTCAGCCGATCCCGGATCTGCTGCTGGCGATCCGGCGGCAGGCTGGCCCAGCGCTGCGCAAGGCCGGCGAGGCGCTGCTGGCGCGAGGCTGGCAACTGGTTCCATTGGTCCTGCATCGGCGCAAGCATCCGCTGCTGGTCGGCGGATAGCCCGGACCACGCCAGCGGTTGCCCGGAGGCATCCGCTGCGGCAGGCGCCGGTTGCGCCGGGCTGGCTTGCGCAAGGACGGTGGTCGGTGGGGCGATGAGGCACGCGAGGGCGAGCAGCCGAAGCGGCTGGTACCACGGGCGCATGATCAACGACTCCCTCGTGAACCGGCCGAGCTGAGGGCCGGCTGGGTGGCCAGCCAGCGATAGAAGGCGAGGTCTTCGACCATCTCCATCTGGCCATTGCCGACGTCCGGTACGCCGGCTTCCTGATGGCCTGCGGATTCGGCCGTGATCGCGGCGTGGGTCGACGCGATCGCCGCGGCCTGGCCGCCTTGGCCCCCGGCCCGCATCCAGACCGCCCCGAGGGTGAGGACGCAGCAGGCGACGGCGGTGCCTGCCAGTGCCGTCCAGAACCCGCCGAAGCGATGCCCTGCGCCGGCGTTCAGCGCCTTGCGGCGGGCGAGCCCCAACCGCAGGGCGTGATAGGAGTCGGTGTTCTCGCAGGCGCTCTTGAAGAGGGAACGTGCACGAGCAATGACTTCATCATCGCTATGCAAGCTGTTGAGGTTGTTGTGGTTGAGATCAGTCATCGCCAGTCCTCCAATTGCGTGCGCAGCGCATCCATGGCGCGCGACAGATGGGCCTTGACGCTGCCTTCGCTGCAGCCCATCGCTTTCGACGTATCAGCGACATCCAGTCCTTCCAGCACCCGCAACAGGAAGGCCTGTTGCTGGCGGCGCGGCAGCGCCCTGATCGCCTTCGACATCGCCGCATGTGCCTGCCGCGATGCCAGCATGCGCGGCGGGTCCGGTCCCTGGTCCGGTGCTTCCCAGGCCGGCAGCGTTTCGGCGTCGTCGCTCGCCGCGTGGCCCGTCCAGGCCAGGACCCGGTTGCGCACCGTGCGCCGACGCTGCAGGTCCGTGATCCGCCTCCGCAGGATGCCCCAGAACAGCGGCGCCCATTCTTCGGCGGGCTTGCCGGCGTAATGCCGGACCAGCCGCAACATCGCGTCCTGCACGGCGTCCAGTGCCTCGTCGGGATCGCGCAACGCGATTTCCGCCATCCGCCACGCGCGCCGCTCGACGGAGGCGAGGAAGGCCTCGAGGCTTGCCGGCGACGATCGCTCGATGTCCAGGGCCTGCGACGGCACGGCTTCGAGGGCTGCCGCGGCGGTCATCGCAGCTCCGTTGGCCGGAAGCTCTTTGGCATCCTTGGTCTCGCGCATCCGCACTTCCCCCAGATAACGCATCAGCGCCCGCGGGGTTGACCGCCGCATGCCAGCCGCTCCAGACGGTATGATGGCCCACGTCCGCAGGGAGGGGAAACATGATTACCGGTTTTCTTGCACTGTACATCTTCATGTTGGCGGCGTTTACCGGCTACGAAATCATCAGCCGGGTCCCGGTCATCCTGCATACCCCGTTGATGTCGGGATCCAACTTCGTGCACGGGATCGTGCTGGTCGGCGCGATGGTCGCGCTGGGCCATGCGGAAACGCCGGCCGAAATCACCATCGGAGTGATCGCGGTGCTGTTGTCCGCGGGCAACGTGGCGGGCGGTTACGTCGTCACCGAGCGGATGCTGGAGATGTTCAAGGCCAGCAAACCCGCGTCTCCGCGATCGGTGGAGAAGAAGTGATGGCGCTCCCCGGGTGGGTCCCCACCGTCGTCGAAGCGATCTACTTCATTGCCGCCGTCCTGTTCATCTGGGGTCTGAAACGGATGAGTTCGCCGCGCACCGCGCGGCGCGGAATCATCTGGGCCGGGATAGGCATGGCGGCCGCGATCCTGGTGACGTTCTTCCTGCCGGGCATGCACAACCTCGGTTGGATGATCGGCGCGATCGTCCTCGGGGTCGGGCTGTCCTGGTGGGTGGGGCGACGCGTGCCGATGACCGCGATGCCGCAGATGGTTGCGCTGTTCAATGGCATGGGCGGCGGTGCGGCGGCGGCGATCGGCGCGGTCGAACTGATCCGGTTCAACGCCGCGTTGACGCTCATTCCGGATACGTTGCCGGTGCAACCCGAAGCCTGGGCCACGATCTCGGGGCACCTCGGCGCGGTCGAAATGACGCTTGCATTCGTCGGCGCGCTGATCGGCGCGATCTCCTTCACCGGCTCGCTGATCGCGTTCGCGAAACTGCAGGGCTGGATGGACCGGCGCTTCGTGTTCCCGCTGCAGCGCTGGGTGAACCTCGCGATCTTCGTCGCGGCGGTCGTATGCGGTGCGCTGGCGTTGGCGGCGGGCATCGAAGGCCATGCCTTCGCGTGGGGCCTGCTGGCCGCGTTCTTCGTGCTGTCGCTGGTGTTCGGCGTCGCGATGACGCTGCCGATCGGTGGCGCCGACATGCCGGTCGTGATCTCGATGTACAACGCCTTCACCGGCCTCGCGGTCGCATTCGAAGGCTTCGTGCTCCAGAACGAGGCGATGATCATCGCGGGGATGGTGGTGGGCGCGGCCGGGACGCTGCTGACCCAGTTGATGGCCAAGGCCATGAACCGTTCGCTGGGCAACGTGCTGTTCGGCAACTTCGGCGCGGGCAGCGGCGCGGCGCAGCAGGAAATCGCGGGCGCGCTGAAACCGATCGACGCGGCCGACGCGGCGGTGATGATGGCTTACGCCGAGCGCGTCGCGATCGTCCCGGGCTACGGCATGGCGGTCGCGCAGGCGCAGCACAAGATCTGGGAGTTCGCGAAGCTGCTGATCGACCGGGGCGTCAAGGTGAAGTTCGCGATCCACCCGGTCGCGGGCCGGATGCCCGGTCACATGAACGTGCTGCTGGCGGAAGCCGGCGTGCCCTACGACCTGATCGAGGACATGGACGACATCAACCCGGAGTTCCCGAACATCGACGTCGCGCTCGTGATCGGCGCCAACGACGTGGTGAACCCGGTCGCGCGCACCGACAAGAACTCACCGATCTACGGGATGCCGATCCTCGACGTCGCGAACGCGAAGAACGTCATCGTGATCAAGCGCGGCCGCGGCAAGGGCTTTGCGGGAATCGAAAACGCGCTGTTCTACGCCGACAACACCCGCATGTTGTACGGCGATGGGCAGGCCGCCGCGGGCGAACTCGTGGCGGGTTTGAAGAACGTGGATGCCTGAGCGCGGACAGCGAAAACCCATTTGACGCGGATTTACACGGATAAGAGCCGATAAAGCAGTTCTGCTTGTTTGATCCGCGCAAATCCGCGTCAAAAGGCGCTTTTCATCAGTCGCCGGCGTTGTCGCTGGTCGCGGTTCAACGGCGCGCGGGCGGACGCGTGAGCCAAGTCGCCAGGAGCGCGGCGGCGACGGCCGCGGCCGCGTAGACCAGGACCGCGATCGCGTCCAGGCCCAGTTCGGCGACCTGCAGGGTGAGGCCGAAGCCGCCGGTGCGAAATGCCAACCCGAACGGGAAGCCGGTGACCGCGGCGATCCGCGCGATCGCCACCAGGCTCACCGCGTAGAACCCGGCCAACAGCACCGCGAGCGCGGCGATCGGCCCGGCCCACCGCTCGACCAGGCAACCACACAGCTTGAGGACCAGCGCGAGCGGCAGCGCCAGCACCAGGATCAACCAGCTCGGGCGAATGCCCAGCACGAGCGCCGCGAATGCCGCGAGCGCACCGGTGGCGAGGGTGCACATCAGCCAGCCGAAGGCCGAGGTCAACCCGCCGGCGACGAATGCAAGGATGGCGGCCGGCTTGCGCGCGGACTTGGCGGCGGACATGGAATGGGCGGGGTCGTCCACGCGGGCCCTTTCGGGAAGGTCGTTCGACCGATGATAGACCAGCGGCATCGACCGCGCCGCGACGCGGTCGAGCTTTTGCCGGCGCCGGGACCTTGCGGACCGGGAGCTGACCTCCATCATGGGAAGCGGGATGGGCCGTTGCTATCCTGTCGGGTGGTTGCCCGATGCATCCACGAACTTCACCGCACGCCGCGAGAGACCATGCCCGGATTCAGTGCCAGCAGCGAACCCTTCACCCTGCAACGCGATTGCCATGCGGTGCACGTACCGTACGGCGACGTGGTGAACCTGCCCGCCGGGCAAACCGGCTACATCACCCAGTCGCTGGGCGGCAGTTTCACGGTGTACGTCGACGGCAGCCTGTTCCGGATCGATGGCAAGGATGCCGACGCGCTCGGCAAGGCACCGCCGGAGCCCCTACGGGTGCCCGAGAACGCGGGCGACGAGGACGTCGAAGTCATCGTGTGGGAGCAATTGCGCACCTGCTTCGACCCGGAGATTCCGATCAACATCGTCGACCTGGGCCTGGTCTACGACCTGTCGATGGAGCATCTCGAGGACGGGCAGCGCAAGGTGTACGTCAAGCTCACGCTGACGGCGCCCGGTTGCGGCATGGGCGACATCCTGGTCGAAGACGCGCGCACCAAGCTGGAAATGATTCCGACGGTCGCCGAGGCGCAGATCGACCTGGTGTTCGATCCGCCGTGGAACCAGGCGATGATGTCGGACGAGGCCAAGCTCCAGACCGGCATGATGTAGGAACACCGAAAACCGGGGTCAGAGTCGACTTTCGGTCCCGTGTTTGCAACCTTGCATCGGCTGGATCGAAAGTCGACTGCGACCCCTCACCAGTTCGCCACCCGTTCAAGTTGCTGTCCGCGCGCTGAATGGATTGTTGCAACGCAGCGTGACCGGGTATTTGCATTTGTTTACGTTTGGAAGGTCCCATCCGGTGTTGAGGGCGCCGGGCGGACAATCCGCACGCGCGCCGTGTCGACCGGCGTGTTGCATGCGAGGGAATAAAAGGGACTTGGCGGTTTCTCCGCCGGGTGGGGAGTACGCATCGCGGATTCGTATCGCGTCGCACGGATGCGTGTCGCGTTGCGCATCCGTGCTCCTTCCATCCAGCAGGAGCTCAATGATGCCAAGCAATCCCAGATTGAAGGCTTTAGTCGTTGCCATG
>DASSNH010000150.1:0-7650 GCA_035701405.1 Rhodanobacteraceae bacterium
CCTGCCGGCGTTCGAAAAAGCGCATCCCGACATCCACGTCCGCATCCAGCAGATCCCGCTGACCGCGGCGCACGAGAAGCTGCTGACGGCCTACGCCGGCGGCTCGCTGCCCGACCTCGCGCAGATCGGCAACACCTGGATCCCCGAGTTCGCCGCGCTGCACGCCCTGGAACCCTTGCAAGCGCGGGCCGATGGTTCCGCCACGATACGCGAGGACGATTATTTCGCAAGCGCCTGGGCCACCAACCGCGTCGAGGACGTACTGTACGGCATCCCCTGGTACGTCGATACGCGCCTGCTGTTCTATCGGGTGGACCTCCTGCGTGAAGCCGGGCACGAAGCACCGCCGCGCACCTGGGCCGAATGGCAGGCGCAGATGGACACGATCCACACCAGCAGCGACGGCAAGCGTTGGGGCGCCCTGCTGCCGACCAACGAATACGACCAGTTGCTGGCGTTGGCGCTCCAGCAGCACGTGCCGCTGCTCCGCGACGGCGGCCGTTACGGCAATTTCGAAAGTGCCGGTTTCAAGCGCGCATTGGCCTTCTACGTCGGCCTGTTCAAGCGCGGCGGCGTACCGCCGTACACCAACGTGCAGGTCACCAATCCATGGCAGGCGTTCGCGCGCGGCGATTTCGTGTTCTATTTGTCGGGTCCGTGGAACATCGGGGAATTCCGCAAGCGCATGCCGGCCGCACAGCAATCGGAATGGTCGACGGCACAACTGCCGGGCCCGGATGGCCCCGGCGATTCGGTCACCTACGGATCGAGCCTGGTGATCCCGCGTTCGTCGCGCCACAAACAGGCCGCCTGGGCGCTGGTCGAATACCTATCGCGACCCGACGTGCAGGTGAAGTTCTACGAACAATTGGGCGACCTGCCGGCCCGCCGTTCGGCGTGGAACAGCCCGGTCCTGAAAAGCGATCCGAAACTCCGCGCCTTCCGCGCGCAGCTCGAGCACATGCGTCCGGCGCCGCAGGTGCCCGAATGGGAACAGATCGTCAACATGATGCAGGAGCTCGCCGCGCGCGCGATTGCAGGGCAACTGACGATCGACGAAGCCACCGCGCAAATGGACGCCCGCGCCGATACGATCCTCGCCAAGCGGCGCTGGGTGCTGGAGCGGCAAGATGAGTGAACGCAATCGAACTCGCGCGCATCTGGGCGCCGCGCGCAAGAGCCATCCCCCTCGGTCGCGCTGCGCGCGCGTTCGCTTCGCTCCGCCCTTCGCACGCGAAGGGGGAAGACAACCTATTCACCCCCTTCGGAACGAAGGGGGCCGCGCCGAAGGCGCGGGGGGATGCACGTCGCGAGGAGGCAGGTACATATGAACCGTGCCTCCGCCGCATGGCTGTTCCTCGCGCCGGCGCTGCTGGTGCTGGGGGTGTTCTTCCTGCTGCCGGTGCTGGCGGGGCTGGCCTTGAGCCTCACCGATTACGACCTGTACGCGCTCGCCGACATCCACAACCTGCGATTCGTCGGCCTCGCGAACTATTGGGCCTTGCTGCACCGGCCGCTGTTCTGGGCCGCGCTCTGGCACACGCTGTATTTCGTGGTGGTGGGCGTGCCGCTTTCGATGCTGGTGTCGCTCGGCACCGCGCTGCTCCTGAATTCGCAGGTGGCGCGAATGAAGCCGCTGTTCCGCACCGCGCTGTTCGCGCCGGTGGTGACGACGGTCGTCGCCGTCGCGGTGATCTGGCGGTACCTCTTCAACACGCAATATGGCCTTGTCGACTTCGTGCTGGTGCACCTCGGGCTGCCACCGATCGACTGGCTGGGCAATCCGAACTGGGCGATGCCGATGATCATCCTGTTCGCGGTCTGGAAGAACTTCGGCTACAACATGATCATCCTGCTCGCCGGGCTGCAGGCGATTCCGGCGGACCTCTACGAAGCTGCGCGGATCGACGGCGCCTCCGCGTGGCGGCAGTTCCGCCACATCACCCTGCCCGCACTCTCGCCGATCCTGGTGCTGGTCGCCATCCTCACCGTCTCCGGCTACTTCCAGTTGTTCGCGGAACCCTACGTGATCACCCAGGGCGGGCCGCTGCAGAGCACGGTGAGCGTGCTGTACCTGATGTACGACGACGGCTTCAAGTGGTGGAACATGGGCACGGCCTCCGCGGTGGCCTTCATGCTGTTCCTCGTGATGTTCGCGGCCACGGCCCTGATCTGGCGTTTCGGCGAACCGCGCGGGGACAACGCATGAAGCGCTTTGCCAAGCCAGTGCTGATCAACGGTGCGCTCGTCGCATGCGCGGCGTTGGCGCTGTTCCCGTTGTTCTGGATGCTGTCGGTGTCGTTCATGCAGCCGGGCGAGGCCAACAACCTGCCGCCGCCGATGCTGCCGCTGCACCCGACCCTCGACAACTACCGCGAGCTGTTCGCGCACGCCGGCATGGGCCGCTACTTCGCGAACAGCCTGATCATTTCGACCTCGATCACCGTGCTCTCGCTGGCATGCAACACGCTGGCCGGCTACGCCTTCGCGAAGCTGCGATTCGCCGGGCGGGAGAAGTTGTTCAGTGCGGTGATCGGCGCGCTGGTGATCCCGGCGCAGGTCGCGATGCTGCCACTGTTCCTGTTGCTGAAATACGTCGGGCTGGTGAACACCTACGCGGCGGTGATCCTGCCGGCGATGGCGAGCGTGTTCGGGATTTTCCTGGTGCGACAGTACGCGCGCAGCATCCCCGGGGAACTGCTGGAAGCGGCGCGCGTGGACGGTGCGGGCGAACTGCGGATCTTCGTGCAGGTGGTGTTGCCGCTGCTGAAACCGATCCTGGTGACGCTCGCGGTGTTCACCTTCCTGATGGCGTGGAACGACTTCATGTGGCCGTTGATCGCGCTGACCGGCCAGCAGTACTACACCCTGCCCGTAGGCCTCGCTTCGCTCTCGCGCGAACACGTGCAGGACAGCGGCTTGATGATGGCGGGCGCCGTCGTCACCGTGGTGCCGGTGCTGGCGCTGTTCCTGGCGCTGCAGCGCTATTACCTGCGCGGCCTGCTGCTGGGAAGCGTGAAAGGGTGAGAGCGGCGCTGTGGTAGGTCGGGTTGACCCGCGGCTTCATGCCGGGAAGCCCGACGTCTTCCCGCGAGACAATGTTGGGCTTCTCCCGGATTGCATCCGGGATCAACCCAACCTACATGTCCGGGCGTGACAGGGTGAGAGCGGCGCTGTGTAGGTTGGGGTGACCCGCGGCTTCATGCGGGGAAGCCCAACCTGCACGTCGTTGCGCGGCTTGCCGATCCGCTGCGGAGCGTCGCGCCGAAGCAGATCACGCCGGCAGCAGCACGGCGCCGTGGCTGGCGATGACGTCGGCGTAGAACCTGGCGCTGGCCTTGGGCGTGCGCTGCTGGGTCGCGAAGTCCACGTGCACGATCCCGAAGCGCTTGGCGTAGCCGTGCGCCCATTCGAAATTGTCGAGCAGCGACCATACGAAGTACCCCCGCAGATCGACGCCCTGGCGCATCGCGGCGCGCGCCGCGCGCAGGTGCGCACGCAGGTAGGAGACCCGCAGCGGATCCTGGACGCGGCCGTCCACGGTCGGCGGATCGTAGAACGCCGCGCCGTTTTCGGTGATGTAGATCGGCGGACGGCCGTAGCGGGCCGACACCCAGTTCAGGACGTCGGTAAGCCCCTGCGAATAGACTTCCCAGCCGGTCTCGGTGCGCGTCGCGCGCCTTTGCGGCACCCCGCTGGCGCGCTGCGGCCAGGCGCGTCCGTCGTGGCGCGTGACGCTGCGGGTGTAGTAGTTCACGCCCACGAAATCGATCGCCTGGCGGATCTGCCCCAGGTCCTCCTGCGGCCATTCGGGCCAGGCGTCACCGAACAGCTCCTTCATTTCATCCGGGTAGCTGCCGCGGCACACCGGATCGAGGAACTGACGGTTCATGTAGGCGTCGGCGCGTGCGGTGGCGGCGAGGTCGTCGGCACCTTGGGTTGCCGGGTACTTGGGCTCGAGGTTGACGACGATCCCGATATTGTTGCGGCCTTCCGCGCGATACGCCTGCACCGCGGCACCGTGCGCCTTCAGCAGATGGTGCGCCGCGATCACGGGCTCGTATCGGCTGCGGTGGCCCGGTGCGAGCACTCCGTGCAGGTAGCCGCCGTCGGTCACCACCCACGGTTCGTTGATCGTCGCCCACAGGCCGACGCGATCGTCGAGCTTGCGGAACACGACTTGCGCATAGTCCGCGAACCAGCCGGGGCTGTCGGGATTCAACCAGCCGCCGCGATCGTCCAACGCGGCCGGAAGGTCCCAGTGATAGAGCGTGACCATCGGCTGGATGCCGTTCTCGAGCAGCGCATCCACGAGACGGTCGTAAAACGCGAGGCCTTCCGGATTGACCCGGCCGCGACCTTCCGGAAGCACCCGGCTCCAGGCGATGCTGAAGCGGTAGGCGCGCATGCCGAGCGCGCGCATCAGCGCAATGTCGTCGCGCCAGCGCCGGTAGTGGTCGCAGGCGACATCGCCCGTATCACCATCGCGAACGCGTCCCGGCGTATGCGAAAACCGGTGCCAGTTGCTCGGCCCTGCGCCGTCGGCGAGCGGCGATCCCTCGATCTGGTACGCCGAAGTCGCGCAGCCCCAGAGGAACCCTCCCGGAAAGGGTTCGACGGCCGCCGAGGCTTCTGCCGGCATGGATATCCCCGCTGGTGTAAGCGATTACATCGGCATGATAACGTGCCGCGGGTGGCCGATGTCGAAAACGTCGGGCGGGTGGCTCCGCCCCGGCGGGTGAGGCCAGGCGGGCGGGTGGAGCGCGTCATCAACACCCATCCCCACCAGCGCTGCGCGCCCGGCCTGCGGCCGCCTCCCTGTGAAGGGGGCTTCAAGATCCCTGCCGGCGTTTGGCGAAGCGAAACATCACACCAGCCAGCACTTACCTCCATGGCGACCGTTCAACTCGACAAGGTGCGCAAGGTCTACGACAACGGCAAGCTCGCCGTGGCCGGCGCCGATTTCACGGTCGCGGATGGCGAACTGCTGGTACTGGTGGGTCCGTCCGGCTGCGGCAAGAGCACCCTGCTGCGCGCGATCGCCGGCCTCGAAACGATCACCTCCGGCACGATCCGGATCGGCGGTCGGGTGGTCGACGATCTCGCGCCGCGCGAGCGCGACATCGCGATGGTGTTCCAGAACTACGCGTTGTACCCGCACATGACGGTGGCCGAGAACCTCGCGTTCGGGCTGAAACTGCGCGGGCTGCCGCGCGCGGAAATCACCGGGCGCGTGGCGGCCGCGGCGCACATGCTCGGCTTGTCGGAATTGCTGGACGCGCGCCCCCGCCGCCTGTCGGGCGGCCAGCGCCAGCGGGTGGCGCTGGGACGCGCACTGGTCCGCGAGCCCAAGGTGTTCCTGCTCGACGAGCCGCTGTCCAACCTCGACGCGAAGCTCCGCGCGGCGATGCGGGTGGAGATCGCGCGCCTGCACCAGCGGCTCGCGGCGACGATGATCTACGTGACCCACGACCAGGTCGAGGCGATGACGCTCGGCCAGCGCATCGTGGTGATGGACGCCGGCGAGGTCCAGCAGGTCGATACGCCGATGCGCCTTTACCGGCAACCGGCGAACCTGTTCGTCGCCGGTTTCCTCGGCAGCCCCTCGATGAATTTCTTCCGCGGCAGGCTGGGCGCGGGTACCAGCCCGGGGTTCGACATGGGCGGCGCGAGCCTTCCCCTCGGGGAGACCGGCATCGCGTCGGCTCGACTCGAAACGTGCCGCGGCCGCGACGTCGTCCTCGGCCTGCGGCCCGAAGACCTCGAACTCGCGGGCGACGAGGCAACGACGTCGTGCGTGCAGTTCGAAGCGACACTCGAAGTGATCGAGCCGGTCGGCAACGAGGTGTTCCTCAACCTCCGTCATGGTGACATCGCGCTGGTGGCGCGGATCCCGCCGCAGGCGTTGCCTACGCCGGGCACACGCGTGCGGTTGCAATTCGATCCCTCTCGTTTGCACGCATTCGATGCCACCGACGGTGCGAGGATCGACGGCGCAGGCGGCTGAAATTCCGCGCACGATTCCAGCGCCTGCACAGCCCGCGTTCATGCCGGTGACGCCTCCATGAACGCCATGAACCCCGCCTGAGGCGCTAGCGAAACCTTAACGAACGTTGCCGATTGCCTCCAGTCTCAATGGCCAAGCGCGTGCGACCCATGGCATGCGTGAACGACCTAACAAGTGGAGACAATCATGCGCAAGACTGCAATCGTCCTCGCCACCGCCGCGGTTTTCGCGGCCGCGCCCGTTTTTGCGCAGGACACAACCCCCGGTGCGGATAGCGGCGCCTTCATCAACGGCAACGTCGGGCCCACCAACATCAAGCACGGGATCAACTCGGGCAACGACACCGGCTACGCCATCAACGGCGGCTATCGCTGGGAGGTCGCCCCGAACTTCGCGGTCGGCCCCGAAATCGGCTACAACGACCTCGGCAACGTCGACGTCAAGAACGTATTCAACTCGCAGCCGGTGATCTCGCCCGGCCACGCGTCGCTGCACGGCTGGACGTTCGGCGGCAACGCCAAGTACAGCTTCACGCCGAACTGGTACGGTTCCTTCCGCGCCGGTCTCTACGAGTGGAGCGGCCACGGGATGAGCAACGACATCAACCCGGTCGACACCCACCGAAATTCGCAGGGCTGGTACGGCGGCGTCGGCGTCGGCTACGACTTCACGCGGCACTTCGGCGTCGGAATCGGCTACGACTACTACCACGCCGACAAGGCCAACCTGAACCTTACGACCGACATGGTGTCGGCGCAGGCCGAGTATCGCTTCTAGCGTGCAGCGGGGCGGGTGGGTAATCCGCCCGCCCCGTCTTCGGCAACGCCATCGTCGCGCGCTATCGCGGCCATGCGCCGCTCCTACGAGAACGTCAATGGCCGCCGGTCGCGGCATCGATGGCCTTGGCCTGCTTCTTGGCCTGGTCGTTGACGATGTTCTGCACGTTCTTTGCGCGGTTGAGGGCGTGGCCGTATTCGGACATCGGCGTACCCGCCAGCGCGTTGGTCGTCGCGGAAGCAGGCGCCGCATTCGCATTAGCACCCCCATCGGAGCTGACTGGCGCATGCGGCGAGCACCCCGCCAACAGGGCGACGATGAACGACAGTGCGAGCGGACGGATCATGGCGCGCAGTCTCGCGCGGAAGGCAGCGCCTTGCAAGCTGCGCTAAGCTCCGCGGGACGCCCGACGGAGTCCGCGCGTGAATGCATCTCCCGGCCGCTGGCGACTCGACGGCCAGACCTGCCTCATCACCGGCGCCAGCCGCGGTATCGGCCTCGCCTGCGCGCGCGAATTCGCCGCGCTCGGCGCGCAGCCCCTGCTGGTCGCGCGCGACGAAGCCGAGTTGCAAACCGCGTGCGACGAACTCGCCGACGAATTCCCGGACTGCGAACCGCGGCTGTTCGCGGCGGACGTCGGCGACGCCGAGGACCGCCTGGCGATCTTCGACTGGATCGCCGACCTCGACGTGCCGTTGTCGCTGCTGGTCAACAATGCGGGCGGCAACATCAAGCGCGCGACATTGGAGCTCGAATCCGCCGAGCTCGAAGGCGTGGTGCGCCTCAACAGTGTCGCGGCGTTCGACCTGTGCCGGCTCGCCTACCCGCGGCTCGCGCAGCACGGCAACGCCGCGATCGTGAACGTC
>DASSNH010000151.1:0-5138 GCA_035701405.1 Rhodanobacteraceae bacterium
CCAGGTCGTGGAAGACGTCAACGCCCACCCCAACCACATCTTCTGCGACGGCGCCTCGCGCTCGGAAGTCGTGGTGCCGCTGGTCCGCGCCGACGGCACGTTGCTGGGCGTGTGGGACGTCGACAGCCCGAATCTCGCGCGCTTCGACGAGGACGACCGGGCGGGAATGGAAGCTTTGTGCGCAGTGTTCATGCGCGCGGGGGCTGACGAGCGTTTCAACGCGTCGTGAAATCGACCACGTCGCCGGATTCCGGGAACTCGCGTTCGACAATGCGCGGCGGGACGTCCGTCCAGCGCTGCGATCCGAAAACCTGCCAGTCGGTGATCCGCCCCGTCACGCGAAAGCGATCCATAACGTAGGGCAGGCCTTCGCCCTCCAGCGGCATCGCCGAGTCGGAGACGTGGAAGTGCAGGTGAGGTTCGGTCGAATCGCCGGAGAATCCGACTTCGGCGATGACCTGGCCCTTGCGGACGCGCTCGCCCTTGGCGACCTCGATGCTGCCGGGGCGCAGGTGTTCGTAGGTGGCGAATCGTCCGCTTCCGAGATCCAGTGAAACGTAATTGCCGGCCGCGTCCGGGTGCGGGTGGGATTGGTTGTCCGCGATCAGGCGGGCTTCCGTGACACCGTCGCGTACGGCGGCCACGTACGCGTCGGCGACCGCCAGCACCTTGGCGCCGTAGGAATACGAGCTGGCGGCGAGGCCGGAGTCGTTCTTCAGCGTCCTGCCCTGGTCGTCGACCTTCATCCAGTCGATCGCGAAACGGCCCGGCAGGCGGGCATGCCCGTTCGTCTCGATGAAGACGCGACGGTGCCCGCGCGGCCACTTGTCGCTGTAGACCGCCACCCACGAACCGCCGCGCACGGGCGGGCCGAGCACTGGCCCCGTGGCTGTCGGGACCGGCACGTTCGGGCTCCGGAGTTCCGACTCCCTGCCGTCCTGCCGCAACGTGAGTCGGTGGTGGACGGACGCCGGCACGTCGCCACCTGTGTCGACGGTCAGGTACACCACCGCCTGCGCATGCGGGGCCAGCGCGGTGCTGTCGTCCTGCAGGTTCGCGTCGGCAGCCAAGGCTCTCCGGTCGAGATGCAGGATGCGCATGTCGTCGTCCGCCAACACGTCGAGTGCCAGCAATTCAATCGGTGCATCGGAGCCGTTGGTGACGTGCAATTCGTACACCAACCGGTGGACACCCGCGATCCTGGCGAGATATGCCGGAGTATTGGCGTGCAATTCGACGGCTGGCTGTTGGGCCAATGCCGGCGGGGTTGGCAGGCACAACGCTGCGAGCAGGCCGAACACCGCCATGACCTGTGCGTAACGGAAATGAGCCGCGTGCGCGGGTTGCGAGAAGCATTGCATGATGAATGATCGTCCTGGCGTAACGGGGATGGTCAGCGGCAACCCGCACTGCAGCGGGTTCCTGGGATGGTGACGGATTCACCCGCCCGTCGCGAAGCCCGGAAACAGCGTCATGCCGCCGTCGACGAAGATCGAAGTGCCGTAGATGTAATCAGCCTGGTCGGAGGCGAGCCATGCGGCGACCCGGGCGATGTCGGCAGGCACGCCGACCCGCTTGCAGGGGATCAGGGTTTTCAGCGCCTCCTCCGCTTCGGGCGTGGCCCACGCGGCACGATTGATCGCGGTCTTGATCGCGCCGGGGCAGATCGAGTTGACGCGTATCTTCTGCGGCGCCAGCTCCTGGGCGATCGACTCCATCAACAGCATGATGCCGCCCTTGGTGGTCGCGTAGTTGCAATGGCCGGCCCACGGGATTTCCTGGTGCACGGAACTGGTGAAGATGATCTTGCCGAGCGCGCATGAGACGTCGCGCATGCCCCGGCGGGTGAATTCGCGCGCCGCCTCGCGGGCGACCAGGAACGCGCCGGTCAGATTGACGCCGATCACCTGGTTCCATTGCTCGAGCGTCATGTCGGTGAGCCTCGAGTCGCGCTGGATGCCGGCATTCGAGCAGACGATGTCGAGCGTGCCGAATTCCCTGACGGCTTGGGCGAACATCGCCTGCACCTGGTCCTCGCGGCTGACGTCGGCCTTGACCGCGATGGCCTCGACGCCTTGTTTTCGGAGGTCGTCGCAGATCGCCTGCGCGGTTTCCGGGTGCACCACGTAGTTGACGGCGACGTTGGCGCCTTGTGCCGCGAGCTCGCGCGCAATGCCTTCGCCGATGCCGGAGTTGGCGCCGGTGACCAGCGCGTTCTGTCCCTCCAGCAGCCTGGGTGTCGGTTGAGCGTTCATGATGGCTCCTTTGCCTTGCGGATGTTCGTTGTGGCGCCGCGCGCTTGGTCGAGCCAGCCGCCCTGGAATCCGGCGCGCTCGAGGCCGAGCCGAATCGGCGCGCACTGGCGCATCAGGTTCCAGATCATTTCGCTGCGGTAGTTCTCGATCATCAGCACGATCGGTCCCTGGTGCAGCGCGAAATGCCATGGCGAAACCCACGCGACCTGCTTGCCGTTCTTCAGCGTGTAGCGGTGCGCGCCCCTGGTATCGAGGTCGGGCCACGACAGGTTGAACGACGCGTGGAAGCCATAGCCCTGCGGGCCGTGGCCGATCATCTCCTCGAGGTGCCGCACCTCCTCGAGCACGATGCCGGGTGCGAACGGCAGCGACGCGATCGCCGACCATGGCGAGATCGTCCCGTCGTCCGGACCGAACGGCGCCCCGCGGGCGGTGTAGTCGTAGAACTGCCGTTTGCGGCCGGCGACTTTCGCAACCACGTTGCCTGGCCCGTCGGTGGCAGAGAAGCCCCAGCAGTTTTTTTCGTAGCCGACGAACTTGCGCGGATTGCGGATCGCGTACTGGCGGTGGATCTGGGTCGCCACCCGGCTGTTCTCGAAGTAGTCGGTGCGCTTGCTGGCCATGAAGCGGTCGCGGATGCCGCGCAGGTCCAGCCAGATGTGCGAGAACTGGTGGATGAACAGCGGCCCGGCGTACAACACGTCCTCGCCGTACAGGTGCCGCCAGCGGTAGCTCGCGGTCCAGGCGTCGTAGGTGACCGGGTCGATCCGGAATCGCGGCGCCGCCAGCGCCAGCACGTGCATGATCATCGACTCGTCGTACCCGCACCAGCCGCAGACGAGGAACCCGGTCTCGGGTTTCCAGCCGAGCGCAATGGTGTTGTTGTCCTTGAGCGCCCAGCGCCAGTCGATCCGCGCGTAGATCGACAACGCACGTTCGCGCACCTCGCATTCGCGGGCGGTGTCGAGATCGAAATACGCCGCCGCCTGGATCGCGCCCGCCAGCAGCAGCGTGGTATCGATCGTGGACAGCTCGCACTTCCAGGCACGCGTGCCGGTCTTCGGCTCGAGGAAGTGGTAGAAAAACCCATGGTGCCCGACGCCGTCCTGCGCTCCCGACTGGTCGGCCTCGTCGAAGAACCTGAGCGCGGCGAGGGTGTGCTCCAGCGCGGTGCTCCGGCGGATCCACCCGCGCTCCACGGCGACCGGGTAGCTGGCCAGCGCAAAACCGACCGCGGCGATGCTGACCGGCTGGCCCGGGCGGGTCGAGTCGAGGACAAGACCGGTGGCGGGGTCGACGTGGTGCTCGAAATACCGGAAGGCCTTGCGCTGGAGGTCGTCGAGCATCGCCTCGTCGGTCGGTGAGCGCTGCACCATCCGCCGTCCCGAGGCCATGCTCAGTTCCCGCGTGCCAGCACGATCCGCACCGCGGCGATCGCGTGCGGCGGGAGGCTGACTTCGAGGTCGAAGCCGCCATCGCGTGCCCTGATCGGAACGCGGCTCGCACGCAGTGCCGAGGACCGTTCGAGCCCGGCAACCTGGCTTGCATCGAGGTAATCGGGCGCACCCATGTCGAGCCAGGCTTGCCGGCTGTTGCCATTGTCTTCGTCGATGCGAAGGAGGCTCGCCGAGGCCGGTTTCCGCGCGCCCTGCACATGCCAGGTGATGGTTTCGGTGGCGATGTCGTGTTGCGGGAACGCGTGGTTGGTCAGCAGGAGGTCCACGTGTTCGGCGTTGCCGCGCACGGCCCACGCGTCCACCGTCGGGTGCGAGCCTTCCACCGGCAGGCGTTCGTTGCCGAGCACGTGCAGCAACTGCATCGCCCGGTAGCTCGGCTTCGGAATGCCGTGGATGGTCATCAGGCCGAAGCCGCCGTGAAACGGCTCCGAGGAGAAATAGTTTTCCTCGAAGATGTCCGAGAACGTCCACCAGCTATAGCAATGCACGAGATCGGCGACGTCCAGCATGTTCTTGAACAGGAACGCGGCGGCGTAGGGCTCGTCGTGGAATTCGAAGAACGGATTCGATGACGAGTTCCACTCGGTGTAGCAAAGCGTGCGGCCACCGACCGTCCGGCGCATGGCGCGGACACGCTGGATCAACACGTCGCGGGGCGCATCGGAAAGCTGCGTTTGGGTGTCGTCGTCGGGCTTGCCGAGCGAGTCGGTCGGGTAGTGGTGGGTGGAGATGAAATCTGCCGGGAGCTTCCCGAGTTCGCAGAATTCCAGGAAGCCCGGTATCCATTCATCGTTGGCGGTGGCGGGACCGCCCACGCGCAGTTGCGCATCGATGTCCTTGATGCCGTTCGCGGTGTACTCGTAGAGCTTGAAGTAGTCGGCCTGCTCGCCCTTCCAGAACGCGTCGAGGTCGGGCTCGTTCCACACCTCGAAGTACCACGAGCGCACTTCTTCGAGGCCATAGCGCGCGATCCAGTGTTTGACGAGGCGCGCGACGAGGTCGGCCCACTTCGCGTAGTCGCGCGGCGGGGTGACGTTGGCCCGGTAGAAGAACACCGTGTCGCCGCCGGTCTGCAGCGCGGTCGGCATGAACGAGAGTTCCACGAACGGCTTCATGCCGATCGAAACCAGGAAGTCGAAGACCTGGTCGGCGTTGAAGAACGAGTACACGTCCTGGTCGCACTCGATCAGGTAGGTGCACATCTCGTCGTTCAGGAGCCCGCGGAAGCGCACGTAGCGGATGCCGAGCTCCGCGTGCGCCCTGCGCATGTGCGCCTGCCAGTCGGCGCGCAGCGCGAGCAGCGCGCGGCCGCTGCCGACCGTGTGGCTCCAGACGTGGGGAAGGGGACTGCCGGAAGCGGCGAGGTTGCAGGTGAAGGCTGTGGACATGCGTCATTCGGCTCGCTGGACCGGACCATCTTGTCCGG
>DASSNH010000152.1:0-2790 GCA_035701405.1 Rhodanobacteraceae bacterium
TTCGTGCCCGTCTCGGTCGACCGAACTCGGTACGGCGGCTGGCGGCGGCCGGGGTCGACGTGTTCTTCGGTGATGCCCGCTTTGCCGGCCCACGTGCATTGACCGTGGATGGCACCACGCTCCGTTTCGACAAGGCCGTGATCGCAACCGGTGCGCGCCCGAACCCGCCGGCGATCCCGGGGCTCGAGGAGGCTGGCTACCTGACCAACGAGACCATGTTTGAAATCACGGAGCTTCCGCGCCGCCTGCTGGTGATCGGCGGCGGTCCGATCGGCTGCGAGCAGGCCCAGGCCTTTTGCCGGCTGGGCGCGCACACCACCATCGTGCAGATCAAGCCATTGTTCCTCGAGCGGGAGGAGCGCGACGCCGCGCAGATCCTCTCGACGGCGCTCGCCCGTGATGGTGTCGAGGTGCGTCTCAATACCGCGGTGCGCAGCGTGCGAACGGAGAACGGCGCAATACGCGTCGATCTTGTCAGCGACGACTACCACAATACGATCGAGGTCGATGCGATCCTGGCGGGCGTCGGTCGCACGCCCAACGTCGAAGGTCTCGAGCTGGAGGCGGCTGGCGTCGACCACGAAGTGGGCAAGGGCGTCCACGTCGACGATTTCCTGCGCACTTCCAATCGGCGCATCCATGCCGCAGGCGATGTGTGCCTCGAAGACAAATACGGCCATACCGCTGCCGTGTCGGGTGAGATGGCCGCGCGCAATGCGCTGTTTCGCGGACGCGAGCGCTGGAGCAAGCTGGTCATACCCTGGGTTACGTTCACCGATCCCGAGATTGCCCATGTCGGGATTCACGTGCGCGAAGCCAATCGTCGCGGCATCCCGGTCAAGACCTTCACCGTCCTGATGCACGAGGTCGACCGGGCGGTCACCGACAGCGAAGAAACCGGGTTCGTGAAGATCAATGTCCGCGAGGGCACCGACAAGATCCTCGGCGCGACGATCGTGGCGCGCCACGCCGGCGACATGATCAACGAGATCACACTGGCGATGGTCGCAAAAATCGGCCTGCGGACGCTTGCCAGCGTCATGCACACCTACGACACGCAGGCCGAAGCGATCCAGAAGGCGGCCAAGGCCCTCGTGGATCGGGAAAATGATTGATTCCCGAGTGCTTCGCACCATGGGATCAAGCGCAACAAGGCCGTCCATGGAGGTGCAGAAGGACATGCCCGGCAGCGTTACGGCACACAGCAAGCCCTGTTCGCTCGCCGTGCCCGCATGGTGAACGATGTTCGGGAATGACGAGTTATGGCGTTGACCAGAGGATTGCTCGCTAACGCGCCGCGATACCCCCCCGATGTCCGGCGGCGCCGAGTCCCGTCCTCTGCCAACGCCCTTGAATCAATGCAATCAATGCCTTGCCCCGCGTGCGCCGCCCATCCCTGCCGCCTAATTCGCTATTCCCCAAGCGGGTTGGTGTTCCGGCAACAATCCCACCAGGGGCAGTCGACTGCAACCGGGGTGGTATTGCCGCTCGGCGCGTGGCGCGGAGCGGGCCTACTCCTTCAGTAGCACTGCCACGGGCAGGTGCTCGAACAGGGACGCCGGCGGAGATGGTTGGCCGCCGAGGACGTGGATGGAGCCGGGCGCCAGCGTCAGTAGGGCGCTTTCGAGACTAGCCGAGACGCCCGCCGCTTCGCCGGCTCGCAGGATTGCGGCTACCACGAGGCGCTTTTCGCCATGCACGCGCTCGAACCCCATTGCGCTGTCGGTGGGAACGCCATCGAGTTCGATGGGCAGGTAATCGCCTTCGGCGAATAGTTCGGGATGCGCGGCGCGCAATGCCAGCAGCCGCCTCAACACGTGCAGCTTGATAGCGCCGTCCTGCCAGTGTTCGCGCCACGCGGCGAGTTGCGTGGCCCGCTCTGGCGGCGCCATCGCGTCGAAGGTTTTCACTTGTTCCAGCAGGCTTGCGCGTTGCCTGAAATCCACCGGGCGGCGGTTGTCGGGGTCGACGAGGCTGAGGTCCCACAGCTCGCAGCCCTGGTAGATGTCCGGCACGCCGGGGCAGGTGAGTTTCAGCACGAGTTGCACGAGGCTGTTGTGGGCGCCGAGTTCGGCGACGCGGCGCTGCAGCGGCAGGAATGCTTCGAGGAACAGGCGACCGGTTTCGCGATCGAGGATGCGCGCGACGAATTGGGTGGTGGCGTCTTCGTAGTCGGTGTTCGGGTTGTTCCAGGAGGAGTTGAGCTTGGCCTCGCGCAGCGCCTTGGTCATGTAGGCCTGGATGCGCGTCACGAATTCCGCGGCAACGCCTTCGTCCCATGCTCCTTCCATCAGCTCGATGAGCCAGGCGCCGATCAGGGTCTGGTAGAGCAGGTACTCGTCGGCGGGGCTCGGCGCGGCGCGGTCCTGCACCGGCAGCTTCCAGGGACGGTTGAGCCTCGCCCAGTGCCGTACCTCGCGGCCCCATTCGTTCGGAACCGAAGTAATTGCCGCGAGACGCGCGCGCACGTCCTCGCCGCGTTTGGTGTCGTGTGTCGCGGTGGTCAGCATCGCGTGCGGCCATTGCCGCGCCCGTTGCTGGTTGGCGTGATGGAAGGCCGCGACCGACATGCCGAACTGGCGCGGATCGCCGCCGACGTCGTTCAGGCATGCCAGCCGCTGGTAGCGGTACAGCGCGGTGTCTTCGAAACCCTTTGCCATTACCGGGCTGGTGTACTGCTGGAACTTCATCGCGAAGCGCAGCACGCGGCGACGTCCGTAATCCGCTACTTCGGCGAGATCGACGGTCAGCGCGGACTCGATGAAATCGAAGACTTCGCCCCCGGGCCTG
>DASSNH010000153.1:0-2386 GCA_035701405.1 Rhodanobacteraceae bacterium
CAGGTATTGGGCCGGCGCGATACCCCGGTGGACCGGCCGCTGCCCGACCAGTTGATCTCGCCGCCGCGCGCGGGCCTGCCGCCGCAATCGGCGCACAGCGATTCGCGGCTGGACCCGCGTCCATTGCCGACCGCCCGCACCACGATCGGCCGCGGCGGCAGGGTGGATGCCGGGTCCGCGCTCCGCGGAGCCGCGGCCTCCGCGCCGGAACAGGGGGGCGCCGTCAGCACCCGTTTCAGCACGGCCGCCCGCATCATCGCGGATATCCTGATGCGGTTCCCGGCTGCGCCTGCGGCCATTCGCGCACAGGCGCCGCTGCTGACCACCCGCGAGCGCGTGCACGTCGCGCAGCTGGCTGCGCAGTTGCGCGACAGCATCGAATCCAGCGGATTGTTCTACGAGGCGCACCTGCTGCGCTGGCGCGGCGGCACGCTCCCGCTGGCGCAATTGCTGCGCGAGCCACAGATGCTTTGGAGCGGCCGCGCCGGTATGCCGCCGCAGGCTTCGTTTCCACCGCCACCGCAAGGCAACGCAGCGTCCGCGGCAGCTCCGGCGCCACCTTCCAACGCCATGGGTGCGCCAGCCACGCATGTTCCCGTCGGTCTTGCCGCTCCCGGTCTGCCGAATGCGATGGCCGTTGTTTCACCCGCCTATCGCGCCGACGGCAAGCCGGTGGCGAGCCCCGCCGCGGGACGCGGCGATGCCCCGGCCGCGCAATCGGGCGTGCCATTGCCGGCGCCCGCGCGCAGCGATCTGCCGGTGCACCCCGCACTGGAAGGCGTGTTGCGGCACCAACTGGAGATGCTGGCCGCGCCCGTGCTGCGCTGGGAAGGCGCGCCGTGGGCCGGTGCGTTCATGGCGCTGACGTTGCAGCCGCCACCGCAGCAGCAGCCCGAACGGGAATTTCCGGGCGAAGAACGCACGCCGCGGCAGGATGGCGATGCGCCATGGCAAACCCATTTGACCTTGCGCCTTGCCCGGCTGGGCGAGGTGAAGGTGAACCTGCAACTCGGCGCGCAACGTGTCGCGCTGGATCTCCAGGCGGAACAGGACGCGGTCGAGCGCATGAACGCCGCGAGCGGCACGTTGCGCGGACGACTCGCCGCGCTGGGATTCCGGAGCGTGGTGTTGCGCATCCACGCCCCCGATGTGGCGGAGGCCGGCCATGACTGAGCAGAAACGCCGCCAGGCCGTGGCGCTGGCCGGTTCCGACAGTGGCGAAGCCGCGCGCGTGATCGCGAAAGGCTACGGCGATCTTGCCGAGCAGGTGATCGCCGAAGCGCGTCGCCACGGCATCTACGTGCACGATTCGCCGGAACTGGTCGGTTTGCTGATGGGGCTCGATCTCGACCAGCGCGTGCCCGACCGGCTGTACGACGTGGTCGCGGAATTGCTGGCCTGGGTGGCGGAAATGGGTGCCGGCACCGCGGCTTCTGCGATGACCCGTTCCCCCGAATAGCCGCCCCGATTCCGCCCTTATCGCGGGATGGGCGAGGGGTCCGGCGCCCCACAATGGCAGTCGAGAAACTGCCGTTGCCGCGCCGCACCCAGCATGTCCGAAGAATCCGACGATCAGGAAAAGACCGAACCGGCCACCCTTCGCCGCCTCGAACAGGCGCGCGGGGAAGGGCAGGTTGCGCGCTCGCGCGAATTGACGACCTTCCTGCTGCTGGGCGGCGGGCTGCTGGGGCTGTGGGCGATGGGTTCCAGGCTGTCCCGGCAGCTCGGGATGGTGATGGAACAGGCGTTCCTGTTCGACCGCACGCAAGCCTTCGATCTGCACGTGACGATGAGCCGGGTGTTCGAGCTCGGTTCGCACAGCCTGCTTGCGATCGCGCCGCTGCTGCTCGGGCTGGTGGTGCTCGCATTGATTTCGCCGCTGCTGCTGGGCGGCTGGTCGATGTCCGCCAAGGCGATGGCCCCGAAGCTTTCCAAGCTCAACCCGATCCAGGGTCTCAAGCGGATGCTTTCCGCGCAGATGCTGACTGAACTCGGCAAGGCGATCGTGAAGTCGCTGCTGATCGGCGGCGTGGCGGTGTGGTTCCTGATGCGCCATCGCGGTGGCTTGATCGCGCTGATGGGCGAGCCGGTGATGCAGGCCATCCCGGATGCACTCGGCTTGGCGATCAGCGCCAGCGGATTGATGGTGCTGGCGTTGCTGGTGGTGGTCGGAATCGACGTACCGTGGCAGTTGTTCAGCCACGCCAAGAAGCTGCGGATGACCAAGGAAGAAATCCGTCGCGAGAACAAGGAAACCGAAGGCGATCCGCACGTGAAGGGCCGCATCCGCTCGCAGCAGCAGGCAATGGCGCGCGGACGCATGATGAGCAAGGTGCCGGATGCGGACGTGATCGTCACCAATCCCACCCACTACGCGGTGGCGCTG
>DASSNH010000154.1:0-4211 GCA_035701405.1 Rhodanobacteraceae bacterium
CGACCTGGTCGCGCTTGCCATTGCCGGCACCGGGTTGTTCACGGCGTGGAGTTGCCACCTGGCGTGGCGCGGGGTCGATCCCCGCGATGTCGGCGAGCGCCGCAACCGTTTCATCGCACAGTGGTCGGTGCTGACCAGCGCACTTTTCTCCATTGCCCTCATATTCACGATCGTGATGGTCTTCATCGAGCCCGTTTGCAATTATTGAAGTAACGAGGGAAAAGGCGTTTTTTGAGGCGGATAAAGGCAGATGAGCGGATGGAGCAAAGAGAATGGATTTGATGATCATTCGCTTTTATCAGATGGGACCGTGTCAGAAGACGTTTGCCTTCATAAGATTCGATCCGCGTCAAATGCATTTGCTTCGAAGGTGACGGTGGAATGTCGCAACTCTGGACAGAATGGAGTTGGGAACCCTGGCTGCTGGTTTGCCTGGCCGCGGCCGTGGTGCCCTACGTCGCGGGGATGCTGCGGATGGGCTACCGGCGTACGCAGATCCTCGGCCGCTGGCGCGCACCTTCGTTTTTTGGCGGGCTGTTGCTGCTGTTCCTCGCATTGATGTCGCCACTGGATGAGGTCGCCGACAGCCTGTTCTCCGCGCACATGCTGCAGCACATGCTGCTGTTGCTGGTGATACCGCCGATGCTGGTGTACGGGAGGCCGGTCATCACCTGGCTTTGGGCGTTCGACACGGATGCCCGGCGCGCCCTGGTGCGTGGCTGGAAATGGTCGAAGCTGGAAGCGATGTTCGGGTTCCTGATGCGGCCACTGTGCGTGTGGACGCTGCTGACCGCGGCGCTTTGCTGTTGGCACTTGCCGGGGCCGTACGACGCCGCGGTGCGCCACGAGTGGCTGCACGATTTCGAGCACTTGAGCTTCCTCGCGTTCGCGCTGGCGTTCTGGACGATCGTGATCGAGCCGTACGGGCGTCGTCGCGCATTGGGCTACGGCGCGACAGCGGTGTTCGTGGTGTCGTCCGGCTTCGTCATGAGCCTGATCGGCGCGATCCTCGTTTTCGCAACGACACCGCTATACGCGGTGCACCTGCATACCACCCAGGCATACGGATTGACGCCGCTCGAGGACCAGCAGCTCGCCGGCATCATCATGTGGATCCCCTCCAACCTGGTCCACGTGGCGGCGCTCAGCGTGGTGTTCTTCGCGTGGTTCCGTGCCGACGAGCGTCGCGCGCGGGAGCGTGTCGCACCCGCGCGCGCGACCTCGCGCACGGCCCTCCATACATTGGTGGTATTGCCGCTGGTGGCGGCCTTGCTCGGCGGCTGTGCCCATCGCCCGACGCCCGACCAGATCGAAGCGCGGCGCGGCGCGCACCTGATCGAGCATTACGGCTGCGGGTCTTGCCACATGATCCCCGGCATCAATGGCGCCGACGGCCTGGTCGGACCGCCGCTGATCCACTGGAGCCGCCGGACCTACATCGCGGGCGTGCTGCCCAACGACCCGGACAACCTGGCCTTCTGGGTCCAGCACCCGCAAAGGGTAATCCCCGGCGTCGACATGCCGGAGATGGGCATCAAGCAGCGCGAAGCACAAGCCATCGCGGCCTACCTCGACGCGATCCAGTGAGACAGCGGCGGGCAACGGTTGCGTTGCAAAAACGTTTGACGCGGATAAAAACGGATCACACGGATGGAGCAAAGACATTTACCTTTTTATCAGCTTTTATCCGCGTTGATCCGCATCTAAAAAACGTGCAACCAGGGAAGGTACGGAGCCATGCGAGCAGTGACGTTCCACGGAAAGGAGGATTTTCGGGTCGACAACGTTCCGGACCCGAAGATCGAGCAGCCCACCGACGCCATCATCCGGATCACCTCGACGGCGATCTGCGGATCGGACCTGCACCTGTATGGCGTGCTGACGATGTTTTTGGAGGAGGGCGACATCATCGGCCACGAGCCGATGGGCATCGTCGAAGAGGTCGGCAGCGAGGTCACGCAGATCAAGCCCGGCGACCGGGTCGTGGTGCCGTTCAATATCTCCTGCGGACATTGCTGGATGTGCGACCACAAGTTGTTCGCGCAATGCGAGACGACGCAGGTGAAAAGCGAGGGCAACGGCGCCGCCCTGTTCGGCTACACCAAGTTGTACGGGCAGGTCCCGGGCGCGCAGGCCGAGTACCTGCGCGTGCCGCAGGCGCAGTTCGGCCCGATCAAGGTGCCGGAAGGCCCCGGGGACGAGCGCTTCCTCTTTCTGTCGGACGTCCTGCCGACGGCATGGCAGGCCGTGAAATACGCCGACGTGCCGCAAGGCGGCACCCTCACGGTGATCGGGCTCGGCCCGATCGGCCAGATGTGTTGCCGCATCGCCCTCCAGCAGGGCGCAGAGCGCGTGTTCGGCATCGACCTGGTCCCCGAACGCCTGCAGATGGCGCGCCGCCACGGCGCGGAAACCATCGACGCCAGCCAGGTGGACGACGTGCCGGCCTACATCAAGGAGCAAACCCACGGGCGCGGTACCGACGGGGTGATCGATGCCGTCGGCATGGAAGCCCACGGCGCACCGGTGGAGGAAATGATGCAGAAGTCGGCCGGCTACATGCCCGACAAGATGGCCCAGAAGATGATCAAGAAGATGGGCGTGGATCGCCTCTCGGCGCTGATGACCGCGATCCACACCGTCCGCCGCGGTGGCACGATTTCGATCATCGGCGTGTACGGCGGACAAGCCGATCCGATGCCGATGATGACGATGTTCGACAAGGGCATCACCCTGCGGATGGGCCAGGCCCACGTGAAGCGCTGGATCCCGGACATCCTGCCGCTGGTGCTCGACGACAGTGATCCGCTCGGTACCGAGAGCTTCGTGACCCACCACATGCCGCTCGACGAGGCGCCGCACGGCTACGAGATTTTCCAGAAGAAGCAGGACGGCGCGATCAAGGTGGTGCTGCATCCTTGAACCGGGAGCAGGGAACAGGGAACGGGGAACGGGGACGAGGGAAGCTCGTGACACTCCCTCGCCCCCGATCCCTCCTCCCTGGCCGGCATCGAACTGCATGCGACTGAAACCCCTCCACCAGCAAACCATCGTGATCACCGGTGCGTCGAGTGGCATCGGCCTCGCCACGGCGCGCATGGCTGCGCGGGCCGGGGCACGCGTGGTGCTCGCCTCGCGCAATGCCGAGGCGCTCGCGAATATCGCCAGCGAAATCGAGTCGGAAGGAGGCGAGGTCATCCACGTCGCCGCGGACGTTGCCCACCGCGACGAAGTCCAGAAGATCGCCGACGCCGCGTACAAGCGCTTCGGCGGTTTCGACACGTGGGTCAACAACGCCGGCGTCGACCTGTTCGGCAAGCTGGAGCAGGTGAGCGAGGAAGACCACCGGCGCCTGATGGACACCAATTTCTGGGGCGTGGTCAACGGCTCGCTGGTGGCGCTGAAGCACCTGCGCGGCAACGGCGGCGCGCTGATCAACCTGGGCAGCGTCGAGTCCGATTACGCGATCCCGTTGCAGGGCATGTATTCGGCCAGCAAGCACGCGGTGAAGGGATTCACCGATGTCCTTCGGATCGAGCTGCAGGATGCCGGCGCGCCGGTGTCGGTCACGCTGGTCAAACCCTGGGCGATCGGTACGCCGCTGCGCGAACACGTCAAGAACTACTTCGAGGGCGAGGCGACCCTGCCGCCGCCGGTCTACGACCCCGAGGAAGTCGCCAACGCGATCCTGCACGCCGCCACCCATCGCCGGCGCGACATTTTCGTCGGCGGGGCGGGATTGTTCACCAGCGTCTTCAGCAAACCCATGCCGCGGGTCACCGACTGGCTGATGAAGCACATCATGTGGCGGTCGCAGTTCCGCGACGAGCCGAAGTGGTCGCACGCGGACAACCTGCACCACGCCGGGGACGACGGCAACGTACGCGGCGAATGGTCGGACCGCACCCTGCGCCCCAGCCTTTACACGCGTGCTTCTCTGAATCCCGCGGTCCGTTACGGCGTGATGGCCGGCGCGGGCGCCGTCGCGCTGTTGCTGTTGCGGCGCAGCCTGCGCCGTCGATGATCGGGGTTTCTTGCACCGGAGCGCCGGTGGTGGGCGGTACAGGGATCGAACCTGTGACCCCTACCATGTCAAGGTAGTGCTCTACCGCTGAGCTAACCGCCCACTGCTTGCCGCGCGATGCGAACCGCGAACTATAGCGGGATTGCGCCGCCCGCTCAATTGGTGGGCGTTGACGCGGCGGCCGCCC
>DASSNH010000155.1:0-10155 GCA_035701405.1 Rhodanobacteraceae bacterium
ACGAACGGCTTCTGCGGATCGTTCGGCACCGCGTTCTTGTTGACCGTGATGTGTGCCTTGCCGAGCGCGGCCTCCGCGTCCTTGCCGGTGATCGGCTTGCCGATCAGGTCGACCAGGAACAGGTGGTCCTCGGTGCCGCCCGACACGATCCTGTAGCCGCGATCGATCAGGGTCCTGGCCATCGCCTTGGCGTTCTTCACGACCTGCTGCTGGTATTCCTTGAACGAAGGCTCCAGCGCTTCCTTGAAGGCCACCGCCTTGGCCGCGATCACGTGCATCAGCGGCCCGCCCTGCAGGCCCGGGAACACGATCGACTGCAGCTTCTTGGTGATGTCTTCGGCGTGTTCGCCCATCGCGGCATTGTTGGCGACGATCAAGCCGCCTCGCGGGCCGCGCAGGGTCTTGTGGGTCGTCGAGGTGACGACGTGCGCATGCGGCAGCGGCGACGGGTACACGCCCGCGGCGACCAGCCCGGCCACGTGCGCCATGTCCACGAACAGGTACGCGCCGACCCGGTCGGCGATCGCGCGGAAGCGTGCCCAGTCCATGATCTGCGAGTACGCGCTGAAGCCGGCCACGATCATCTTCGGCTTGTGTTCGACGGCAAGCTGCTCGACCGCGTCGTAATCGACCAGGCCCTGGTCGTTCACGCCGTACTGGACCGCGTTGAAGATCTTGCCCGAGAGATTCGGCTTGGCACCATGGGTCAGGTGCCCGCCGTGCGCGAGGCTCATGCCCAAAATGGTGTCGCCCGGCTGCAGCAGCGCGAAATACACCGCCTGGTTGGCCTGCGAACCCGAATGCGGCTGCACGTTGGCGTAGTCGCAATCGAACAGCTTCTTCAACCGCTCGATCGCGAGCGCCTCGGCCACGTCCACGTACTGGCAGCCGCCGTAATAGCGCTTGCCGGGATAGCCTTCGGCATATTTGTTGGTCAGCACGCTGCCCTGGGCTTCCAGCACCCGCGGGCTCGCGTAGTTTTCCGAGGCGATCAGCTCGACGTGATCCTCCTGGCGCTGACGCTCCTCGCGGATCGCGGTGGCCAATTCGTCGTCGTAACCGGCAATCCGCATCTCGTGGCTGTACATCGCGATCCTCTGGCGGGCGTGTGGCAGACCGAAGATTCTAGCGGTTCCGAAAGGTGCCAGCGGCGTCGACTGGCGCCGCGGACGGTTCGCGGCGATAATAGGCGGTCAATCTGCGCGGATGCAGCCAGGGATGACCAGACCCGGGGCGGCTGCGATGCCGGGCGGCCAGCCGGGGGCGCGGTTCGTGCCGGAGGCCGGCACGCGCCGAAAAGACGCGCCGTGATGGCACGCTCCTGCACCGGGAGGCGTGCTTCGATCCGAAGGGCTCGGAACCGGGACGCGGCGCGTCCGCTTCGAACCGCCAAAACAGAATCGCTGCCGGGCATCGTTCGCGATGAAGCGCGACCGGGGCCAATCGACGAACCGAGATAAAAGGTAACCCAGTGCAATACATCTACACCATGATCAACGTGTCCAAGATCGTCCCGCCCAAGCGCGAGATCATCAAGGACATTTCGCTTTCGTTCTTCCCCGGCGCCAAGATCGGCCTGCTCGGCCTCAACGGCGCGGGCAAGTCCACGGTGCTGCGCATCATGGCCGGCGTGGACACCGACTACCAGGGCGAAGCGCGCCCGGCTGCCGACATCAACATCGGCTACCTCGCGCAGGAACCCAACCTGGATCCGGACAAGACCGTGCGGGAAGCCGTCGAAGAAGGCCTGGCGGACATCCTGAATGCGCAGAAGCGCCTCGATGAAATCTACGCCGCCTACGCCGAGGAAGGCGCGGATTTCGACGCGCTGGCGGCCGAGCAGCAGAAGCTCGAGAACATCCTCGCCGCGGGCGACGCGCACACCATGGAAATGCAACTGGAAGTCGCAGCCGATGCGCTGCGGCTGCCGCCGTGGGACGCGAAGATCGGGCCGCTCTCGGGCGGCGAGAAGCGCCGCGTCGCGCTGTGCCGGCTGCTGCTTTCCAAGCCCGACATGCTGCTGCTGGACGAGCCCACCAACCACCTCGATGCCGAGTCGGTCGATTGGCTGGAGCAGTTCCTGCACGACTACCCCGGCACCGTGGTGGCGGTCACCCACGATCGCTACTTCCTCGACAACGCCGCCGAGTGGATCCTGGAACTCGACCGTGGCCGCGGAATCCCGTGGAAGGGCAATTACTCGTCGTGGCTGGAACAGAAGGACGAGCGCCTGAAGCAGGAAGCCTCGACCGAAAAGGCCCGCCAGAAGGCGATCCAGAAGGAACTCGAGTGGGTGCGCTCGGCCGCCAAGGGCCGCCAGTCCAAGGGCAAGGCGCGCTTGAATCGTTTCGAGGAACTGAGCTCGCTCGATTACCAACGGCGCAACGAGACCAACGAGATCTTCATCCCGCCGGGCGAGCGCCTCGGCAACGAAGTGATCGAGTTCAAGCACGTCTCCAAATCCTTCGGCGACCGTTGCCTGATCGACGACCTCTCGTTCAAGATCCCGCCCGGCGCGATCGTCGGCGTCATCGGCCCCAACGGCGCCGGCAAGTCCACCCTCATGAAGATGGTGATGGGCAAGGAGAAGCCGGATTCCGGGGAGGTCAACCTGGGCAAGACCGTGCAGCTCGCCTACGTCGACCAGTCGCGCGGCATGCTCAACGACAAGAACAACGTCTGGCAGGAAGTTTCGGGCGGCCTCGACATCCTGAAGATCGGCAACTTCGAGATCCAGTCGCGCGCCTACATCGGCCGGTTCAACTTCAAGGGTAGCGACCAACAGAAAATCGTCGGCACCTTGTCCGGCGGCGAGCGCGGTCGATTGCATCTCGCAAAGACCTTGCTGGAAGGCGGCAACGTGCTGCTGCTGGACGAGCCGTCCAACGACCTCGACGTCGAAACCCTGCGCGCGCTGGAAGAGGCGCTGCTGGAATTCCCGGGCTGCGCGATCGTGATCTCGCATGACCGCTGGTTCCTCGACCGCATCGCGACCCACATCATCGCCTTCGAGGGCGATTCGCACGTGGAGTTCTTCCCCGGCAACTACAACGAATACGAAGCCGACAAGAAGCGCCGCCTCGGCGAGGAAGCCGCCCAGCCGCATCGGGTAAAGTACAAGAAGCTGGCTTAACTGCAGGGAGCAGGGACCAGGAAAGCGTGACAGGCTCGGCATCCGTCCGGATGGGGCGGAACGACGAGCGGACAGGCACACCGGAGCGATCATGGGTTTCATGCAATCCCTGCGACAGGCTTGGCAGCGCAACGACTCGCTGGTGTGCGTGGGGCTCGATCCGGAGCCTGCGCGCTTTCCCGCGCAGCTGCGTGACGATCCGGATGCGGTGTTCGCCTTCTGCACCGGGATCGTCGATGCCACCGCCGACCTCGTGTGCGCGTTCAAGCCGCAGATAGCCCACTTCGCCGCGCTCGGCGCCGAGGCTGCGCTGAAGCGGCTGATTGCACACATTCACGATCGGCATCCGGGTGTGCCCGTGATCCTCGATGCCAAGCGCGGCGACATCGGATCCACCGCCAGGCACTACGCCGAGGAAGCGTTCGACCGCTACCAGGCCGATGCAGTGACGCTGAATCCCTACCTCGGGCGGGATTCGGTGCAACCGTTCCTCGACCGCGCCGACAAGGGCGTGATCCTGCTGTGCCGCACGTCGAACCCCGGCGGCGCGGATTTCCAGAACCTCGCCGTGCACGACGGCGATCGCCGCACGCTGCCCTTGTACCAGCACATCGCCGCGACGATCGCGCGCGATTGGAACGCGCACGGCAACTGCGCGCTGGTGACCGGCGCGACCTTCCCCGAGGAACTCGGCGCCGTGCGCGCACTGGTCGGCAACATTCCCCTGCTGGTGCCGGGCGTCGGCGCACAGGGCGGCGACGTAGCCGCGGTACTTGCCGCGGGCGCGCTAGCCGACGGCACCGGGCTGATCGTGAGTTCTTCGCGCGCGATCCTGTACGCGGGCGGCGGCCTCGATTTCTCGGAAGCCGCGCGGACCGCGGCGATGGCCCTGCGCGATGCGATCAACCGCCATCGGCCGCGTGCCGACGGGCGTTCCTGAGCCACGCGTACCGTAGCTCGGGTTGATTCCGGACTCGTCCGGAATATACCCAGCGGTTGCGGAAACGCGTCTGTAGGTTGGGTTGATCCCGGAACTTGTTCCGGGAGAAGCCCAACAATCGAAAGCGGACAGGAACGCGACACCGGTGACGTGCGGAACAAGCCCAGTCCCGCGTCGGGCTTCGCTGCGCTCAACACCAACCTGCAAGAGCGGCCGGCAGGCGCCTCTCAAAGCTGGGCGAAGATTTCCTGCATCGCGGAATCGTCGCGCTTGTAGTTCGGTCCCGGCTCGTCGAAGCGTTCGTCGAGCACTTCCAGATCACCGATCTTCGCCACATCGAACAGCGGTTCGGCTTGCGTCCCGCCTTCGAGCTGGTGTGCACGCAGCAACTCGGTGCCGCGGTGACCGATGCCGTGGCATTGCGGTTCCACCAGGCGCGCGGTGCCATGGTAGGTGAAGCGCAAGCGGCGCTTCTCGCGGATGGCTCGATCGATCGGATGCATGCTGCGCACGAGTTTCCCGCTCGCCCGCCTCGCCTGCAACATGGGAGTGCTAGATTTCCCCCATTCGGATGCGGATTCAGCGATGCCTTCCCCGGGCGCCACTACCGATCTTTCGCGCCGCCGCCTGCTGCAGGCCGCCGGCATCTCGCTCGCGGCCTTCGCGAGCGGCGCCCTCGCGGCCACCGCGCCTGGGCGCTCGCGCCGAACATCCAAGCTCGTCCTGCTCGGCACCGCGGGCGGGCCCACGCCGAAGGTCGACCGCTCCGCACCCGCGAACGCGATCGTGGTCGGCGGCGACGTTTACGTGATCGACTGCGGCGACGGCGTCGCCCGGCAGATGGTGAAGGCCGGCCTCGACCTCGGACGCATCCGCGACGTGTTCATCACCCACCAGCACTCCGACCACAACGCCGACTACGGAAACCTCCTGTTGCTCGCGTGGGAAACCGACCTGCGCACGCCGGTCAACACATACGGCCCGCCGCCGCTGAAGCGGATGACCGAACTGTTCCTGGAAATGGATGCCTACGACATCGGCATCCGAGAGAAGGACGAGGGACGCCCGCCATTGGCGCCCCTGATCGTGCCGCACGAGATCACCCGTGGCGGCGCGGTGATGCACGACGACAACGTCGCCGTCACCGCGGCGCTGGTGCAACACCCGCTGGTGAAGCCGGCGTTCGCGTACCGGTTCGACTGCCCGGATCGTTCGATCGTGTTCTCCGGCGACACCCGGCCCTCGCAGAACCTGGCCGGGCTCGCGCGCGGCGCCGACATCCTGGTGCACGAAGTCATCGACCTGCACGCGATCGACGCGGTGGTGAAGGACGAAGCCCAGGCCACCCGGCTTCGCAAACATCTGCTCGCCGCGCACACCCCGATGTCCGAAGTCGGGCGGATTGCGACCGAGGCGGGGGTGAAGACGCTGGTGCTGAACCACTTCGTGCCGGGCACGCCGCCGATTCCCGACAGCGTCTGGTACGACGCGGTGAAGCCGCACTTCAAGGGACGCGTGGTCGTCGGCCACGACCTGATGGTCTTGTAGCCGACGGCGCGCAGTGCCCGCCCTGCCTGCTATCGCGTTCGCTCGGACGCGACGCGCGCAGGAGCGGTCCATGGTCGCGAAATCCCCAGCGCACACGGTCGCGCGCATGGCGCGCTCCTACACCTCATGCGCCAGCAGTTCCATCGCCATCACGATCGCGTCCTCGCGGCCGCGGCGCGCCGGATAGTAGTTCGGGCGGCGGCCGATCTCGTTGAACCCGGCGCGTTCGTACATCGCGTGCGCCAGCTCGTTGGACGGACGAACCTCGAGGAACACGCGGCCCGCGTGGTGCCAGCGCGCCAGTTCGAGCAGGCGCTTGAGCAGGTAAGCGCCGTGCCCGCGGCCCTGGTGCAGGGGCGCCACGCACACGTTCAGGATGTGGGCTTCGCCCGCCCCGGTCGACAGGATGCCGTAGCCGATGACGGCGCCCGCCTGGTCGAGCACCCAGCAATGGTGGCCATTGTCGAGGCAGCTCCGGAAGATGCCGCGCGACCAGGGGAATTCGTAGGCAGCCGCCTCGATGTTCGCGACCGCGGAAACATCCGCGTGTGTCATCGGCCGCAGGCACGGCTCCGACAGCGCCACCGCCGCCATGTCAGCCTTGCCCCCGGCGGCCGAGCGCGAGCATCTGCTCCCAGAGCAGCCGCTTGCGCTCGCGGTCGGCGTGCAGCAACGCGAGCGGATCGGCGCGCAGGATCCGAACCGCCGGCACGCCCTCGGGCACCGGCGCCGCGCCGAACACCATCACGGCGGCGGCCGGATCCTCCGCCACGTCGCAGACCCGGACCGCCTGCAGGCCGGCCTTGCCGACCGCCTCGGTCAGTGCCGAATACATCTTGTTGATGGCGGGGTCTTGCAGCTCGACCGGGTTCGGTTGCAGCGCGAGCCGCCGGATCGAAGCCGGCGACGGTTCCGCGGCGGCGGCATCGGACTTTGCCGGCGCAGACTGCGTGACAACCGGGGCCGGCTCCGGCACTTCATCCGCGGCCACGGTGCGGTCGCGCAAGCGCAATGGCTCGACACCGAGCGCGCGCAGGCGGCGTTCGCGCAGGCCTGCGTCCATCGCCGCACCGTTCATGGATGCGGTTCCGTCGGCGGGGGATGCCGGCGCGCCGCGCGCAACCGCCGCCGCGAAGCGCGGCTGCGCAGCCCCCACAGCGTGATCACGATCCCGGACAAGGCGTACACCGTCGCCAGTGCCAGCAGCACCAGCGCGGTGTTCAGCGCCAGCGCCACGATGATCAGCACCGCGACGATGATCCAGACAAACGGTACCCGGTCACCGGCCGGCCAGGTCTTGAAGCTGAAGTAACGCACACGGCTGACCATCAGCAAACCCGCGATGATGATCAGGAACGGGGTGAAGAAGCACAGCCATTGCCCTTCGATCCCGAGGTTCTCCATCGACCACACGAAGGACATGCACAAGCCCGCGGCCGCGGGGCTGGCCAGTCCCTGGAAATAGCGCTTGTCGGCCACGCCGACCTGGGTGTTGAAGCGCGCCAGCCGAAGCGCTGCGCAGGCCGCGTACAGGAATGCCGCGCACCAGCCCAGCTTGCTCCACACCGGGCCGTAGTCGCGCAGGTACTGTAGCGACCACGTGTACATCACCAGCGACGGCGCGAGCCCGAAGCTGACCAGGTCGGACAGCGAGTCGTACTGGACCCCGAATTCGCTCTGGGTGCCGGTCAGCCGGGCCACGCGGCCGTCCATGCCGTCCAGCAGCGCGGCCACGAACACCGCGATCGCGGCTTCCGGGAAGAACCCGAGGAAAGCGGCCACGATCGCATAGAAACCGGCGAACATCGCGCCGGTCGTGAACAGGTTCGGCAGCAGGTATATGCCCCGGCGCGCGGATTTTCGGGGAAGCGGATCGGTCATGCAGCGTCGGCTCCTGGCCTCGAATCCAGTGTAACCCAGCCATCCGGGGCAGGTTGCGCAAACGTGACGCCCTCACGGTTGCCGCCGGACCCCTGTGGCATACTCGCCGCCACCGTCCAGCCGCTTCGGGGGCCTTCCCATGCAACCTCGCACCCTGTTCGCCGCATTGGCCGTAGGCCTGTCGATCGCCTGCACCGCGGGGTCCGCCAGCGCCCAGCAGGTCTACAAGTGGAAGGACTCGACCGGAGTCGTGCATTTTTCGCAGACGCCGCCGACCAACGGCGCGCATTTCACGGAAATGAAGCTGGCCAGCGGGTCCGATGTCCCGTCGCGGGCCCCCGCCCCGGCCGCGAACCCCAGCGCCGCCGCGGAGGCTGGCCAGGACGTGCCCGACGCGCCGCCACCCGCCCAACACGGCACCCAACCCGACACGCCCTCGAACCGCGCGAAGCTCTGCAAGCAACTGGGTTCGAATGTTTCGCTGCTGCAGGGCAAGACGGCGGTGGTGGTCACGGGCAGCGATGGCAAGCCGCAGGTGATGAGCAGCGAGGCCCGCGAACAGCAGCTCGCGACCACGCGCGCCCAGCAGGCGCAATACTGCTCGGGCGGCTGATCCTTCAGGCGCTGCCGCAACCCAGCGCGACATCTGCGGTTTCGCGCAGTTCCCTGTACGAGCGCGCCATGCGCGCGAAAAATGGGTGCATCGTGATTGGCATTCCGATCGCGGGAAAAAGAAGGAGCAAGCCCTTCGCGCAGGCCCGCTCCTACGGGCGCTTTCTGCGGGGGGGCCGGCGCCGCAGAATCGGTGCAAATCGCCGCCACGCATGGGCTCCGGCTACAATTCGCCGTTTCCCACGGCGGTAAGCCACCGATGCGCCTCTCCCGATTCCACCTCGCGACGACCCGCGAGGATCCTGCCGACGCCGAAATCGCCAGCCACCGCCTGATGCTGCGAGCCGGCATGATCCGCAAGCTGGCGTCGGGCATCTACACGTGGTCGCCGCTCGGCATGCGCGTGTTGCGCAAGGTCGAGTCGATCGTGCGCGAGGAGATGCAAAACGCCGGCGCGATCGAGATGTTGATGCCGTCGGTGCAGCCGCGCGAGCTGTGGGACGAATCCGGGCGCTGGAACAAGTACGGTCCCGCGCTCCTGAAATTCCGCGATCGCCGCGAGCAGGAGTTCTGCTACGGCCCGACCCACGAGGAAGTGATCTGCGAATTCGCCCGCAACGAATTGCGCAGCTACAAGCAACTGCCGGCCACCTTCTTCCAGATCCAGACCAAGTTCCGCGACGAAATCCGCCCCCGCTTCGGCGTGATGCGCTCGCGCGAATTCATCATGAAGGACGCCTATTCGTTCAACCTGGACCAGGCGTCGATGGATGCGACCTACCGCACGATGTACGAGGCCTACGGGCGGATCTTTACCCGCCTGGGCCTGAAATTCCGCGCGGTCGCCGCCGATTCGGGATCGATCGGCGGCGACGTCAGCCACGAATTCCAGGTGCTGGCCGACTCCGGCGAGGACGCGATCGCGTTTTCCGACGGCTCGGATTACGCCGCCAACGTCGAGCTGGCCGAGGCGGTGGCGCCGCCCGGCGGCCGCCCCGCACCCTCGCAGCCGCTCGCGCGCGTGGACACCCCGACCCAGAAAACCATCGAGGAAGTCAGCGCCTTCCTCGGCGTGCCGCCGGAGCGATGCATCAAGACCCTGTTGGTGCGCGGCACCGACGGCGTGGTCGCGCTGTGCCTGCGCGGCGACCATGAGGTCAACGAGGTCAAGGCCGGCAAGCTGCCCGAGCTTGCCGGCGAATCCGTGCTGGCCAGCGAGGACGAGATCCGCGCAGCGACCGGCGCCTCGCCCGGCTTCATCGGACCGGTGGGGCTACCCGAAGTGGTGCCGGTGATCGTCGATCGCGCCGCTGCCGCGCTCGCCGATTTCGTGTGCGGCGGCAACCGGGACGGGACGCACTACACCGGCGCGAACTGGCAACGCGACGCGCGCATCACGCGGGTTGCCGACCTGCGCAAGGTCGTCGCCGGCGATCCGTCGCCGGACGGACACGGGACGCTTTCCATCGCGCGCGGAATCGAGGTCGGACACATCTTCCAGAACGGCGACAAGTACACCCGCACGCTGGGCGTGACGGTACTCGGCGAGGACGGCCGCGACCAGACACCGGTCACGGGCTGCTACGGTATCGGCGTCACGCGCATCGTCGCCGCCGCGATCGAGCAGAACCACGACGAGCGCGGCATCGCCTGGCCCGAGCCGATGGCGCCGTGGCAGGTGGTGATCTGCCTCATCAATCCGAAAGACAATCCGGCGGTGAATGAAGCCGCCGAATCGCTGTATGCGGAATTGAATGCGCGCGGCATCGAAACAGCGCTGGACGACCGCGGGCTGCGTCCCGGCGCGATGTTCGCCGACCTCGAATTGATCGGCATACCGCACCGGATCGTGGTCAGTGAACGGGGACTCGCCGCGGGCACCTTCGAATATCGCGGACGTCGCGACAGCGAGAGTCGCAACCTCGATCGCGCCGCATTATTGGAAAGGTTTGCGGCGGCGAATTGAGGCCATTATCGGGGCGTTTTGCAAGCGCGCGCCCTTTCCGCCAAAATGGCGGCGTTGATTGGAATCCTGCGATTG
>DASSNH010000156.1:0-3214 GCA_035701405.1 Rhodanobacteraceae bacterium
CCTGGATCTCGTCCCCGCCGGCCGCGACGTGCCGGACGACATCAACGTCGTCATCGAAATCCCCAAGGACGCCGAACCCGTCAAGTACGAGGTGGACAAGGCCTCCGGCGCGATCTTCGTGGATCGCGTGCTGACCACGCCCATGCGCTACCCGTGCAACTACGGCTACATCCCGAACACGCTGTCGGGCGACGGCGATCCTGCCGACGCGTTGGTGCTCCTGCCGATGCCCCTGACGCCGGGTTCGGTGATCCGCTGCCGGGCAGTGGGCCTGCTCAACATGGACGACGAAGCCGGGGTCGATACCAAACTGGTGGTCGCGCCGGGCGAGAAGGTCTTCGCGGGCTATGCCCACATTCGCGACATCGACGACGTGCCGCCGCACTGGCGCGAGCGCATCGCCTATTTCTTCGAGCACTACAAGGACCTCGAAGCCGGCAAGTGGGTGAAAGTTTCCGGCTGGGCCGATGCCACGGCCGCGCGCGAAGAAATCTGCGCGGCGGTGGAGCGCTACCGGCAGGCACCGGAGAAGCCGAACTTCTAGGCGCGGGTCTGTGCTAGCGTAAGGAAATGAGCGTTTCCCGCCGCACGCGCATCGTCGCCACACTCGGCCCCGCCACCGACGCCCCTGGCGCGCTGGAGCGCACGCTCGGCGAAGGGGTCGACGTCATACGGCTCAACCTTTCGCACGGCAAGCCCGAAGATCATCTTCGTCGCGCCCGCGAAGCGCTGGCCGCGGCGGCCAAGCTCGGCCGCGAAGTTGCTGTCCTGGCCGACCTGCAAGGCCCCAAAATCCGCGTCGAGCGCTTCGCCGAAGGTCCGGTGCAGTTGAAGCCCGGCGCCGCCTTCACCCTCGACTGCCGGCCGGACGCGCCCGCAGGCGACGAATCGCGGGTGGGGGTCAGCTATGCCGGGCTCCCCGACGACGTGCACGAGGGCGACCACCTGTTGCTGGATGACGGATTGATCGAGCTCGAAGTGATCAACGTGGAAGGCTCCCAGATCCGCTGCAGGGTCGTGATCGGCGGCAAGCTGTCCGACCGCAAGGGCCTGAACCGCAGGGGCGGCGGCCTTTCGCTGGACGCGCTTTCGGACAAGGACCGTGCCGACATCGAGCTGGCCGCGGAACTGAAGGCGGACTTCCTCGCCGTTTCGTTCGTGCGCTCGGCGGCGGACATCCATGAAGCGCGCAAGCTGCTGCGCGAAGCCGGCGGCAATGCCTGGCTGGTCGCCAAGATCGAACGCGCGGAAGCCATCGCCGCACTCGAGGAGATCATCGACGCATCGGACGCGGTGATGGTCGCGCGCGGCGACCTCGGCGTCGAAATCGGCGACGCGGAATTGCCGGGCCTGCAGAAGAAGATCATCCGCGAGTCGCTGGCGCGCAACCGGGTGGTGATCACCGCGACGCAGATGCTCCAATCCATGGTCGAATCGCCGATCCCGACGCGTGCCGAGGTGCTGGATGTGGCCAACGCGGTGATCGACGGCACCGATGCCGTGATGCTGTCGCAGGAATCCGCAGCCGGCAAGCACCCGGCCGCCGCGGTCGCCGCGATGAGCCGGATCTGCCTCGGTGCGGAACGCCAGTTCGAGCCGGCCGACGAAATTTCGGTGCTCACGCATCGCCTCGACCGTACCGACCAGGCAATCGCCATGGCCGCGACGTTCCTCGCCACCCAGTTGCCGATCCGCGCGATCGTCGCGCTGACCGAATCCGGCACCACCGCGCAATGGCTATCACGCTACCGCACCTCGGTGCCGATCTACGCCCTGACCCCCAGTCCCGAGGCGCGCCGCCGCATGCTGCTGCTGCGCGACGTCAAGGCCATGGCGTTCGACAGCCGTGCCGGCGACCCGGCGCCCGCGGTGCGCGATGCCGTCCGGCAACTGTTCGAAAGCGGCGACCTTGCGGCCGGCGATCGCGTGTTGCTGACCCACGGCGACCACACCGGACAGGGCGGCGGCACGAACACCATGAAGCTGCTCAGCGTGGGCGAAGACGGGATCGCGGAGAGCTTGCGGAACTTGTGACGGTCTCGGGACTCGGAACTCGGGAAAGGCGTATCGGGCCAGAGCATTCTTGCGGAATCCGAATTCAGTGCTTCGTAGAGTTCCACTCATGAGCAGATACATCCTTGCCGCCGCCCTGCTGGCCGCCAGCACGGCAAGTCTTGCCGCCGTCGGTCCCAACATCCGCGCGGTGCCGCCCGACCACATCAACGACTACTGGGTGATGACCAATACGTCGCTGGACGTCGACGTGCCCAACAGCGGGGTGAACCTGGACAAGCCCACCTGCTCGGCCGTCACCTACATGATCGGCTCGGACGGCGTGACGCGCGACATCGTGGTGCAAAAGACCATTCCGGCCGGCGACCTGGAGACGGTGGCGAAGAGCGCGGTGAAGGACATGAACTACGTGCCCGGCGCGATCAATGCCGAACGCCAACCGGTGTTCACCTACATCATCATCCCCTTCAACCTGCCGACCGATCCCGCTGCGCGCAAGCAGATCACGGATGCCTGCATCCTCAAGGATTTTCCGCAGGGATATCGCTGAGGAGCCTCTCTCCCGAGAGGCTGCCGGAGGCCCGGGACGGCGCGGTGAGGCTGTCCGCGCAGTGCAACATCCCGCTGCATGCACGGAGGGGCGCTCGTACCCTCACCCGGGGCTCCACGCCACCCGCTCCCCGGAGGCAGAGGGAACAAAGGCAACGACCCCCGCGCTCGCCTATACTCGGGGGTCCACCGACACCAGCGGAACACCGTCATGAGCATCGATCAAATGGAAGCCGTCGCGCAGGCGATGGTCGCGCCAGGCAAGGGCATCATCGCGATCGACGAATCCTCGGGCACCATCAAGAAGCGCTTCGACGCGGTCGGCATCCCCGACTCGGAAGAGCACCGCCGCGCCTACCGCGAAATGCTGCTGACGGCGCCGGGCCTCTCCGAGCATATCTCCGGCGCGATCCTGTACGACGAAACGATCCGCCAGTCCACCAAGGCGGGCGTACCGTTCACCCAGGTCATGAGGGACGCCGGCATCATTCCCGGCATCAAGGTCGACCTCGGCGCCAAGCCGCTGGCCGGTTTTCCGGGCGAGCTCGTCACCGAAGGCCTGGACGGCCTGCGCGCGCGCCTCAACGAATACGTCGAGCTGGGCGCCCAGTTCGCCAAGTGGCGCGCGGTGATCACGATCGGTGACGACATG
>DASSNH010000157.1:0-6470 GCA_035701405.1 Rhodanobacteraceae bacterium
TGGATCGGGTCATCGGACGCTCCCCGCGAACTCGATCGACTATAGCAGTCACTGCACCCAATGAAAGCGGATTGCCGCGACCCTTCGCGGGTGTCGCCGATCTTTACAAAACCGGGGGTTTTCGCATCCCGTCCGCACACCGAATGTCGTAAAAACAATTGGCTGTCGAATGGCACACTCAATGCATCCGCGATGCCGCTACACGCCCGCAGAACGATTGTTTGCCCCTGTTCCTGACCGACATGGAGATCAACACCATGAGTGCGAAAAAGGGCTTCTTCCTCAAGATCGGCATCCTCGCCTCCGGCGCGGTGCTCGCGCTGTTTGCGTTCGGACCCTATGCCGCCGCAAACCCGGTCCGGATCAACTTCAGCGCAGCGGGAGGGAGCGGGTACGCCGACCTGATGCTCGGAGGCACCAACCCCGCCGACGTGGTCGACGCCAGCCACCCGCCGCTGACGATCACCGACGCGAGCGGCATGTTCAACGGCGTGACCATCACGGGCATACAGCCCCTCAACCATGCCACGCCTCCCCCGGGGGAAGTCCTTCCGGCGGCCTACAGTCTTTTTTCGATCCCGGGCTACGGGGACCACGACGGGGTTTCCTACGACAACCTTTTTTACGTCGATGGCTCGCCGCTCATCTGCCTCGTGGACGGCACACCCGTCTACCCGTTCTCGGGCGGTTTCCTCGATCTGATGGGGATCATGTTCACCCTCGATGACGGCACCTTCCTGGATCTGTGGAGTTTCGGAGTCACCCCTCCGGGCTTTTTCGGACCCGATTGGACCGGAGGGCTTGCCTACGGAATGAAACTGGTCCAGCCGAATGGCGACGGCTTCACGGTGGTGGATCTGGGCCCGTCCGTCGCGGTGGTACCGGAACCGGGTTGGCTGTGGCTGTTCGGCGCCGGCCTCGTCGGCCTGTTCGCGTGGCGGCGCTCGCTCGAGAAGAAGCGGGTCCCCGTCACCCGCTGATCGGGCAACCAGCGTGACACGCAACGTGCGCGGGGTCGCCGGGGGGTGACGCAACGGGGTCGTGCCAAGGCGCGACCCCGTTTGCGTATCGCCGGGGCGGATCCTCAGGTCCGAGAAAGCCGCTCCCAGATCCGCGCGGCCAGGTCCTCGTGCAGGCCGAGCCGTTGCTGCATCAGGACGAACACGGCCTCCACCTGGATCCTGCCGAGTCGATGCAGCATCGCGGCTGCCCCCGCGATCTGGCCAATGCGGAGCGAGCGCCCGAGCGGGGTGAGTCCGCGCAACGGCACGTCGCGCCGCTGGTCATCCAGCGCCGGAGCGATGCTCGCGGACAGGGCCCAATCCCGGGACAGGCGCCAAGCCGTGCGCGCTGCCCGCTGTTCCAGCAGCCGCAGGACCACAGCCGGGTCGGGCGCGAGTTCCGGGTAGCGGGCGTACGCGTCGCGCGCCACCTGCACCACCACGATGGAACCGAGGCCGTGCAGCAACCCCAGCATTTGCGCCGTAAAGGCGTCCTTGCGCTCGACGTGGCGTGCATGCTCCGCGGTGGCCACGGCGGCCACCAGGGTGTGTTCCCAGATGATGGTGGGAAGGCGGGCGAACGGGCCGCTCCCCCCGCTCAGCACCGGTTGCATCAGCGCGACCGCGATCATCTGCCGCAACCCGTCGGTGCCGATCATCGCCACCGCGCGCTGGATGTCTTCCACGGGCTCCGGGCTCACCCGGTACAACACGCTGTTGGAGATGCGCAGCAGGTTGCCCGCCATTGCGGGATCGCGGCTGATGATCGCCGCGATTTCACGGACGGAGCTGTCCTCGTCGCTGACGATCCGGAGCAATTGCGGCAGCAGGTGCGGCCGGCGCGGCGCATAGCTCGAGCCGGGCTTGATGCGCGACAGCAGCCCCGCCGCGGCGCGCGCCACCTTGCCGTGCAATGGGCTCGCCGGGTCCACCCGCGCGTCGTCGTCGAGTTCGTCTTCGAAGGCGATCCCATACATGCGCGCCACGATGTCGTCCGCAGACGGCGCCTGCGCGCGCTCCGCCTGCCGCAGCGGTGCGGCAGGTTCGGCGGGTTCGGCAATCCTCGCAGGGGACCCACCGGCCGCCGCTTCGAAAACCCGGGTGCGCCGGCGGCCATGCAGCCACCAGCCCGCGGTGCCGCCGGCCACGCCCAGCAGCGCGACGGCTATCAGCAACAAGGTCGTAGTCATCCCCCAGACACGCCACCCCCGGAGCCGTGATGTTACGGCCAAACAGCGGGAAAAGGGGAAGGCATAATCGTTTGGTGAACCGATCCGTGCCCATCGAAGACCACCAGGCATCCCGGATCAGTTGGCGAATCGCGGTGATGGCGTTCCTCGGCGGCATCGGCGGCGGCGTGGTGTTCCCGATCCTGCCGACCCTGGGGTTGCGCATGGGACTCTCGGCCTTCATGGTCGGCGTGATCCTCGCCGCCAACCGGATCGTGCGGATCGGGATGAACCCGGTCACCGGCACGCTGGTGGACCGCTTCGGTGGGCGCGGCGTGATCGCGACGGGACTGTTCATCGAGGGCGTGGGCACGCTCGGCTACATCGCCGCGCTGCATTTCGCGGCGCCCGCTGCCTGGTTCCTGGGCGGGCGCCTGGTCTGGGGCGCCGGCTCTTCGCTGCTGTTCGTCGGCGCGGTCGCTGCGGTGCTCGCGGCCAGCAGCGGTGCGAACCGGGGACGGCTGGTGGCACGCGCGCGCAGCGCGATCAGCCTCGGCGTGCCGGGCGGGCTGGTGCTCGGCGGACTGATGACCGACTTCTTTTCCGCGGACGCGGCTTTCCTTGCCGCGCTGCTCCTGAGCGTCGGCTCGGGTTTCGCGGCGCTCGCCGGCATCCCACGCGCAGGTGGCGCCTCGTCGCCCGCGGATATGCAGCGCAGGTCCCTGCACGGCCTGCTGGCGGTGCTGCGCCAGCGGCGGCTGGCCGGCATCTGGATTTACGCCGCGCTGGTTTCGTTCGCCGTGCAGGGCCTGCTTCTGGCGACGCTGGTCCTGCTGGTGGAGCAACGCGGGATCTCCATCGCCGGATTCGGTGCCGAAGGCAGCGCCGGGCTGCTGCTCGCGATCCTGATGCTCGCCTACGCCGCCACATCGCTGCTCATCGGCCGCCGCCTGGACCGCCTGCACCAGCGCACCCAGCTGGTTGGTGCGAGCCTCGCACTGCTCGTCGCCGGGTTCGTGGCCCTCGCCTTCACACCGGCGCTGCCGCTGATCGTGGCGGCGCTGGTGGTGATCGGCGTCGGCGCCGGTTCCATCGTGATTCCCCTGCTGACGCTGATCGGTGACCTCGTCGCGCCGGGCCTGCGCGGCCGCGCAACCGCGATCTACCAGGTGGCGTCGGACTGCGGCGGCACGGCGGGTCCGATCGTGGGATTGATCCTGGGCGTGCGCCTCGGCTTTTTCGCGATTTACGCGGGCGTCGCGGCATTGTTCGTGCTGTCGCTTCCGGTGGCCGTGGCACTGGCACGCGCCGAGCGGCGGGCACGGGACTGATTGTTCATCCCGGGAGCGACGGCAACGCTCCGGTCGATCGCTTTGCCAATCATTTGCGCGTAGCAAGGCCGGCCCCATATCGGGTTTGCCCCCGGTGAAGTCGATGCAAAGCCATGAGCGAGCCGCTGCACATCGTATGTCCGCACTGCCAAGCCGTGAACCGCCTGCCCCCGGAACGCCTTGGCGCCGACCCCGCCTGCGGCAAGTGCCACGAGGCGTTGTTCGAGGGTCATCCCGTGGCGCTGGACGCGGCCGGCTTCGACAAGCACTTGGCGCGCAACGACATTCCGATGCTGGTCGACTTCTGGGCACCCTGGTGCGCGCCCTGCCGGATGATGGCGCCGGAATTCGTGAAAGCGGCGGCGCAACTCGAACCTCGCATGCGCCTGGCGAAGGTCGACACCGAAGCCGAACCTTCGCTCGGCGCCCGCTACGACATCCGCAGCATCCCGACGCTTGCGTTGTTCCGCGGCGGCCGCGAAGTGGCGCGCCAGGCTGGCGCCATGCAAAGCGCAGGCATCGTGCAGTGGGCGCGAAGCCACGGCGCGTGATGCCATGCGCTGGAGCGGGCAACCGGCTGCCGGAATGCCGCGCTACGATCACGGATTCGCCGGGGCTTCCGGTGGCGGTCCGCCGGGTCGCATCCGCAGGAAGCGCACGAAACGCGGCAGACCGTTGACGGTCAATCCGTTGTATCGATAGGTGACCCACGAGCCCAGCGCCGGCGGGTGCGTGCGCTGCTCGTCGGAAAAACCCGTTCCGATCGCGAAGCGGCGCCCGTCGGGCGTGCGTACCTCGATGGACCCCATCATGCCCGAGAGGCGGCCCTGGCCCGGGTGGATGGCGATCACCCGCGCCTCGGCGTCTTCATAGGGCTTCACCTTGAGCAGCCCGACCCCGCGCCCCGAACGATACGGGACGTCGCCACGGTGCAGCACCAACCCCTCGCCGCCCTTGGCCAGCACGCGCTTCAACGCCGCGTGCAACTCGGCATCGTCGCGGACGTGGAACTGGCGGATGGCGACCACCCAGGAATCCCCGATCGCGGCGACGACCGCGCGAATGGCGGGAACGCGCGCGTCGAAGTTCCCACCGTGCCCCGGCAGATCGAACAGACGATAGCTCATCTCGTGCCATGCGGGATCGTCCGCCCCGGCCGTGCGCACGATCGCGGAAGCCCTCGCGAAGTGCCCGTAGCCGGCCCACAGCTCGCCGTCCATGGGGGTGTGCGGCCAGTTCTTCGTGAACCAAGCCGGCACGTGCACCACCGTGCCCCCGCGCGTCAACAACTCGTGGCCATTCCAGTAACCGCGCACGCCATCGAATTTCTCGCTGACCCAGTAGCGGGACAAGTCGATACCGCCGTGGTACACATCGACCAGTTCGACCGGTGGCGGCGGCGCGGCGCGAGTCATCCCCGGCCACGCCGCGGCCCATGCCAGCGCGGCCAGCGCCATCCAACGCATCATCGAACGCATCGTCTCGCTCCGCCCATCACCAGCGGGGATTGTCGGCACGGGTGACGGGCGGCGCTGTCGGTCGCGGTACCGAGCGCCATGCGGGGCGGTCCTGGAGATCTGTCGGCGAATCCCTACGCGAGCCCGTTCGCCTATGCTTGTGCGCCTGCGTTCCAGGAAATCGTGCGTGGCCGACGACGCGCAACACCCGGAAAAGGGCGTCCCGCTCCATGGCCGGTCGCTGCTCGCGGACGTGAGCCTCCCGGCCGCGGTGGTATTCGAGCGCGCGTTGGCCCACAACATCGCGTGGATGCAACGCTTCGCCGACGACCACGGCGCGAAGCTCGCGCCGCACGGCAAGACCACGATGACGCCTGCCCTATTTGGCCGCCAGCTCAAGGCCGGCGCCTGGGGCATCACGCTCGCGACCGCGGTCCAGTGCGCCGCGGCCTTCGAGCACGGCGCCTCGCGTCTCTTCATGGCCAACCAATTGGTCGGCACGCCCAACATGGCGATCGTCGCCGGACTGATCGAGCGCGGCGCAGATTACTACTGCCTGGTCGACAGCGTCGCGAATGCCGAGGCTTTGGACGAGTATTTCGGAGGACGAGGTCTCGTCCTGCAGGTACTGGTCGAACTCGGCGTGCCGGGTGGCCGTTGTGGCGTGCGCAGCGGGTCGGCACTCGATGAGCTCGTGCATGCCATCGACGCGGCCCCGGGCCTCGCACTCTGCGGTGTCGAAGGCTACGAAGGGCTGATCGGTGGCGACCAGGCCGTCGATGCCATTCGCGCGTACGCGCAGCGGCTCGTGGACGCCGTTCGCACGCTCCGCGCCAACGGATCATTCGGCGATCGCACCCCGATCGTCACCGCGGCGGGATCGCAATGGTTCGACCTGATCGCGGAAGCTTTCGACCAGGCGGACCTGCGCGGTCGCTGCTTCGCAGTCCTCAGGCCCGGTTGCTACGTCGTCCATGACCACCGTTCCTACCGCGACGCGATGGCCGCGGTGAAGAAGCGCCAACCGGATCTCGAAGGGCAACTCGAGCCGGCACTGGCGGTGTTCGCGCACGTGCAGTCGCTGCCCGAAGCCGGCCTGGCGGTGGTCGCCATGGGCAAGCGCGACATCTCGTGCGATCCGGACCTTCCGATGCCGCTGCAACTGCACCGGCCAGGCCAACCCGCGCGGCCGCTGCCGGGTTGCCGTGTCCGGAAGGTCATGGACCAGCACACCATGCTGGCGATCGCCCAACACACCGACATCCGCCTCGGCGACATCGTGTCTTTCGGCGCTTCGCATCCGTGCCTCACCTTCGACAAGTGGCGACAGGTGCTGCTCGTCGATGAAGACCTGCAGGTGCTCGAAGCGATGCCGACGTTTTTCTGAATGCCCCGAAAACGATGGTAGGCTCGACCTTCGAACCATGCGGCGTGCAATGCAACGTGCACCTCTCCTCGTGACATTATCGGGACGCCATGACCAAGCATCTTCGAATCCTTGCCTGCCTGTTC
>DASSNH010000158.1:0-7339 GCA_035701405.1 Rhodanobacteraceae bacterium
CTACGACGCGGATTTTCCACCCGTGGCGCGCGAGTTCAAGCAACGGATCGCGGACGCCGATGCGATCCTCTTCATCACGCCCGAATACAACCGCTCGATACCGGGCGGACTGAAGAACGCGATCGACTGGGCCAGCCGGCCTTGGGGCAAGAATTCGTTCGCACGCAAGCCGTCCGCGATCATCGGGACATCCCCCGGCGCGATCGGCACCGCGATTGCGCAACAAAGCCTCCGCGGCGTGTTGTGCTTCTGCAACTCGCCGTTGATGAACGCGGTGGAGGCGTACATCCAGTTCACGCCGAATCTCATCGACGATGACGGGGAGGTCGGCAACGAAGCCACGACCGAGTTCCTGCGCAACTACATGGCCGAATTCAGTGCGTTCATAAGACGCGTGAAGATGGCGCTGTCCTGACGGTCAGCAGGACCGGCTGCGCACCTCGCCAACGGGAAGCGGCGCCCGCATCCTCATGGCTCGTCTTCGGACGGGCGCGCGTGGGGAAGATGCCAACCGTGGCGAATCGCCATGTAGCGGAGCGCGAAGCACGCCAGCCCCCCCACCACGGTCGTAGCCACGGCGTGGATGTGCAGGACGTGGCCGCCGACCACGATTCCCGCCCCGACCAGCGCGGCCAGCGCGTACAGGTCGGAGCGGAGGACGGTCGGGACCTGCATCACCAGAACATCGCGCAACATGCCGCCGCCGATGCCGGTGAGCATGCCGAGCAGGGCGGCCATCACCGGGTTCATCCCGTGCACCAGGGCTTTCTCCGCGCCCGCCACGGCGAAAAACGCCAAGCCGACAGCGTCGAACCACAGCACCACGTTGTTGTGGCGCGTCACCAGTCGATCCTGGAAGAACACGATCAACCCGGCCAGGAACGACACGCCGAGGTAGTTCAGACTTGCAATGGCTGCCGGCGGGACCGCGCCGATCAGCAGGTCGCGCGTGATGCCGCCGACGTTGCCGGCCGCGAATGCCAGCACCATCACGCCGAAGATGTCCAGGCGGTGCTTCACCGCAGCCACCGCGCCGCTGATCGCGAACACGAAGGTGCCGCCTAGGTCGAGCACCGCCACCAGGATGTGGGTCATGGTTCCGCGTCCCCTGCCGACAACGCGGGACTATACGCCCCCATTCGGGGGTGCCTTCAAGCAGACAGCCATGCGCGCGAGGCGACCACCAGCGCCTCCACCCCGGTTTCCAGGGTCGGGTGGATCACCGGCAGGAACCGCGGATTGTGGTTGGTCGGGATCTCGTTGAGTCGATTCGAGGCCTTGGCCTGCGCATACACATCCGGATCGGTACCGCCCACGAACCAGAACACCGAGGGCACGCCCCACTCCGCCCCGAATGATCCGAAATCCTCGCTCGCGGATGCCGGCCCGGTTTCGTGGACGCGCGCGGGCGAAAAATACCCACGGAAAGCCTCGACGACCCGTTTACTCGCACCGGCATCGTTGCTGGCGAGCGGGTAGCGATCCAGCGGCGTGATTTCCGGCGGCTTCGGTGCGCCCGAGGCCATGGCTTCCGCATTGACGATGCGCTCGATGGCTGCAAGCACGCGCTTTCGCACACCCTCGTCGAACGTACGCACGTTGAGCTTGATGATGGCTTCGTCGGGAATCACGTTCTCCTTGGTTCCGGCCTGCAGCGCGCCGACGGTGACCACTGCCGACTCCGCCGCCGCCACCTCGCGCGACACGATCGTCTGCAGCCGCATCACCACCGCCGCGGCCATCACCACAGGATCGATGCTCGACTGCGGCATCGATCCATGTGCCCCGCGCCCGAACAGCCGGATCTGCAGGCTGTCGGCAGCGGAGGTGATCGCGCCGGTTCGCCCGCCCAGCGCGCCGGCAGGCCCCACCATCACGTGCTGGCCCAGCACCACGTCCGGTTTCGGGAAACGCTTGAACAGGCCGTCGTCGATCATCGCCTTCGCGCCCGCCGCCGTCTCTTCAGCCGGCTGGAACACCGCCATCAAGGTGCCGTGCCAGGCATCGCGCGCCTGCGCCATCAGCGCGGTGGCGCCGGCCAGCCAGGTGACGTGCATGTCGTGGCCACAGGCGTGCATCACCGGCACGCTTTTGCCATCGGGATCGCTTGCGGTGACCGTGCTCGCATAAGCCACGCCGGTCGCTTCCTCGACCGGCAGCGCGTCCATGTCGGCGCGCAGCATCACCGTCGGGCCATCGCCATTGCGCAGCAACCCGACGACACCGGTGTTGCCGATGCCGGTCGTCACCTCGAAGCCGGCGGCCCGCAGACGATCAGCGGCCAGGCCCGACGTGCGCGATTCCTGCATGGACAATTCGGGGTGCGAGTGCACGTCCTTGTACAGGGCTTTCAGGTCGGGCAACAGCCGATCGAGGCCGCCGAGTACGGGATCGGGCGCGCCTGCCGTCGAAACATTCATGGCGACTCCTTCACAACGAGTCATTCCGTGCGTACGCCGCGGGCGTGCGCGTCGTGCCGCATTCGTGGCAACGAGTCTGCAGCATGCTACTCCTTCCGTCCGGACGGCCCCAACTGGCGCGGTGGCTCCAGCCGGCGTTCCCGCGGTCACGTGTCGCCGGATGGCGGAGCACGCACCGTCAGTACATCACCGGGCGCGGCTTCCACAATGCGGGTGGCGTTGCCGCCGACAACGATCCGGAATGCCAGTCCGCGCTTCAGGGCTCCGATCACCGTGAGGTCAATGTCGTTGGCGAGTGCACGCCGGCGCAACAGGAGGTCCGGCGGACCGTATTCGATCTCGGTTTGCAGTCGACGGCCGGTGCCGTGGGGCAGGCGCGCGCCGTCCACGAACGACTGCATGGCTTCCCGCTCCAGCCGTGCGAACGCCTGCCCGCGATCGGCATCCAGCAACAGCGACCGGTGGGGCACGTCGAGCGCGTGCATGAGCGTGAAGTCCGCGTCCGCGAACCAGGCGACCGCGGTCTCGAGTCCATCCAGGGATTCGGGCGTGAAATCGGTTCCGACCAGCACCTTCCGGTACGCCCCGTGCGGACGCGCCTTGACGATCAGCAGCGGCCACGGCGATCGGCGCAACAACTGGACAGTGGTGGACCTGCCGACGAGATCGGCAAATATCGGGCCGCGGGTGCCCACGACGACCAGGCCGCAACCCTCGCGCTCCGCGATTTCGAGGATCCTGTCGGCGGGCTCGCCTTCGGCGATGTGGACCACCAGGTCATCAGGCGCGTCGTGCAGGTCGCGCCGGAGCTGGCGTTCAACCCGCTCCGCTTCGCCGTCCGCAGACGCCCCGTCATCGCCGGAGATCCACCAGTTGTCGGGGGGTCCGGGTTGCAGCACGTGGATCACGTGCAGCTTCGCCTGCCATTGCCGCGCCAGCATGGCCGCACGGTCGATGGCACGGTCGGAATGGGCTTCCAGATCGGTGGCCAGCAGGATGCGTTGCGGTGGCCGCGCGAAAGCGTCGCGGTCGTCCATGTGCTTCTCCCGGTGCCGCGGTCCATTGGACCTCCACGGGCAAGTCTCACCGGTTGGGAGGGACCCGCGCAAGCGGACGGTCTGTCCACCGCGGGTGGGTTCGCGTTATTCCGGACGAACCCGTGCAACGTTCTAGTCCCTTCGGCGTACGACGCCCGCCTGACGGGGGCGGGATTCGCGCGTGCAAACATCCCATGGAATCGAATCGCGATGCGAGGGGGGCGCCATCCTGGCTCACCGTGACCACTCGAATTCGCGGAAGCGATCCACCAGTGTGTCGATCAATCGGCGTACCGCGCGGCTGACGTAGCGCGTGGGCGGATACACGGCATGGATGGCGTCCTCGGTGGGCGGCGTGCGCGGCAGCACGACCTGCAATTGCCCCGCCGCGAGCGCGGGCCCGGCGATGAACAGCGGCAGGATGGCCAGGCCGAGCCCGGCCATGGCCGCATCGCGCATGCCCTCGCCGTTGTTGGTGTACACGCGCCCGCGCACGGCGATCTGGCGTGGCTCTCCGCCGCGTCGCGCCGGCGCGAATTGCCAGAACGGTGTCGAGCTTGCGTTGCCATACGCGATGCACGGATGCTGCTGGATGTCCTCGATCCGCTTCGGCAGCGCGTGGCCGGCCGCGTAGGCGGGGCTGCAGCAAAGCACGCGCGGACTGCGCGCGATGCGCCGCGCCATCAACGAGGAATCGGCCAAACGGCCGATCCGCACACCCATGTCGAAGCCTTCGCCGGCAAGGTCGACGTAGCGATCGTCGAGGCTCAGGGTGATCGCAAGCCCCGGATGGCGTGCCGCAAACCCGAACACCGAGCGGCCGAGGTATGTCGCACCGAACGTCACCGGTGCCGTGATGCGCAGGTTTCCCGCGAGCGCGCCATCGCCGCCGGCGGCCTCATCGGCAGCCTGCTGGATGCCTCCCAGCAGGTCGAGCATCCGCGCATGGAAGCGCCGACCCGCATCGGTGACGGCGGCGCCCCGGGCCGTGCGATGCAACAACTGCACGTGCAGCGCGGCCTCGAGGCGCGCTATCCGCGCGCTGAGGCTCGACTTCGCGACACCGAGCCGGTTTGCCGCGGCAGTGATGCTGCCGTCGTCCACGACCTGCACGAACGCGCGGATATCAGCGAGGTTGTAGTCCACGGACGGTACTCCCAGGGGAGTGGGTGTTCGGTTTTTCCGAACGCCAGGTTCGCCGCTTCGAGTCTACCCAGGTTCGCGGCTGGCGCCTATGGTGGGCGCATACCGCAACAGGAGATTCAGTCATGTACTCGATCCGACCCGCCGGCGAACGTGGCCAGTCCCGCATGGGCTGGCTCGACAGCCGCCACACGTTTTCCTTCGGCAACTACCACGACCCGATCCACATGGGCTTCGGCGCCCTGCGCGTCATCAACGAGGATCGCGTGCAGCCGGGCCAGGGCTTCGGCACGCATTCGCACCGCGACATGGAAATCCTGTCGTGGGTGCTCGACGGCGCACTGGAACACCGGGACAGCATGGGCACGCACGGCGTGATCCGCCCGGGCGAATTGCAGCGCATGAGCGCGGGCACCGGCGTCACGCACTCGGAGTTCAACGCATCCGCGAGCGAGCCCGTGCACTTCCTCCAGATCTGGCTGATCCCGGAACGGGAGGGGCTGGCACCCTCGTACGAGCAACGCGCATTCGCACCGGCCGACCTCACGGACCGTTTGCATTTGATCGCGTCGCATGACGGCCGGGACGATTCCATCGAGGTGCACCAGGACGTGAACCTGTACGCGAGTCGGTTGGCGCCGGACGCGACGGTCTCCTTCCGCCCGGCTGCGGGACGATCGCTGTGGCTGCACGTCGCGAAGGGGCGTGTCCAGGTGGACGATCGCGAGCTGAAGGCGGGCGATGCCGCATCCTGGACGGCCGCGCCCGATGCTTTGGACATCCGGGCCACCGAGCCCAGCGAAGTATTGTTGTTCGATCTCGCGCCGACGCAATGAGCCGGTACGTCAATCCATTCCACAACCGCCTGATACGTCGAAAAGCCGGCGAGCTCGAGTACGCCAGATCACCCATCGTCCTCATCCGGACGACGAATTGGAACGACTGAGCCCCGACGCCCATCAGGCCCCAACTGGAGATCCCACATGAAAACGCTCACCAACAGTGCCGACCTGCTCGGCCGGCTGTTCCTGGTCCTGCTGTTCGTGGTTGCCGGTTACGGCAAGATCGGCGGCTACGCGGGCACGGCCGCTTACATGGCCGCGAATGGCGTACCGGGCCTGCTGCTGCCGCTCGTGATCGCGCTCGAACTCGGCGGCGGGATCCTGGTCCTGCTCGGCTGGCATACACGGATCATGTCGCTGCTGCTGGCCGGATTCACGCTCCTGGCACTGCTGCTGTTCCACATGCCCATGACCGCGGAAAACCAGATCGTGTTCCTGGCTGAGCTGGGCGTGGCGGGCGGCTTCCTCGTGCTTGCAGCGCATGGCCCGGGCGCATGGAGCCTGGACAGGTGGCTTGCCCGCCGCGCGCCTGCGAAAGCGGTAACTGCGTAAGCCATCCGGTGGCGTTGCGCAGGCCGTAACGACTGCGGGCCCGCAGCGATGGCTGCGGACCCGCGACTTCGAAGATCAATGGACCCGGGTTGCGCCGGGTGGCGAGCCGGGATCGACCAGGGCTTGCTCAGCCCTCGCCCATCCCCTCCGCCGGTTCAGTTGCACTGGCTTCCTTGACCTTCCGTTCGATGCGCCGGCCGATCCCGGCGTCGATGTTCTTCCAGTACTCGAACGCGCGTTCCAGCACCGGGCTGCGCACGCCGCCGAGCAAGCTGCCGGCGACCTGCTCGACCAGCGCGTTGCGCTCGGCATCACCGAACACTTCGCGCACCAAGGTGCCGGGCTGGCCGAAGTCGTCGTCCTCGGAGTGCGGCTGGTAGGCGCTGCGCACCATGTCGCCGTCGACCTCCCAGCTGGTGTCCACCGTGCCGGTCTCGTCGGCGTAGCCGCGGCCGAAGCTGTTGGGCGCGTAGACCGGCGCGTTGCCGCTGTGCTCGTAGGCCATCTGGCCGTCGAACATGTAGGTGTTGACGTCGATCCCGTGACGCGGGCGGTTCACCGGCAGCTGGTGGAAGTTCGTGCCGATCCGGTTGCGCTGCGCGTCGTGGTAGGCGAACGCGCGGCCCAGCAGCATCTTGTCGGGGGACAGGCCGATGCCCGGCACGAGGTTGCCCGGGGAGAACGCCGCCTGCTCGATCTGGGCGAAGAAGTTCTCCGGGTTCTGGTTCAGGGTGAACCGGCCGACCTTGATGAGCGGGTAGTCGCTGTGCGGCCACACCTTGGTCAGGTCGAACGGGTTGAACCGGTAGTCCTTGGCGTCCTCGTAGGGCATGACCTGGACGGAGACGGTCCAGCTCGGGTGGTCGCCCCTGGCGATCGCCTCGAACAGGTCCCGCCGGTGGAAGTCGGCGTCCTCGCCGGCCATCGTGGCGGCCTCGGCGTTGCTGAAGAACTCCATGCCCTGCTCGGTCTTGAAGTGGTACTTCACCCAGAACTTCTCGCCGCCGGGGTTCACCCACATGTAGGTGTGCGAGCCGTAGCCCTCCATGTGCCGCCACGTGCGCGGCAGGCCGCGGTCGCCCATGACGTAGGTGACCTGGTGGGCCGACTCCGGGTTGAGCGTCCAGAAGTCCCACTGCATGTTGTTGTCCCGCAGGCCCGAGTCGGGCAGGCGCTTCTGGCTGCGGATGAAGTGCGGGAACTTCATCGGGTCGCGCAGGAAGAAGACCGGCGTGTTGTTGCCGACGATGTCGTAGTTGCCTTCGGACGTGTAGAACTTCATCGAGAAGCCGCGCACGTCGCGCCAGGTGTCCGGGCTGCCCATCTCACCGGCGACGGTGGAGAA
>DASSNH010000159.1:0-6102 GCA_035701405.1 Rhodanobacteraceae bacterium
ACGCGACCCGCGGCATCCGTCACGATGACGCCGTCCCCGATGCTCGCGAGGGTGACGTCGAGGACGTCTCCTTCCGGCCGAGCGGAAGCTTCGGCCGGCCTGCCTTGCGCGACGTCCGCGGGTGGCTCGGCAGCGGCTGGACTCACTCGATTAAGCAGCAGGAGAACCGGCCGCGACTCCCCTGACACCCCTTGGGCGATGCCCCGGGCGCTGTAAACCGCTGTCATACCTTCGCACGTGAAGGTAAGTCTCGTGGGCGGCGCCGGGTCCTTCGCGCTGGCCCGCAAATATCCGAGAAAGCGATCGGCATCCGTGGCCATTCCGGACAGGTCGCGACCCCGCAGGGCTTCCGGAGTCGTTCCGATGCTGGATGCGAATGCGGTATTGCAATCCTGGATGACGCCGTCCACCGAAACGAGCAGTGACGGCTGCGTCAGGAATTCGGCTGGAACGGCGAAGGTATCCATGGGCTGCGCATCCGAACGCTGCAAAAATTCTTCCTTGATGCTTCACTCCACCTCGAAGGCCGGTGACTGCGTGATGCTGGCGGGCGGCGGCAGAAATGCGGAAATCCCAGCTTCCACCGAGCTCGAAGCGCAGCGTGTTGCTGTAGCGGCGACGCTATCCGCGCTTTGATTGGTTTGAAAGACTAGCACAGGTTCATCGAAAGCATTGCGGTGGACACCGTACCATGGCGAAGTGTCGGGCCGCCCAGGCCACGCATCGGTGATGCTGACCACCCGAACCGTCGTGCCTGCACGGAATCGGTACGATCGATTGTGTGCCACCTTCGCACGCCTGCTCGAATGGACGGGGCAGACCTTGCCCATTGATAACGTTCGCCCGCGAGCACGGAGCATGGTCCGCCGGGCAATCCGCAGCGCACATCACACGGCAGCCGCCACTCCGCTAAATTTGGGCGAATGCCTCACGCGCGAACCACGCCATGATCGACCTCAGAAGCGATACCGTCACCCGACCCACGCCCGCCATGCGCAAAGCGATGGCCGCCGCCGAGGTGGGTGACGATGTCTATGGCGAAGATCCGACGGTCAACGAGCTCGAAAGCCTCGCCGCCAACATGCTGGGGACGCAAGCCGCGGTGTTCGTCTGCAGCGGAACGCAAAGCAACCTCATCGCCCTGCTGAGCCACTGCCAGCGCGGCGACGAATACATCGTCGGGCAGCAGGCGCACACCTACAAATACGAGGGCGGCGGCGGAGCGGTGCTGGGTGGAATCCAGCCGCAGCCGCTCGAATTCTGCGCGGACGGCACCCTGGATCTCCGGCAGGTCGCCGCCGCGATCAAGCCGGACGACAACCATTTCGCGCGCACCCGGCTGCTGTGCCTGGAGAACACGATGGGCGGCAAGGTGTTGCCGCTCGCCTACTTGCAGCGCGCGCGTGGATTCGTCGACGAGCACAAGCTGGCTTTGCACCTCGACGGGGCGCGTGCATTCAACGCCGCCGTCAAGCTCGGGGTACCGGTCACCGAGATCAGCCGCCACTTCGATACGGTGTCGCTATGCCTCTCGAAAGGCCTCGGCGCACCGGTAGGCTCCGTGCTGTGCGGGCGTCGGGACCTCATCCTGCGGGCACGCCGCTGGCGCAAGGTGGTCGGCGGCGGCATGCGCCAGGCGGGGGTTCTGGCGGCTGCGGGAATCATCGCGCTGCAGCAGCACGTGGAACGCCTGGCGGAAGACCACGAGAATGCACGGCGGCTTGCCGAAGGCCTCGCCGGGATTCCGGCGCTGGGCGTGGATCCGTCGTCCGTTCAGACCAACATGGTGTTCTGCACCATCGTCGGCACGGACATGGATGCCTTGCGGTCGCACTTGAGGGCGAACGGAGTCGTGATCGGCACCGGCAATCCGCTGCGCCTGGTCACGCACCTGGATGTTTCGGCGAGCGATATCGACAAAGTCGTGGCCGCATTCGGCATGTATTTCGACAAGCCGACGCACTGCCGAGGAGATTGACGACCGCAGCGCGACGCCGTCACGCCTGGGCCGGCAACCTCCCCAGCACGTTTTCGGCATCGAACGGGCCGGGCGCGGCGATCAGGTTGCGCGCGGCGTCGACCTGGCCCCACGTGTTCCACAGCAGTGCGCCGCGCACGCGTCCGGCGTCGAGGTAGTACACGATCCCCTCGCGGAAGGGGGTGACCCACTGTTCTACGGTCTCGAGGCGCGAATCGAGGACGCCCACGGCCTCGTAGCCGAGGTCGAACAGGTCCGAATAGAAGAACGGCAGTTCGTCGTAGGGGGCGTCCTGCCCGGCCATGCACTTGCCCGCGCGGGTACCCATGCTGATCGCGGCGTTTTCATGCTCGACGCGCAGGCGCCTGCCGAGCGACGGCGCGGGAAACGACGCGATGTCGCCGGCGGCGAAGATGTCGGGATCGGAACTGCGCAGGTGGTCATCGACCACGATGCCGTTGTCGACCTCGAGCCCCGCGTCGCGCGCCAGTTCCACGTTCGGGGTGATGCCGAGGCCCGCGACCACCGCGTCCGCCACCAGCGTACTGCCGTCGGACAGGCGCAGCTCGGTGGCGTCGCCGTTCGGTTTGCCGCCCTCGACCGTGGTGCCGGCGCGCACGTCCACGCCCTTCTCGCGGTAGTACGCGGTCACCGCTTCCGCGAGTGATTCGGGGTACACCCGGGCACCGATGGTGTCCTCGGGGAACATCATCGTCACCCGGCAATCGTTCATCGCCATGGCGGCGGCGAGCTCGCTTCCGATGAAGCCGCCGCCGACCACGGCGATCCGCGCGCCGGGCTTCACCGCCTGGCGCAGCCGCTTGTAGTCGTCGAAGGTGCGGTAGTAGATGAAATCGTCGCCACCGGACGGCAATTGGCGCGGGGTGCCGCCGGTCGCGATCAGCAACTTGCGGTATTGCCAGTCGTCGCCCTGGTCGTCGTGCACGGTGTGCGCCGCGCGATCGATCCGCGTCGCGCGACGCTGCAGCGAAACGCTCGCGCGCGCCTTGTCGATCGGCCGCCAGATGTCTTCTTCCTTGCCGTCCTTCCAGAGCTTCTTGGTAAGCGGCGGGCGGTCGTAGGGCGGATGCGATTCGGCACCCAGCATGCCGATGGTCGCGCCCGCATCGGCTTCGCGCAGCGCCTGCGCGGCGGCTTCGCCGGCCATGCCGGCGCCAAGGATGAGGTAATCGAATGCGTGTTGCATGACGGCTCCCGTTCGAACGCGGCGTGCAACCTCCGAGGATACTCGGGGGTGCCGGGGAATCACAGCGGAGGTGTGGAAACGCCGGGGCGAGGCGGGAAGGAGTTGTCGCTGCCGGCGATTTTCGACGACACGCTTTCGCCGCGGGTGCGTCCCCCCGGCGCTTCGCGCTCGCGCTGCGCGCGCGTTCGCTTCGCTCCGCCCTTCGCAATCCTAAGGGGGGGAGCTTGTCTTCCCCCTTCGCTTGCGAAGGTGAATCGAGGGCGATGTGCTTACTGGCGTGCGTCGCGCAGGTTGGGGAGCATCGTCGCGAAACCCGGGGTCGCCCGCCACGGATTGATGTCGATTCCGCCGCGGCGGAGGAACCGCGCGTACACGAGCAGCGAGAGCGGCCGGCACTGCCGCTGGATGTCATGGAACATGCGCTCGACGCAGGCTTCGTGGAAGTCGGCCTGGCCGCGATACGACACGAGGTAGCGCAGCAACCCTGCGCGGTCGATCGGAATGCCGCGGTAGCGGACCTGCACGGTTGCCCAGTCGGGTTGCCCGGTGACCGGGCACACCGAGCGGAACAGCCGCGTCACCAGTGCCTCCTCCACGACGCGTGCGCCGTCGCGGAGGCGCAGGTGTGCCGCCTGCGGCGGCCCGTATTCCGACACCTCGATCTGTTGGTCGTCCAGCAATTCGCCCGCGAAATTCGCGACCGCGAGGCGATCGAACGCCCCGGATTCGAGCAGCGCGACTTCGACCGGCGCACCGACCTTCCCGGAAACGTCATCACTGATTCGCGCGCGCGCATCCTGCGGATGGTCGAAGCGGGTCATGGCGTAGCCGCCGAGGTACAGCTTCACCGACTTGGATTCGACCAGGTTGGGCGAATCGCACGGCACCCGCAGTTCAGCCACGGCGACGCAAGGCTTGCCGCGCTCGTCCAGCCAGGAAAATTCCCACGCGTTCCAGATGTCGGCGCCCGTGAAGGGCAGCGGGTCGCCGTCGACGCCGAGCGGCTTGCGCGCTTCGGCGCGGGCGATCGGAAACAGCACCGACGGATCGACGGTTTCCGGATATTCGACCTGGCGGCCGAGCGGCGCTGCGGGGTATGTCGGGTCCTTGCGGTTCATGGCGGATCCATCCAATGGTTCGTTCGAAGCGGCTGTTGTGAAAAGTCAGGCCATGGATGGCCGTTCCGGACTTGCACGGACGATTATCCGCGACGCATCACGAATGGCAGCACAACGCGGCGATCAGGGACGATCGCAAAGTACGACGGGGTCATTCCATCGGCGCGACGATGTACTGCTCGATCTTGCCGTTGGGCAGGAGGTAGGTGGTGATGGCCAGCTTCTTGTCGCCGAAGGTCGCGGTGTAGCCGCGCATCTGCATGCCGCCACGCTTGCGGGCGCTGCGGATCGTGAAGGAATCCGGCTTGCCGAGCGGCGCCAGGCTGGCCTGGTAGTCGTGCAGGCCGGTCGCGTCGAAATAGCTGTTGGCGTCGTCGGTGAACAGGCTGCGGTCGATCTTGCCTTTCTGCAGGTCCGCGAAGATTGCCTTGGCCTGCTCCAGCGCCGCGTTGGCCGCCGGATCCCGGACGTCGAACAACGCCTTGGCGATGCCCATGCCGATGGTCCGGAAGGTGCCGACAGCGTCCTGGTTGGTCTGCACCACGATCGCGACCCGGTCATCCGGGAAGACGTAGTTGCCGGCGGTGAAGCCCATCACCTCGCCGTCGTGCGAGATCATCCGGTGGCCGTTCATGCTGCCGACGAACACGCCGAGGCCGTAGCCGGAGGCGAGGCCATCGTTCAACAACACCTCGGTCTGCATCGCCTTCCACGACGCCGGCTCCAGCAGCGTCTGGTCGATCATGGCTATGTCCCACCTGGCGAGGTCGCCCGCGGTCATCGCCAGCTCGCCGGCCCCGAACATCCAATCCACGCCCTCCTTCTCGGAAGGACGCAGCGGACCCAGCGCGAATCGCGAGTAGCCCCGCGCATCGGTGGCCGGCAGCGCGTGCAGGTTGGTGTCGTACGCATCGGTGATCCCCAGCGGCGCGAACACGTGCTGCTGCAGGAACTGGAACGGCGTCTTGCCGGTCAGCTTCTGGACGATCGCGCCCGCGATCACGAAGTTGGTGTTGCTGTATTGCCACTGCGCGCCCGGCGCGAAATCCAGCGGCTTCTCGGCCCACGTGTCCATGATCTCCGCGGGCGTGGTCGCCTTCTTCATCGGCGGCATCAGGTAATCCTGCGGCCAGTAGTCCTGGTAGCCGGAGGTGTGCGACAGGAGCTGCCGGAGCGTGATCCGGTCGGCGTCGGTGAGCTCGGGGAAATACTTCGCGACCTTGTCGTCCAGGCCCAGGCGCCCCTGCTGCTGAAGCATGAGGATCGCCGCGGCCGTGAACTGCTTGCTGATCGAGCCGATGCTGTAGCGCATGTCGGGCGTCGCGGCAGTCTTCGGGTCCAGCCGCGCATCGCCGTAGGCGTGGACGTAGGCGAGCTTGCCGTCGCGCACCACCGCGATGGAGGCGCTGGGAACGCCGCTGCTTTTCAGGGCGTCATTGGCGACCTTGTCGACCTGCGCCTGCAACGCCGCGGGCAACGTCGAATCGGCCCACGCGGCCGGGACAGCCAGCAGCAACGCGGCGAGGAAAATGAGCAACGGGAAAGGGCGCCGATGGAGCATCGTTGGAATTCCTGCAAGGGCGGAACGGCAACGATAGCAGCGGTCATGGCTGCGCCGGGACGCAAAAGCCATCCCCCTCATCGCGCTGCGCCGGGGAGATGGCGTCGGGGAACGCGCCTACTCGGCCGGCAGCGGTGGTGGCAGCACGTCGCGTTCGGGGACGCGCGCCTCGGCGTGGTGGTCCTGGCCCAGCAGCAGGTACATCGCCGGCACCACGAACAGCGTGAACAGGGTGCCG
>DASSNH010000160.1:0-3246 GCA_035701405.1 Rhodanobacteraceae bacterium
GAGACGTCGTCCATGATCCAGAAACCGCGGCCGTGCGTCGCGATCACGAGATCGCCGTTCTTGACGTCGATGTCGCGCACCGACACCGCCGGCAGGTTCTGCTGCAGCGAATGCCAGTGATCGCCATTGTCGAACGATACGAAGATGCCGAAATCGGTGCCGGCGTAGAGCAGCCCGCGCTTCACCGGATCCTCGCGCACCACGTCGACGAAATCGCCATCGGGAATGCCATCGACGATTGCCGTCCAGGTCTTGCCGCCATCGGTGGTGCGATAGATGTACGGCTTGCGATCATCCAGCCGGTGGCGGTCGACCGCAGCGAACGCGGTGTCCTGGTCGAAATGCGAGGGCGCGATGTTGCCCACCTTGGACCACGCGGTGAGCTGCCTGGGCGTGACGTTGCTCCAGTGCGCGCCGGCATCGTCGGTGCGCCAGATCAGGCCGTCGTCGGTGCCGACCCACAGGAGCTTGGCGTTCAACGGGGACGAGCCGATCGCGTATACCACGCCGCGGCGCGCGCCCTGGTGCAGGTTGTCGGCGACGGTGGGCGCGTCGAGATTGGAAGGCACCGCGGGATCGGGACGCGACAGGTCGGGACTGATCGCCGTCCAGTGTTCGCCGCCGTCGCGGGTCTGCCACAACCGCTGGTTGCCGAAATACAACGTTTTTTTGTCGGCCGCATTGAAGACCAGCGGGAGCGTCCAGGTGCTGCGGTAGATGTCGGGGTCGGCCAGCGTGGGATCGACGCTGCGCGTCTGCTTGGTCTTGAGATCCAGCTTGTCGACCTTGTCGCCGTACACGATGTCAGGGTCATTCGGATCGGGCGCAATCATGCCGCTTTCGCCGCCCGCGGTGACCTCGTGGAACTGCATCATGTTGATCGTCGCGTAGTAGGTCGAGCGGCTGGGCACGGCGGCCGCGCCGGAATCCTGCTGCGCGCCGTACACGCGATACGGGAAACGGTTGTCGGTGCTGACGTGGTACATCTGCGCGGTCGGCTGGTTGTACCAACTCGACCAGGTCTTGCCGCCATTCACGGTGATGATCGCGCCCTGGTCGACGCCCATGATCTGGCGGTCCGGGTCGTTCGGGTCGATCCACAGCTCGTGGTAATCGTCGCCGGTCGGGTCGCCCTTCACCGGCAGGAAGGTCTTGCCGCCATCGTCCGAACGCAGCTCGATGGTGTTCATCGCGTAGATGCGATCGGGGTTCTTCGGATCGGCCGTGATCTGCCCGAAATACCAGCCGCGCTGCCAGATGCGCGGATCGCCACTGGTCTTCTTCCAGGTCTTGCCGGCATCGTCGGAGCGGTACAGGCCGCCCTGCTCCGCATCGACGATCGCGTAGATGCGATCGGGCGCGGCGGCGGAAATCGCGATGCCGATGCGTCCGAGTTTTTCCGACGGGAAACCGTGGCCTTCGATGTGCGTCCAGGTGTTGCCGCCGTCGATGGATTTGTAGAGGCCCGAGCCCGGCCCGTTGGAGGGCGGGTAGATGTTCCACGGCGGACGCCGCGTCTGCCACAGCGACGCGTAGATCACGTTGGCATCGCCGGGCTTGAAGATGAGGTCGATCGCGCCGGTGTCGTCGTTCGGACCGAGCACCTTCTTCCAGGTCTTGCCGCCGTCGAGCGAACGGAACACGCCGCGCTGGGCGTTCGGCCCGTAGGGATGCCCCAGCGCCGCGACGAATACGCGGCCCGGGTTGTGCGGATCGACGCGGATGATCGAAATCTGCTGCGAATCGGCGAGGCCGATGTGCGTCCAGGTCTTGCCGGCATCGACGGACTTGTACATGCCGTCGCCCTGCACGATGTCCGAACGCATGTCCGATTCGCCGGTGCCGACGTAGATGATGTCCGGGTTCGACGGCGCCACCGCGATGGCGCCGATCGACTGCACCGGCTGATCGTCGAACAGCGGCTGCCAGGTGCGGCCGGTGTCGTGGGTTTCCCACACGCCGCCGTCGACGGTGCCCATGTAGAAATGCGTCGGTTGGCCGGGAACGCCGGTGACAGCCAGTGTGCGACCGGCGCGGAATGGACCGATCAGGCGCCAGTGGAGCGCGCCGAATGTTGATGCGCTCGTCGCGTTGTCCCGCGCAGTGGGAATCGCGCTGCTTTGCGCGACGGGTGTCGCGGCCGATGCGGACGCTGCAGCAACCGAGGACACGGCGAGGGCGGCGAACAGCGCGGTCAAGCGATGGGACGCAGACATGAACGACTCCTCACGGCGCAGGCAATCCTTGCATCATAGCGAGGCCGCGCCTGCGTTCATGGGTAAGAGGGCATACCCGGTCGCGCCATCTTTGCTTGTGCGCCTTCTCCCTTCGGGAGAAGGGGCGTGAAACGCCGCCTCTTCTTTTGCGCGAAGCGCCGGATGAGGGTCCGGGACTTGCGCGTAATGGGTACCCCCGTAGCGCCACGCGAGCGCGTACCCTCACCCGCCCCTGCGGGGCACCCTCTCCCGGAGGGAGAGGGATTCAAAGCGCCAGCCCGCCGCAGCCAACCAACCAACGACGCAATTCTGGTGATCCGCGCTGCCCACCGTCTCAACTCCTTACCGCCAACAACTTCGGATCGCCGACCTTCACCGGATCGCCGATGTCCAGCGTCTGCACGCCGGCCGCCTTCGCCTTCTTGTTGAAGTCGAGCACGGCTTGTCGCAGCGACCCGTTGAAGGTGTCGAGCTTCGGTTGCAGCCCCGCTTCCTGCTCGGCGATGTATGCGCGCTGGCTGGCGTTCGGTGCCTGGTTTGGCCCCATGCGCGACACGCCGCGGTACACGCCGAAGAAGGTCATGCCCCAGGGCGAGAGCTCGTGCAGGTCGTCTTCCGGCACCTTGTACTGGATGTTCGGCAGCCAGAAGTCCTTCGCGAACGCGGCGAGCTGTTGCTTGATGGTTTCGGCGCTGGCGTGGAGCTTGGCGTCGACGCTGCCCGGCGCCGCATCCATGGTCGAATCCAGCAGCTTGTCGAGCGTTTGCATCATGTCGTAGCTGCGGCCGATCATCGCGACGTCGGCCGCGGCTTCGCCACGCAGTCGCATCGCGGTTTCGAACGCGGCGCGCTGCACGTCCGTGGGCGGATTGACGCGCGGATCGGCGACCACCTGCACGGTTTGCGTCGCGCTGTGGCCGTTGGCCTGCACTTTTACCTGATACGAACCGGGTAGTGCGAGCGGGCCCTTGGGCGCGTCGCTCCTGTCCGGCCGCTCTTCCGCACGCAGCGCCTTCGGCATTTCGACGCC
>DASSNH010000161.1:0-2870 GCA_035701405.1 Rhodanobacteraceae bacterium
GCTGCGCCGCAACGGATGGAGCGTTGGCTGGAACCTGGAAGCGATCGCCGGCGAGGGGCCGGGGCTCGGGGGTTCGCAATGCGCCAACGACGTTCGGCAAACCGGCGAATTCTTCGCCGTCTCACGTGATGCGGGGTCCGCAGATCGCGTGCTGCCCCCGGGCTGAAGCAGGCCCGGGCTCTGGATCGGCGGGAAGCCTAAGGGCGGGCCCGGGTCGGCACAAGTGCCAAGCGCTTCACAAAACCGTTGACGTTTAGACTGGATTGGGGAATGTAGTTGAGAATTGACATCATATGACGCCGACAACCAACTGAATATTTATCACTCTTGCCTGGCCCTGGTCCCCGCGGGGTCATTCGCAAGGACGTGGGTGTGCCGGGGCGGGCGGGGAGAGGGGGCCTCCGGACCCTGGATCATGGATCGTGGATCAGGAATCAAAGCTGGATATCACCCGAAAAGGTCGGGTCGCCGCCGAAGTTTCCTGGGGCAAATCCAGCGGGCCAACGACCAGCGCGTCGGTGATTCCGCCATGGGTGACGGCGTCCAGGCAGGTGGTGTCCTCCGGGAGCGCCAGGGCATAGGCCGGCGGCGTTGCGGGAGCCTGGAGGTGGTACAGGCGGTGCTTGTGGCCGCCGCGGTAGTGGAGGCGCGCCGCGATTTCCTGGCCTGGATAGCAGCCCTTGTCGAACGACACCGCCTGCAGGTGCTCGAGCCCCAGCGCCGGCGGAAGGAACAAGAGTTCGCCCCCAGGGAGGCTGGGCCAGCCCTGGCGGATGTCTTCGAGGCGCCAGGTAGTTCGGGCATCCGCGTCGGGCGGCTCGTTGGCTGTGGTCCCCAGGCGCAGGCTGCGGGGGCCATAGCCGAGCACGATCTCTCCCGCGTCGATGGCAACCGTCCCCATCGTGGCGGGATCGCCTGAGCGGCACGCGAACGCCTCCACGCGGAGCGCCGCGCGTTGCCGCAACAGGTAGCGCGCCAGCCCCGCACGGCTGGCATCGGCATCGCCCCCGCGCAACACTGCAAGCAGGCGCCCGTCGCCTGCATCGACGAGGTGCATCAGCGCAGACACGCGGCCTTGCGGGGTGAGCCACGCGTTCCACTGCCAGTACCCCGGCGCAAGCGCGTCGACGTTGCCGGAGAACTGAGCCTGGGCAAAGCGGCGCGCGTCGTCGCCTTCGATCAAGATGCAACGCGCGTCGCCGATCAATGGACAGGGGTGGGTCATCGCAAACTCGTTCGAAGCATCGCGTTACCGTAGCAGCGTCGCCGATGCGCGGGTGAGGGCGGGATGCGACAATAGGCACTGCACTTCGAACCATGCAAAGCGATGGACAAGGATTCCTCCAACACAGTGAAGCCGGGCGATTCGGAACCCGCACCTGATTCGCCGCCGGCATCCGCGCCGCGCGAACGGCCGACGCCGGAAGGCGACGGGCTCGATCCCACGCGCTACGGCGATTGGGAGAAGAACGGCCGCTGCATAGACTTCTAGCGAGATCCTCCATGATCGCCGCGTCGTCTGACGCGCGGTGAGCGGCTGCGTTTCGAGTCTGCTACACACCAGTGCCGGAATCCTGGCCGCACTCTCGGCAACACAGCCCCTTCGCCTGCATTGTGGATGGTCTTCGCGTACAGGCGCATTCATGCGACAATGGAAAGCGATCATCGGCGTCGAAGCCGACGAGGGGATGATGTTGCTCGCGCAGTGATCAGGACTGAGGACATGCCCACTACCCGACCGTTGTCACCGCACCTCGGCGTTTACCGCTGGCGCGTCAACATGCTGCAGTCGACGTTGCACCGGCTGACGGGACTGTTCCTGTGCCTGGGTGCACTGCTGGTGACGTGGGCGCTGATCGCCGCCGCCACCGGCCCTTCGGCGTGGGGAGTGTTCGCCGGATTCTGGAATAGCTGGATCGGCGAGGTCCTGTTGTTCCTGTGGCTGTGGTCGTTGTGGTTCCACCTGTGCAACGGCATCCAGCACCTGGCCCGCGACGCCGGGTTGAACTACGGACCTGCCAATCGCGACCGTACGCACAACCCGTCCTACTGGTCCACGGGCTGGATCATCCTTGTCGTCAGCGTCGCACTCACCGTGCTGGTGTGGGTGCTGCTCTCGCTGCCGATCGGAGGGGGCGCATGAGCGGTTATCCGGGACAGGAGGGCCTGCGCACGCCGCTCAAGGTGGCGCGCGGCCTGGGTTCCTCCAGGAGCGGCGTGCACCACTGGTGGGTGCAGCGGGTAACCGCGGTCGCGCTGGTGCCGCTGTCGATCTGGTTCCTGTTCGTGCTCGGGGGGATGCTGCACGCCGCGAGCTTCGCGGACGTGGTCGCGACCATCGCCCAGCCGGTCCACGCGATCTTCCTGATCGTGTTCACGATATGCACGTTCTGGCACGGCGCACTGGGCCTGCAGGTGGTCATCGAGGATTACGTGCACACCCGCTGGCTGGAAGTGACGCTCGAGATCGCCTTGCGCTTCGGCGCGCTGCTGGGCGCGCTGGCGTGCGTGATGGCGATCGCAGCGCTGTGGCTCAACGGTACACCTTGACGGTACCGGGCAACGCCTGATCGTCGGGTTCCCGCGGTGCAGGGACGTGCCGCTTCGGATCGAATGCCACGGGCGTTCGATCCGGACGCCGGATCCGGACTGCCGGACCGGCGCGCACTGGCGAGTCCCGGATGACTGCCAGCGCATCGGAAATTGCTCGCACAAGGGATGCACATGCCCAACGAGAGTTACAAGATCGAAACCCATGATTACGACGTGGTCGTGGTCGGCGCCGGCGGCGCGGGCCTGCGCGCCACCCTGGGCCTCGCCGCGAAGGGACTCTCCGCCGCCTGCGTCACCAAGGTGTTTCCGACCCGCTC
>DASSNH010000162.1:0-7001 GCA_035701405.1 Rhodanobacteraceae bacterium
ATGCCGGCAACCCAGGCAATTGCCCGCCACGCACCACGGGCGGAAATGACCGCCGCGTGTACTTCGTCCATCGTTGACTCGATGCGATCGAGTCTTGAATCGATCCGCCCTTCGAGGGCTGACATGCGGCTTTCCATCGCCGACATCCGCGCATCCAGATTGCCGAGCGTGCGCTCCACGTGCAGCCCCTCACTCACCGCGCCCGCTCCGATGCGCGCGCGTCGCAATGTGCCTCATGGGTACGCCCCTGTAGGTGTTTCGCCAGCACCGCGATCGTGGTCCTGGTCCCGAGCGGTAATTTCGCGAATTCCGCGCGCCGGCGGTCACCGCGCAGTCCGTTGATCCGGATTGCTTCGGCAAGGTGGTAGCGCATGGATTCCGAAAACGAAAAAACCCCGCTCGAGGCGGGGTTTTGAAATGTTCTCTGACAGCTTCGTCAGCTTGCCGCGAATCCTACGCTTTTTGTGCGCACAGTCAAGCGGCGCGAGCGGACATCATCAGCGCACCCGCTACCCGATGAAACCCGACGTCATGCAGCGCATACAGCTGGCGGCGCTTGATCGGTTTACCAGCAAGCCTTTCGGCGAGGCGGACGCGCTCGACCCCGATCCGGCCCCACCCTCCGTATACCGCACGCAGGACGTGCGCGACGTCGGGAAGTTCTGCATGGATCTCACGCACGATATCCTCGATCTCCATCTCATCCGGCGGAACGGTGAGGGGCTTGAACCCGACATTCGGTGGTGGGATCTCGCCCTTGTGTTCGATCAGGCGCACGAGCATATGGGTACCGCTGCCGAGTTCCGGGCCATAGCGGTCCCACATCGGGAAAACGCGGCCCCACGCGTTGAGGCGGTTGCGCACGTACTCATCGAAGATCGGCGTATCGGTCAAGCCGCGTCCTCCAGTGAGTCGAGCTGCCGGATCAGCACTACCACGAGGCCGCCGCGTACCGTCTCGCGGCGCACCACGCGCAGGTCATCGATCTGGCTGTCATCGCGCCAGACGCCGGCGTGACCCAGCGAGTCCTGGATGCCCTTTGGCAAGTTGTCGAGGTCGCGTGCGCGCTTGTCGGGCGCATGGACATCGATGTGCACGGCCAGCCGGCCGTCCAGTTTTGGCTGGCAGCGCAGCTGGGCGTACACCGCCGCGGTCACGTCGGCGCGGTAGGTGCGACCCTCCTCCGATATCAGGTGTCGTCCGGCGAGTTTCCCGACCGTCGGATGGCGCCAGTACCGGTTCACCGACGGCGGCCATGGCAGGCGCAGGCGGATCATGCGATGAACGCCAGGTGGTAGCGCGGTCGCGTCGCCGCGACGTACAGCAGCTGGTTGTATTCATCGCCGCGGCAGGTTTCGAGATCGGCTACATCGACGATCGCGGTGTCGAAAGTGGACCCCTGCGACTTGTGCACCGTCATGGCATACACGTGGCGCGCGTCCGCGAAGGCCTCGCGCAAGGCCCAAGCCTTCCTGATCAGCTCGACCCGTTCGGCGTCCAGCGGTGCGTTAAATCCTGCCGTCATTTGCCGCTTGATGTCGCTGGCCCGCCGGAACATCGCGCTGATCTGCGCCTGGCGCACGTCCTCGTTGTCCGCGATCCATAGCACCGCGCGCTGGCCGTTGTCGCGCTGCACGACGATGCGCCATGCCGAAACATCCTCGTGGCGCGGGTGCAGCGCGCGCGTGATCGCGTGCACGACGGTTTCCTCGCTGTTGTGCAGCGTCACCTTCAGCGCGCGCATGGGGTCGCCGCCGTCGTCGAGGCGCCCGCCATGGCTGTCGTTCAGCATCAGGGTTTCGCCGACCGCGAACGGCGTGGCATCGCCATGCAGGGCCACGTGCAGATCGCGGTTGTAGGCGCGCACGGTGCGATTGCGCCAGGCGAGGATGCGGGTGTCGTGCCCTGCCTTGAGGTCGTAGAACGCCCAGTTGAATGCGGTCACGCCGCCACCGGTACCGAACAGCACGTCGGCGTCCCTCGACGCGCACAACGAGGCCACGCGTCCGGCATCGAGCCTCACGCCCTGCTCGATCGCAGCGCGGATCCGCATCGAGAGCTGGATCGCCGGATGTTCCGCGGCCTGCCTGCAAACGTCCGTGAGCATCACCTGATGCTGGATGCGGCTGAACGCCATCGAGGTCTCGCCGGCATCCTCTACCGGCGGCAGCTGCGCTGGGTCGCCGACGAACAGCAGGCGCGTGCCCTGGTATGCCGGGCTCATCACCAGGGAGAACAGTTCACGGTGCACCATCGAGGCCTCGTCGATGATCACGAGTGCAAACTCCCCGATCGTCGGAACGCCCTCGGGCAGGCACCGGTACGTGCCGTCATGCTGTGGCTTCAAGCGCAATCCGAGCAGGCTGTGCAGCGTCGCGAATTCCGCCGGCGCAGCCTCGCCGACCTTTTCGCGCAGCACGCTCACGGCCTTGTGGGTTGGAGCGGCGACCGCGATCGCCATTTCCTGCCCAAGCCTGCGCACCAGTTCACCGACCAGCGTGGTCTTGCCGGTACCGGCGTACCCGGCGAGCGTCATCGCGCGAGCGCCGTGCTTGCCGGTCGCGAATGTCATCAGCTGATCCAGCGCGGACGCCTGTTGCGCGGTCTGCGGGGTGAATTCAGAACAGGAGACATTCGCCAACCCGCATGGTTGTGCCGTTTTTTCTGTTTCGATCATCGAACTGGACTCGTAACCGTTTGATTTATTTCAAGGAGACATTTGTCTCCTGAATTTGTCTCCTGAAAACCGCACCTCAAACCCGCGCCGTTGTGCGATTCGTACCCTTTCAGGAGACAGGAGACCTATAGGAGATTTTTAAAAATTCCCCTATAAGGCCGTCTCCTGACTCCTGTTTGATCCAAATGCCTGAACCTGAACGAAAATTTCAGGAGACAACCGGGAGACAAAGGCGTCTCCTTTTGTCTCCTGTTTGAGGCTTTCCGGGTTCATGCCGCGTCTCCTGCCTTCGTGGTCTTTGCGAACTTCGAATGCACCAGCACTTTCGCCCGCTGGCCCCGTGGTGCGAACTCGACCAGGTCGCCGTCCTCGAGCAGCGCGTCGAGCACCTGCGCGCGCCGGTCCTTGCCTAGCTGCTTGTAGGCGCGGCAGTAGGCGTGCAGACGCCCGCGCGGAATGCCTGCGCCTTTGCGGTCGCGCACCGCGGCCAGGACCTTTTGCCCGATCCCGACAATGCCGTCGTCGGTGCCGAGCGTGTCGTACTCCTCGAGCCAGTCGCCCATCAACCTGATCACGTAGGCCGCGGCCCAGTCCATTACCTCGCGCGTGGCCACCGGCGCGGCCGGGTCGCGCCATGGCGCCAGGGCGTTCGCGATCCGGCGCGCGGCGTCCACTGCGGTCATCAGTACCACGCGGTGCGCGGGATCCTTGCTGATCGCGCGGATCGCATCGGCGTATTCGTCGAACGGCCGCTCCCAGCGGATCCGCGTCACCCGCGGCAGCAGCCCGGGCTGCGTCCCGAATATGTCCTGCAGTGACAGTTCGCCCGTGCCCGCCGGCAACCGCCGGACCGCGCGCAAGTGATCGCGCAGGGACTGCGGCAGCGGCGCGGAGCTCGGAACCTTCTCGGTCGTCGAGCCGGTGCGCGCGATCACCGGCAATTGCCATGCCAGCAGCCCGCGGCTGATCTCGTCCTTCTGCAGCAGCGCACCCATCTGGGCCGTCGTGGACAGCAGCAGCGTGGTCAGTGCCGGCGCATGGATCACCAGCTGGTCATCCGATGCACCCGGCTTCAGGCCGATCTCGGCCGCTGAATCTAGGTACAGCGCGACCGCGGTATGCGCCTCGGCCATCACGCTGAACACCTGGTCCAGCACCCCGCTCGGCTGACGCTTGGCGTACGCCGCGAGGTGCCCGAAATCATTCACTACGTGGATCGCCGCCGGCGAGCGCCAGAGCATGGTGTAGACGTTGCTGGGCACGTTGGCACGTGTGCCGCGCGCCATCCTGCGCAGTCCGCAGGCATCCAGCACCAGCGATACCGCGTCGCGCGCGTAGGCGGTGAGCGCCGCGGAGTCCGCGACGATGCCGAGGCACAAGTGGCATGGCGTGCCGCCCTCGCCAACGTAATTGCGGCTCGCGGCAACCGCGGCCAGGGCCAGCGTGATCTGGCGCGTCACGGCCGGATGGGTCAGCGCGAAACGCGCATCGATCCACGCAGACAGTTCATTCAGCGCCGGAGCCGGAAACGGCCCGATCTCGACCTGAGGCTTTTCCTCGACCGCCTCGATATGGGTTCGTGCGTTCGCCGCGGCGATCGCGGCCTCGAGCGCATCGTTGTAACGGGTCGACTCGCGCGAGTCCGGGTTCACCCAGCCAGCGCGCTCGGCCATTCGGAAGATTGTCTCGACGTGGGTCTTGCCGTCTGGATGGAAACTGTTCCAGACCCGCCGCTGGTCACCGGGGTTGTACTTCGGCGAGAGCTGCGACCATTCGGTCCAGACCGCGAACGCGTCGGCGGCTTCGGTGGAGTGCAGCGCCATGCCGACGGTGATCCAGTTGTCGCGGTCGTCGGCGTCGATGTACGCCAGGGCCCCACGCAGGTCCCGCTTGCGCTTGGCGTCCAGCAGTCCGACCACGCGAGGTGGTGGGCTTGTGGTCGACGCCTGTTCGCCAATCCAGTCCGGAAGATTCGTCAGTGGAAAACCGTCGAGCAAATCCGCCGAGGCCTCCCAGCAATACGCCACACCCGACGCATGGATCGATGGCGCGACCACGATGTACGCGCCGGGCCCGTGTTTGAGATCGATGCCGTCGCCGAGCTTTCCGGGCAACCGCCGGCTCTCGGCCACACGGTACAGGTAGTGCTGTCCGCCGCCGCCGGTAAGTGCTGTCGCGGTCTCCGGCAGTCGGCCGTGCTTGGCCTGCAGCGCCGTCAGCGCGTCATCGCCGCCGTTTCGTGGATCCACGTCCACCACGGCGAGGCCTTCGAGCGTCATGCCGATGTTCGCGTCGGGCCACTGCGTCCACCAGGCGCGGATCGCGGCCTCATCGCAGGCCGCATCGTGCGCGCCACGGAGCGTACGCGGATGCTTGGCCGGTGACCGGCAATCCGCGTCACCGCAAGTGCAGCGCCCGCTTGCCATTGCGTGCAACGGAAACACCTTGAAGCCCAGTGCCGCGTACGCCAGCGCGTGTTCCAGCGGTGTCGCGGGGTACGCGCTTTGCGCCACGGCGTTCAAAGACCCCAGTCCTCGTAGGCCGCCATTGGATCGGCCACCGCCTTGAGCCGCTCGACCTCGCGCAGCAGCACATGCTGATCGCGTTCGTCGACGTGGACCATGCGATCGAGCAGGTAACCTCGTAGTACCTGGGCCTCATGCGGGGTCAGGCAATGCAGGCTGCCGTCCGGCATGGGGGTGCATACGTTCATGCGGCTGTTCCACGCAGCGCTTCCGTGAGCACGCGCACCTTGAGCTTTTCGGCCTCGAGCTCTTCGGTCTTCATGCGCAACGCCCGTTCAGTTTCCGTTTCGAGCTTGCGCAGGCTGCGCGGGTCGTAGCCGCGGCGCAGCAGGTACGCGTACAGCGGCGCCTCGCAGCCCGTGGAATCCATCAAGGCATTCAGAGCGTCGAATGGAAGGCGCGCCTCGCCTGCTTTCGCGCGTGACAGCAACGCATTGTCGATATTCGATTCGAGCGCGATCGACTTGTCGTGCATGCCGCTGTGTTCGCAGGCGTAGCGGACCCCCTTCCCTTCATCCGTGAGCTTGCGCCAATCCTCTTCCGGGACGGGTTTCAGGTCGCGTTTGTAGGTCAGTTCGGCGTTCATCAACGGAATTGACTATCGTTGTAGGTCGCCGTCGTGGCGAAATGAAACCGCGCAATCCCGCGCGGCTGCGAGGTTTCAGCGATGCAACAGGACAACGCCGATGTTGATGGCCGCCATCACGCGGCCTTCGCCGCCGGCGGCGCTTCCCCGAAGACGTCCGGGCGCAGCTCGTAACGCGTCACCGCGCCCTGCGTGGCTTGTTCGATCCGGATGCAGTGATGGGCAGCCACGGGGCGCACGCCGTTCACCCACTGGCTAACCATGCCGGCGGTGACGCCGGCTGCCGTGGCCAGGCCTCGATGGCTACCGAGCTTTTCGGCAGCGCGCTTGATCGGTTCGGTATTCACGCCCTCACGATAGCATCGCTGCTTTTCTGATGCAACAGCGTTGCTGGCAGACAAGGAACGCCGCAGTGAATAGCATTGCTAACATGAAGAAGCTGACACCTACTCCCGAATCCGCGGCGCTCGACAACGCCATGGCGGACCGGCGCGTACACAACGCGACGCTGGCCCGTCATGTCAAGGTCAGCGACGGGCTGGTTTCGCAGTGGCGAACTGGAAGGCGCCCGGTGCCGGCGCATTACGCGCCGAAGGTCGCCGGCTTCCTCGACATGCAGGACCCTGCGCTAATCAGTGCGCAGTATGCGCAGGTGCGCGCGGCGCAAACTGGCAATGGAGTGGCCATTCCGGGAGTCGACGCATTTCCTGATGACCTGGCGCTGCGTCGCCTCGAGAACGCCATCGACGAACTGCGGCATGCCGTGGCCGCAATGATCACCGCATCCATCATCCATCGACCAGCCGAAGCGCGGGATGTCGCGAAGGCGATTCGTCGGCACGCGGCGCCGCGGTCACTGCGATCGGGTCTTCTTGCCGAACTGCTGCAAGCCTTAGAAAAGGCTTGACCGGCAGCGGTGCCGGGCTTCGCTCGGCCTCGCGCAAGGCGCGTATTCCTTCGACGAGCGCACCCATGATCTCGTCAATCCTGTCATCCATCAGTCTTCCCCTGTTGGTGCTCGAGCCCCTTACTCAAGCGGCTCCAGTGTGCACCGGGTGAGACCGGATCGATCGCACGAACATGACGAAATGTGAACACGTGACTGAAATCACGAGACCCTAGGCCGTGTGCGACTTTCCGGCATTTGAAACTTTTTTCAGCGATGCTATTGCATTCTTAAATTAGCTTTGCTATCGTTGCACGCGTCGCCTCA
>DASSNH010000163.1:0-6625 GCA_035701405.1 Rhodanobacteraceae bacterium
CAAGGGCGGCCAGCCCGGCGGCCAGATCGCCTTCTCACCGGACGGCAAGTACCTCTTCCTCACGGTGGGTGATCGCCAGCGAATGACCCCCGCGCAGGACATCAACCAGCCGGAAGGCAAGATCCTGCGGCTGACCCTGGACGGCAAGCCTGCGCCGGGCAATCCGTGGGCCGGCAAGGTCGGCGCGCGCACCATTCCGCTGATCGATCCGCCCGCCGATACCGAGGCCGCCAAGACCGCGCCGGTGGTCAGCACCTACACGTTCCCCGGCCCCAACCTGACGCCCGCCGAGACCTGGGCCACCGGCTTTCGCACGCCCTACGGCCTCGCCTTCGCACCCGACGGCCGCCTGTGGGAACTCGAGCATGGCCCGCGCGGCGGCGACGAACTGAACCTCATCGAGCCCGGCAAGAACTACGGCTGGCCACTGGTCTCCTATGGCGTCAACTACAACGGCGTGCCCATCCCCAATCCCGATACGCGGCCCGATCTCGTCAAGCCCGTGATCTATTGGGCGCCGGTGATCGCGCCGGGCAATCTCATGTTCTACAAGGGCAACGTCTTTCCCTGGAACGGCAGCGCCCTGATCAGCGCCCTGGCTGCCGAAGCCATCGTCCGCGTCACGTTCGACGGCAAGGGCGGCGCCACCGCGGTCCAGCGCTGGGCCATCGGCATACGCGTCCGTGACATCGAGGAGGCGCCGGACGGCACCCTCTGGATGCTGGAAGACGCCAAGGGCGGCGGCCTGTACCACCTCACGCCAAGGTAAGAACCGGGTCGCGTTCACTCACCGGGAACGGAGCAGAACTTTCTCCACAGGTGGCAGGTGAACCTGACCCCGTGCTTCGGCCCAGGGTCCGCGGTGGCTTCATCCCGCTGTATCGCGATCCCGCCGCGCAACTGCGCGGCGCCACGGACGATCAGGAACCCGCGAAGGGCCAACTGTCGACGATCCCGACTGCAAGATGGACCCACACCAGCAGGAACAACAGCACGATCGCCGCCAGTGCCGCGTATCGACTGCGCGTCCCGGCAATCCGCCTTGCCGCAACGTCAACGCCGAATGCGGCGCAGAAGACCAGTACGCCCATGGCCACGAAATCGTTCGGCTTCCAGTTGAAGCCTTGTCCATCCACGCCTGTTCCGATGGTCAATTGCAGCGCCAGGGGGATCAGCAGCAGGGCTCCGGTGCCGATGAGGGCATGCACGATGCTTTTGGTTACCGCCTGCGTGTTCAGGGACATCATGTTCTCCCTCGCAATTCCAACCGATGTTTCGACAAACATCCAGATGATGAAACGCAACAGTCCTTTCCCGATCTCCTGTTGCTCACGGACGAGATCGTTGAACGTCTGCTGCATTCCATCGCCGAATCGCTCGCGGTAAGGCTTCGGATAAAGGCGAAGCAGCCCGGCATACCAGCGCCGATAGCGTGCGGTTGCGGGTTCATGTGCCATAGCCGTGGACGAACCGGTTCGGCAACGGCCGCTTTCCCTCCGCCACCGCCACCACATTCCGGTAGCGCTCCAGTTCCGCTGTGAGTGCCTTGCGTCCCTTTCCGGCAATCCTGTAATAAATCCTGCGTTCGTCATCGATTGCGGGATCGATTTTTCCGGCGCTTTCCTCGACCAGACCCGCTTCCAGCATGCGTTTGAGCGAGCCGTAGAGCGTGCCCGGTCCCATGCGGACGGCGCCTTGCGAGTCGGCCTCGACCTGCTTCATGATGCCGTAGCCGTGCCGCTCTCTCGTCGAGAGCGCCAGGAGTATGTGGAACACCGCCGGGGTGAGGGGCGCGTTTTGCCCGAACCTGACCATGACCCCAAACTATATCCGCAACGGATATATGTCAAGCGGTCTGATTGAAACCTGGGAAAACCGGGGTCAGAGTCGACTTTTTGAAAAGTCGACTCTGACCCCAGTTTCTGGTTTCTGCCGTCAGATTTGCGCAAGGCCGCCGTCGACGGCGAGCTTGCTGGCGGTCATGAAGCTGCTGTCCGGCGACGCGAGAAAGGCAGCCGCCGCCCCGAGCTCCGCGGGATCGGCCATGCGCTGCAGCGGATTCATCGAGGCGAAGACCTTCATGCCTTCCTCACCCAGCGCTGCCTTCGCGAGTTCGGTCGCCGTCGGCCCGGGTGACAGCACGTTGACCCGGATGCCGGTGCCCTTCAGGTCCTCCGCCCAGGTCTTCGCGAGGTTGCGCACGGCCGCCTTGCTCGCGCTGTAGGCGCTCATTCCCGGGGCACCCGTGGTGCCGGCGCTCGATCCGGTCAGGATGATCGAACCGCCCTGACCCATCAGCGGCAGCGCCTTCTGGATCGTGAAGATCGTACCCTTCACGTTCGTGTCGAAGGTTTCGTCGATGTGCTCGGCGGTGATCTTGCCGAGCGGAAGCTGGCTTCCCGCTCCGGCATTGGCGAACACGATGTCGAGGGTTCCGCGCTCGGCCTTCACCGCCGCGTAGAGTTTGTCGAGATCGGCCGGCTCGGTGACAGAACCCTTCACCGCGCGCGCGTTGGGGCCGAGGTCGGCGACCGCGGCGTCGAGCGCTTCCTGCCGGCGGCCGAAGATGAAGACGAACGCGCCTTCCTCGATGAAGCGCTTTGCCGCCGCGCGGCCGATGCCGGTTGCGCCGCCGGTGATTACGGCGGTCTTTCCGTTCAAGTTGGTCATTTCGTGGTTCCTTTGTTGAAGTTGTCGTCGCGGCGGTACGCCGCTCACGCCGCCTGCTTGAACAGGTCCTGGAAAATCAGCGGGCCCCAGACGCGGCCGCGCGCCTGCACCAGCGTGCCGCCTTCTTCGAGCTTCCCGAGTTTCACGGGCGCGAACCCGAGTCGTTCGGCAAGGTCTGCCACCCGCGCTGCCGCATCGTCGTCGTCGCTCGACAGGAACACGACCCGGTGGCTGCCCTCGATGTTGGGGTCGGTCGCCAAGGTGCCCGCAAGCAGGTGATTGAAGCCCTTCACGAGCCTGGCGCCGGGGAAAGACTTGGCGACAAAGGCAGAGGACGGCAGACCGTCGAGATCCTCGACCGGATCATTCGAATTCATCGCGTCGATGATGGTTTTGCCCCGCCAATTCGGGAGCGCTTTTCCGACCTCGTGATGCCCCTCGAACAGGACGGCCAGGAAGATCACGTCCGCCTTGACGGCTTCCTGCAGCGTCTTCGGAACGACCTTGGGCCCGATGGCCTGCGCCTGCGGCGCCAGTTCCTCGGGGGACCGTCGGCTGGCGACGGCGACTTCGATGTTGTTCCGGGCGAAGGCACGGGCGAGGGCCTGGCCCACCTTGCCGAAACCGATGATTGCGTAGCTCATGGGAGTTCTCCTTTCAGTTCGGGTGTCGCCGGATCGACGGCTTGTGTCGAATGCGGGAACCAATGTGGACCTCTTGACACATCAAAACAATTGATGAAAGATTGCTAAACACAATCTAGTTATTAGATGCCAGTGCTGGACAACGTCACCATCAACCAATTGCGTGCGTTCGTCGCGGTCTGCGACCAGGGAAGCTTCTCGGGTGCCGCGCGGAAGCTGCGACGCGCGCAGTCGGCCATCAGCCATGCGATCAAGGCGCTGGAAGGCGCCTTCGATGTCGAACTGTTCGAACGCAACACCCGCAAGGCGCAGCTCACCGCCGCGGGGCGCAGCCTGTTGCCGGACGCGCGCGCGGTGATATCGCGCACCGAAGAAATGAAGAACCGCGCTGGCGCGATCGCCAAAGCCGGGGTGCCCCAGGTTTCGGTGGCGGTCGACGCCTACTTCCCGCGTGCGCACCTGATCGGGTGTCTGCGGACGCTGCAGACGGAGTTCCCCACCGCGGCGATGAACCTGCGCGTCACCACCATGCAGGGCGGCGAGAACCTGGTGCTCGAAAGGGTGTGTGCCATGGCCGTCACGATCGAAGACGTGCCGGAGGTGAACCCGGATGCCCTGGAACGGCGCTGGCTGCGCGAGGCGGAGATGGTGACGGTCTGTGCGCCGACCCATCCCCTCGCCTCGACACCCGCACCCATCCCCAGGGACGAGTTTGGCCGGCACATCCAGATCGTCGTCACCGACAACCAACGTGGAGCGGAGAAGACCCAAACCGGCGTTGCCGGCAAGCGCCAGTGGCTGGTCAACGATCTCGGCGCCAAGCGCGATCTGCTGAAGGCCGGTCTCGGCTGGGGGCACTTGCCGCGGCACCTCGTCGCCGAGGATCTGGCGGGCGGACAGCTCGTCGAACTCGAACGCCGTGCCTGGCACATGCGCCCCCTCACGTTCGTGATCTCGCAGCGCCGGGGTTACGACCTCTCCCTGTTCGAGTCGCGGCTGGTCGAACTGCTCGGCGACCCCGATGCAGCACGGGGAAAGCGGATGCGTGCTCCTTCTCCGGCAAGGCGCAAAAACCGGACCTGATTGGTGTCATATGTCGGCAAAACTTGTCGTCATTCGGCATGGGCCAACATCGAACCGGAAACGTAATTACGCGGCCAACGCCTCGCGCAACACCGGATAGTCGGTGTACCCCTTCGCCGTGCCGCCGAAGAAGGTGCTGCGATCGGCGGCGTTCATGGGCGCGCCGGTCTTCATCCTTGCGACGAAATCGGGATTGGCGAGCACGAACTGGCCGTAGGACTCCAGGTCGGCCAGCCCGCCGGCCAGGTCGCTGCCGATCCGGTCGCGTGGGCGCCCGGCGCGATTGACCATCAGCGCGCCTTTCCATAGCTTGCGGATGTCGGCCAGCAACGCTTCGTCGCCCTGCTGCGCGACGTGCAGGTACGCGAGGCTCAATGCGTCGAGTTCGCCGACCAGATGGCGGTAGAGGTCCGGTCCCTCGGGCCCTTCGTCGATGCCCCACAGCTTCATGCCGGGCGACATGCGGATGGCGGTCCGGTCGGGTCCGATTTCGGCGGCAACCGCCGTGGCGACTTCGATGGCAAAGCGGGCGCGGTTCCGGATAGACCCGCCGTAGCGGTCGCTGCGCGTGTTGGCGCTGGGCGCGAAGAACTGGTGCACCAGGTAGGCGTTCGCGCCGTGGATTTCGACACCGTCCGCACCCGCCTCGATCGCGCGGCGGGCGGCGAAGCGGAAGTCCTCGACCGTCTGGTGGATTTCGCTGATGGTCAGTGCACGCGGTTCGGGAATGTCCTGCATGCCGGTGGCCGTGAACATGGGCGCACCCGGCGCGATGGCGGAAGGCGCGACGCCCGGCCGGTGGTGCGGCGTGTTGTCCGGATGCGACATGCGTCCGGCGTGCATCAGCTGGATGAAGATGCGGCCGCCCTTGTCGTGCACGGCGGCCGTGACCTTCTTCCAGCCGGCGACGTGGGCATCGGTGTAAATGCCCGGGGTGGTCAGGTAACCCTGCCCATCATCCGATGGTTGCGTCCCCTCGGTGACGATGAGGCCCACGTCGGCGCGCTGGCTGTAATAGTCGGCCGCGAGATCGCCAGGCGTGCCGTCGGCCTTGGCGCGCGAACGGGTCATCGGCGCCATGACCAGGCGGTTGGCAAGCGTGCGGCGTCCGACGCGGATGGAATTGAACAGTTGCGGGTTCATGTGATGCCCTCCTTGCGATGGCTTGTGCACCGCAAAGATAGGCAGTTCCATTGGCAAAACACAGACGCTAATATGTGGACACAGTGTCTCGATATCGGAACACATGAATCTCAACGCGCTCGAGGACTTCCTGCTGGTGGCCACCCACGGCGGCCTGGGCAAGGCCAGCCGCGCGAGCGGCCGGTCGAAGGCCACGCTGTCGCGCCGCATCGCGGACCTGGAAGAAGCGCTGGGCGTCCGGCTGCTCGAACGCGGCTCGAACCGACTGATCCTGACCGAGGCCGGCCAGTTGCTGGTGGCCCGCGCCGAAGATCCGATGCGCGACGTCGGGGAAGCCGTGACCGCGGCGCGCGAAGGACCCGCCAAGCCGCGCGGCCGCTTGCGCATCGCCGCACCATTGCTGTTTGCGCAACTCGCGTTCGGCCAGCTTGGCGCCCGGTTCCTGGCGGCCTATCCGGATATTCAACTGGACGTGGTCGCGCAGGATCGCGCGGTCGATCTGGTCGAAGAACATTTCGACGTGGCCATCCGCGTCAATCCCCGCGTAGACAGCACGCTGGTGGGCCGATGCTTTGCCAGGGACCGGCTCGTCATCGCCGCCGCGCCCTCGATAAGAAGGCCAAGGGCAGGCAAGACCGGAAAACCCGTCCCGATTCCAGCGGTGGTGCTGTCGTCCTACGCCAGCGGACCCTGGTCCATCGACCGCAAACGTCTCGTGATCGATCCACAACCCGTGATGCGCGCCTCGTCGCTGCTGATCGTCCGCGACGCCGCGCTTGCCGGCGTCGGCGTCGCGGTATTGCCGCGCTCCATCATCGGATCAAGGCTGGAAAGCGGCGAACTGGTGGAGTGGGGAACGACAGGCAATGTCGTCGAACTGTGGGCCCTGCACACGTCCCGTCGCCTGCCCAGCGCCAAGGTGCGCGCATTCATGGATCTCATGCGCGACCAGTACCCGGATGGCGAGTTCGTGCTGCAAGGTTGACGGTGGCGGGCGAGTTTTCTCGCGGCTGTCGCAGTTCGACCCGACGGAGTCATTAGCGACTGTCTGCTTTGGGGACCGTTGATCAGCGGCAAGCCTCGAC
>DASSNH010000164.1:0-3884 GCA_035701405.1 Rhodanobacteraceae bacterium
GGCGGATGGATGGCGCCCCTGATGGGCGACCGCTACCTGTGGAAGGGCCGCACCCACAGTCGCGGTTTCGCGGAGTTCCGACTGCTGGCGGAGTTGTCGCGCCGCGGCCTGCCGGTCCCGCAACCCGTCGCGGCGCGCTACCAGCGGCGCGGACCGTACTACACCGCCGACCTGATCACCCGCGCGATCGATGGTGCCGCGACGCTGGCGCAGCTCATCGGCGAGCGCCGCGTCGACGCGCCGTTCGCGGAACGCGTCGGCGAACTGGTGGCGCGGTTCCACAACGACGGCGTGGATCATGCCGACCTGAACGCGCACAATATCCTCCTGGCCGGCGATCGCCTGTGGCTGATCGACTTCGATCGCGGCGAAATCCGGGAGACCGGAACCGCCTGGAAACTCGGCAATCTCGCGCGCCTGAAGCGTTCGCTGTTGAAGGTGGGCGCGTGCGATGGTGATGAAACGGTTCTGGATCGCGAGATATGGATGCCGCTGATGCGCGGCTATGGACGCATCGGCGGGAACGATCGATGAACAGGACACGAGCCGACACGGAAGCCCATGCCCCCGCTCCGACGCCCGGTAAACGGGATGGGGTGTGGTCGCTGCATGTGCTCGGAACGGGGGCCGCGAGCGCGGTGGATCTCGGTTCGTCCGGCGCCGTGCTGGAATGCGACGGTGAACCGGTGATGTTGATCGACTGCGGCCCCGGCACGCTCGACCACTACCTGCGTTGCTACGGCGCGTCGCCGGCAGCGGTGTTCATCACCCACGGCCACATGGACCATGTGGCGGGGCTCGAGCGCCTGTTCCATGCCGTGTGGTTCGATCGGCAGCAGCGCGGTCGGGTGAAATTGTTCATGCACTCGAACCTGGTGCCGATCCTGCAATCGCGGGTCGGTGATTATCCCAACGCCCTCGCCGAAGGCGGCGTCAATTTCTGGGAAGGTTTCCGGCTGGTTCCGCTGTCGCGCGGATTCTGGCTGGACGGTTGGTGGTTCGACGTGTTCGCGACGCGCCACCACGTGCCCGGCACCTCGTTCGGCGTGGTGCTGCGCGGCTGCTTCGCCTGGACCGGCGACACGCGGCCCATCCCCGAAGCCCTCGCGGCCGTTGCCGATGCGCAGACGCTGGTGGCGCACGACTGCGCCCTGGTCGGGAACCCGTCGCACACCGGCGTCGATGACCTGGAGCGCGAGTACCCGGAAGAATTGCGGGAGCGGCTCCTGCTCTACCACTACGGCAGCGAGGCCGACGCTCTGGCGCTTCGCGAGCGCGGCTTCAAGGTCGCCGTTCCGGATGGCCGCTACCCGCTCAAGGCGCCGCATTCCGTGCGGGCGGAGGCGGGCTGATGAGGCCCGAAGCACCGCAGGCACTGCAGCACGCGCCGTCGCCGCCGGATGCGCTGGGTCGCGCCCTGGGCGACTTGCGCATCTCGGTGATCGATCGCTGCAATTTCCGTTGCCCTTATTGCATGCCGGAGGAAGCGTACCCGGAAGACCACGCCTTCCTGCGCGCGCGCGACCGGCTGGACTTCGGCGAGATCGAACGCATCGCGCGCGTGTTCGTGTCGCTGGGTGTGCGCAAACTGCGCCTGACCGGTGGCGAGCCGTTGCTGCGCCGCGACCTGCCCGGACTCGTGGCGCGACTGGCCGCGATCGAGGGCGTCGAGGACTTCGCGCTCACGACCAACGGCGCGCTGCTGCCGCGGCTCGCGCAGCCGCTGCGCGATGCCGGCCTGAAGCGCATCACCCTCAGCATGGACAGCGCCGATCCCGAAGTCTTCCGCCGGATGTCGGGCGGGCGGGGTGAACTCGTCCAGGTCGAGGCGGCGATCGCCGCAGCCGAACGCGCGGGTTTCGCGGCGCTCAAGGTCAATTGCGTGGTGATGCGCGGCGTCAACGACGATGGCGTGCCGGACCTCGTGGCGCGCTTCCGCGGAACCGGCCACATCCTGCGCTTCATCGAATACATGGACGTCGGCACCGTGAACGGCTGGCGCAACGATCGCGTCGTGGGGGGCGCCGAATTGGTCGAACGGATCGATGCGCGCTGGCCGCTGGAACCCTTGCCGCGCAGTCCCGCATCGACCGCGCGCCGCTGGCGTTTCCGCGATGGCGGCGGCGAGATCGGATTCATCAATTCGGTGACCGAGCCGTTCTGCGGCGGCTGCACGCGGGCGCGGCTGTCGGCCGACGGCAAGCTGTACACGTGCCTGTTCGCGCACGCCGGACATGATTTGCGCGCACTCCTTCGGACGGGCGGATCCGACGACGCGCTGCGCGCGACCGTCGCCGGCATCTGGAGCCACCGCGGCGACCGCTACAGCGAGCGCCGCGCGGAACTTCGCGCGGCGGGTGTGCTGGAGCACGTCGAGATGTATCGCATAGGTGGGTGAAGTTTCTGACGCGGATCCACGCGGATAAACACGGATACAAGAAAAAGCTCTTTGCCTTGTCCGCGCTCATCCGCGTGAAAGGTTTTTGTCAGGTGCCACATGACGCAACGAAAATTGTCTCATCTTGATGCATCCAATCGCCCACGCATGGTCGACGTCGGTGAGAAGTCTCCGACCGCGCGCGTTGCCGTCGCAGAAGCCATCGTGCATTTCCCGGTCGCAGTTGCCGAGGCGTTGCGCGCCGGGGGGATGCGTTCGCCCAAGGGACCGGTGATCGACACCGCGATCGTGGCCGGCACGATGGCGGCCAAGCGGACCCACGAGTTGATCCCGTTCTGCCATCCGCTCGCCATCGAGCGCTGCCGGATCGAAGCCGACTTCGTGTCGGACACGGATCTCGCGATCCGCTGCGAGGTCGCGATCACCCACAAGACCGGGGTCGAAATGGAGGCATTGACCGGCGCCAGCGTGGCGGCGCTCACGATTTACGACATGTGCAAGGCGCTGTCGCACGAAATCGTGATCGAGGGCGTGCGGCTGCTGGAGAAATCCGGCGGCAAGCGAACGGTGCGGACAGGAAAGGTGGCTCCGCGCGCAGGGAGGCAGGGGAAGCGATGAATTACCGCCTGCTGTACTTCGCTTCCTTGTGCGACGCCGCGGGTCGCGCCGAGGAAACCGTTGCGAGCGACGCGCAGGATCTGCGGAGCTTGTACGCCGAGCTCTCGGCGAGGCACGGCTTCACCTTCACGCCGGATCGCCTGCGCGTCGCGGTCAACGGCGCATTTGCCGACTGGAACCACCGTCTTGCCGATAACGATGAGGTGGCATTCCTGCCACCGGTATCCGGTGGCTGATGAAGGGCTTCTCGACAAGCGCGGCGCCGATCGATGTGGAGGTGCTCCGGCGCGAGCTGGAATCGCAGGGCGCCGGTGCGGTGGTGTGTTTCGAAGGCCGCGTCCGCGACTACAACAGTGGCCGCGCGGTGGACGGTCTCTCGTACCAGGCGTATGTCGAGCTTGCCGAGGCCGAAGGAGGACGCATCGTCGATGAGGCACGGACCCGTTTCGCGATCGAGCAGGTCCTGTGCGTGCATCGCATCGGCGACCTCGCGCTGGGCGAAGTCGCGGTCTGGACGGGGGTATCCGCGGGCCACCGCGCCGCCGCCTTCGACGCCTGCCGCTACGTCATCGACGAGGTCAAGGCGCGCGTGCCGATCTGGAAGCGTGAGCACTACGTCGAGGGGGCTTCAGAGTGGTTGCACCCCCAATCTGACAGGTCGGAATGATTGCCCTGAAGCAGAGGCGCCGGTATCCTGCTGCGTTCACTTTCTCGGAGAGGTGTCCGGGCGGTTGAAGGAGCACGCCTGGAAAGTGTGTAAGCGGCTAAACCCCGCTTCGCGGGTTCGACGAATTCGTCGGGAACGAATTCGGACGACCGAAGGTCGGCCCCGAGCAAAGCGAGGGGCGAGCATCATGGATGATGCGAA
>DASSNH010000165.1:0-9151 GCA_035701405.1 Rhodanobacteraceae bacterium
CAGGTTGCACTACGTCAATTTCGGGTCCCGCGATTGCATCTATGTACCGCCGCGCGACTGCCGCGACGGCGAGTGCGTCGTGGCCGGGATCGCCAAGTACTCGGCGATCCTGGCCGACCGCTCGAACGGTATCGCCGAGCGGGCGCAGGCGCTGGCATTCGTGGTCCACTTCGTCGCAGACGTCCACCAGCCGCTGCACGCGGGCTATCGCCACGACGCCGGCGGCAACGATTTCCAGGTGCGCTGGCAGGGCGAAGGGACCAGCCTCCACCGGATCTGGGATTCGACGATGCTGGACGACGCGCATCTCCCGACGGCGGCGTACACGCGGAAGCTGCAGGCCGAAGATGGGCCGGTCGCGTCGGGGGGCACGCCCGCGGAATGGGCCGAGGAGTCGTGTCGAATCGATCGCGACGGGGGGGTCTATCCGGCCATCCATTCCATCGACGAGAGCTACATGCGGCGCGAGCGCCCGATCGCGGAACGCCGGCTGCGGCAGGCGGGCGCGCGCCTGGCGGCGCTGCTGAACCGGGACTTGGGCCGGTAGGTTGGGCTGGATCCGGATTCAACCGGAAGAAGCCCAACCTTGCGACGGTATGCCACGTTGGGCTTCCCGCGGATGAGGCCCGCGGTCAGCCCAACCTGCATCTTCAATAGGCGATACCGAGCCGGCGCATCAGCTTGCCGACCAGCCACGCCGGGCCGATCAGCAACTGCACGATATTGTCGAAGAATGCCGGCCGGCGTCCCTCGATCGCGTGTCCGACGAACTGGCCGATCCAGGCCAGCACGAACAGCACGGCTGCCAGGATCAGCAGCCCGCGCGGTCCAAGCACGCCGTACAGCGCCCAGCAAACCACGCCGCTCGCGATGAACACAATCGCCATTGCGAAGCCCAGCTTGCGCGACAACCGGTAATAGAAAAGGTAGGCGAGGAACATCGCGACCGCCGCCCAGAATCCGGGCTTCATCCACATCGAAATCACCGGCACCGTCCAAAGCGCCGCGATCACCGCCCACATGATGGTCGGCACGCAGACCCAATGGATCGCGCGGTTGACCGGATTCTGGTGGTCGGCGCTGTAGCTTGCGAACCAGTCGTTGATCGTGCGCATGCTGCACTTCCGGATCGTTCGCGTGGAGCGTAGCGTGCCGCGCGGTCGAAATCGACGGCGACCCGCAGCGCGTGCGGCCCGGATCCATGCCCGTCGGATGCCGGAGCTTCCGAAGCGTCCCGCCGCTGTCGCGAAGCCGAGGGCCTGCAATGTCCGGAGGGATTCACCCGGCGGACGATGTCCGTCCTGCGGGGATGTGGCGCCGGATCAGTCCAGCGTGATCCCCGCCAGGCGCTTCAGCGCCTCCGCGTATTTCGCGGCGGTGCCTTCGACCACCTCGGTCGGCAACTTCGGGCCGGGTGCGCGCTTGTCCCAATCCAGCGTCTCGAGATAGTCGCGCACGAACTGCTTGTCATAGGACGGCGGGCTGCTGCCGACCTGGTACTGATCCGCCGGCCAGAAGCGCGAGGAGTCGGGGGTCAGCATCTCGTCCATCACGAACAGCCGTCCGGCGGCATCGGTGCCGAATTCGAGCTTGGTGTCGGCGATCAGGATGCCACGTTGCGCGGCATAGCTCGCGGCGAAGCGGTAGATCGCAAGCGTGGCCTGGCGCACCTGCTCCGCGAGTTCGGCGCCGATCGTGGCGACCACCTGGTCGAAACCGATGTTCTCGTCGTGCGTTCCCTTGGGCGCCTTGGTCGAAGGCGTGAAGATCGGCTCGGGCAGTTGCTGCGCCTGTTGCAGGTCCTCGGGCAGCCGGATTCCGCACAGGGAGCCCGTCGCCCGGTAATCCTTCCAGCCGGAACCGATGAGGTAGCCGCGCGCGATCGCTTCGATCGGCACCGGCTTGAGGCGCTTCACGACCACCGCGCGCTTCGCGTACGGGGCCGGATCGACGCCCGCCGGCAACGCGTCCGCCACCGGCTTGCCGGTCAGATGGTTGGACACGAGGTGCGCGGTCTTGCCGAACCAGAAGTTGGAAATCTGCGTCAGCATCTCTCCCTTGCCGGGGATCGGGTCGGGCAGCACCACGTCGAAGGCCGACAGGCGGTCGCTCGCGACGATCAGCAGGCGCTCGTCCGGCAGCGCGTACACGTCGCGCACCTTTCCGCGGTGCAGCAGTTCCAGCCCGGGCAAATCCGATTGCAAAAGGGTGGTCGGCATGGTGTTTCCGGCATCGCTCGCGAAACCGCCATTGTAGTCGCGAGGGGGCGCGCGGGTTGAGCGCTGGCGGCGCCCCGGCTGATAAACTGGCCGGATGCAAAATGCACGCGCCATGGCCCTGATCCTCGCCCTCGTCATGCCGCTTGGGGCACTCGCGGCGACGGAAGCGCCGCCGCGTCCGCCGCAGCTCGGGCTGTGCTCGGCGTGCCATGGCGAGGACGGCCACGCGCGGATTCCCGGCGCCCCGAACCTCGCCGGGCAGTCCTCCGCGTACCTGCTGCAGGCCCTGCGCGCCTATCGCTCGGGCCAGCGCGACGTGCCCGTGATGCGGGCGGCGGCGGGTCCCCTTACCGAGAAGGACATGCAGGCACTGGCGAACTGGTACGCCGCCCAGTCGCCGTGCAAGCCGCCGCAGGCGGCGAGCCCATGAGGATCTGGGGCAAGCTGATCGGGTTCGTGATCGGTTTGTGGGTGACGCGCGACTTCGGCGGAGCATTGATCGGCCTGGTGATCGGACACCTGGTGTTCGACACGGGCTGGCTGGCCGGACTCACCCACACCGGCGGCAAGGACGGCTACGTCGAACCGCTGTTCGCGTTGATGGGTGCGCTCGCCAAGAGCGACGGCCGGGTCTCGGAAGCCGAAGTCGCCATCGTTGAGAAGCTGATGTCGCGCCTCGACCTGGATGCGCTGTGGCGGCGGCGCGCGATCGAAGCCTTCAACAAGGGCAAGGCGCCGGGCTTCGATCTCGGCAAGGCACTGGTCGACCTGCGTTCCTGGTGCCTGCCGCGCCGCAGCTCGGTGATGCCGTTCCTCGACATGCTGTGCGACGTGGCGCTGGCCGACGGGCCGCTCACCGAGGACAAGTTGCAGGTGTTGAAACGGGTTGCGTTCTCGCTGCGCGTCAGCGAAATCCAGTTGGTGGCGCTGCTGGCGATGAAGGGCTTCGCCTGGCACGGCACCGCCGGCGCGCATGCGGGAGACTACGCGCACGCGAACGGGTATACGGGTTATCGCGCGCCATCGCCGCGCAACAACGGTCCTGATCCCTATGCGGTGTTGGGCGTGGCGCGCGATGCCGACCAGCGCACCATCAAGCGCGCCTACCGCAAGCTGATCAGCGAATACCATCCCGACCGCCTCGGCAACATGCCGGAAGACCTGCGCCGTCGCGCCGAAGCCCGTGCCAGCGAGATCAATGCGGCGTGGGAGCGCATACAATCGGAGCGGGGATTCAGGTAGGAGCGCGATGCGCGCGATTCCTGGCCTCACCGTCTGCAAGGTCGCCGGCATGGCCGGCTCCCACGAGGGCAACCCATGGCGAAACAATCCTGTGTGATCGCGCCTTCGATTCTTTCGGCCAACTTCGCCAAACTCGGCGCGGAAGTCGATGCCGTGATCGATGCCGGTGCCGACTGGATCCATTTCGACGTGATGGACAACCATTACGTCCCGAACCTCACCATCGGCCCAATGGTACTGAAGGCCCTGCGCGACTACGGCATCACCGCACCGATGGACGTGCACCTGATGGTCGAGCCGGTGGACCGGATCGTTCCCGACTTCGCGGAGGCCGGCGCGAGTTCGATCAGTTTCCACCCGGAGGCCACGCGGCACGTCGACCGCACGCTGTCGCTGATCCGGGAGCACGGCTGCAAGGCGGGGCTGGTGTTCAATCCCGCCACGCCGCTGGACTGGCTGGATTACGTCCTCGACAAGGTCGACATCGTGCTGGTGATGTCGGTGAACCCCGGCTTCGGCGGCCAGAAGTTCATTGCCTCGGCGCTCGAAAAATTGAAGCGTGCGCGCGAAATCATAGACCGTAGCGGCCGTCCGATCCATCTCGAAATCGACGGCGGCGTCAAGCCGGACAACATCGCGGAAATCGCGCGCGCCGGCGCCGACACCTTCGTTGCCGGATCCGCCATTTTCGGCAGCGACGACTACGGGAAGACCATCGCGGCGATGCGCGCGGCCGTCGGTTGAATCCTGGTTGGGGGCAACGCCGTCCGCAAACGAACGCGAATCAGTCAGAATCGCACGCTGTAGTTATGGATGTGCGATCGAAGCGGCCGTTGTGAAAAGTCAGCCCATGGATGGGGGTACTGGATTCGCCGAACGTTGAAGCGTGCAATCTCGCGATTCGTCGATCGGAGCCGCGTTCACGGACGAACGCACAAACAAAGGCCCCGGTGCACGAGCACCGGGGCCAAAGTCGACCAGGAGAGGAATCAAGATTCGCCGGAGCCGCGAGGCTCCCAACCATGTGGTGGTCCGCCGCGCTGGACACCTTACCGGTCGTGAGAGACCGGTTGCGTCTCCGGTGCCAGCGCGGAGGTGTTCCACTGTCGCTAATCCACGGCAGGAGTATCGACGCGATCCATTGGGCGCCCCGGGGGCGCCGCGCGGGTGGCGCGGTTCGGCCCGAAACGGGGCAATTTGTGGCAAAACACGGGCAGCGGGTCGCCCCGGGTTGCGCGCCGCGACCACCTGGCGCACGCTCCTGCGGCGGATCGGGTAGCCCGGATGCGGGAGCGCGGCGCTGCGATCCGGGAGTCCGCCGAGGAATGTTTCCGGATGACGCTCCTCTCCATCCGGGCTGCGAATTGACTGGAGAATTGCGTGGCACGAGCGATCGCGATCGTCGAGGACGAACCCTCCATCCGCGCGAACTACGTCGAGGCGCTGTCGCGGATCGGCTATGACGTGCGCGGTTTCGCCTCGCGAGCAGAAGCCTCGGGGGCTTTCTCCAACCGCATGCCCGAGCTCGTCATCATCGACATCGGCCTCGGTGACGAGCCCGAGGGCGGGTTCGACCTGTGCCGGGAGCTGCGCGCCAGGTCGGCCACCTTGCCGATCATTTTCCTGACCGCGCGCGATTCGGATTTCGACGTGATTTCGGGCCTGCGCCTCGGGGCCGACGATTACCTCTCCAAGGACATCAGCTTCCACCAGCTTGCCGCGCGGATCGGTGCACTGTTCCGGCGCGCGGAATCGCAGAAGACCCCGGCCGCCGCCGAAACCGTGGTCGAACACGGCCCGCTCAAACTCGAGGCCGAGCGCATGCGGGTGACCTGGAACGGCGTCGAGGTCCCGCTGACGGTCACGGAATTCTGGATGGTGCACACGCTGCTCCGGTTTCCCGGCCACGTGAAGAACCGCGACCAACTGATGCGCGATGCCGAACTGGTCGTGGACGACGCCACCATCACCTCGCACATCAAGCGCATCCGCAAGAAGTTCCTCGCCGTCGACCCGGCTTTCGACGCGATCGAGACGGTGCACGGGGTGGGGTACCGCTGGAGAGTCTAGTTGTGCGTTCGTCCATGAACGCTGCGCGTCGAGGCGCTACAACGGCGTGACGGGCAGTGCCATCGGCTGCACCAGAACGGCCATCCATGGCCTGACTTTCCACAACAGCGGCTTCGATCGGTACATTGATGCAGCCAGCCCCGGCTAAGCTGCTCCCGTTCCCCATTCCCCGTTCCCTGTTCCCGCTCCCAATGACGTTGCGACGCAAATTGCTGCTGGTCGCGCTGTCGACGCTGGCATTGCCGTGGGCGGGCTGGCTGTACGTGCGGCAGATGGAGCACCTTCTGCGCAACAGCCAGGAGCAGGCGCTGCTGGCAATCGCGTTCGCGCTCGACCGTGGCCTGGTCGCGGTGGGTGCGGAACTGCCGAACGACGACCGGAACTGGTACATCCAGCAGGCGACGCGGCCGATCGTGGTGGACGGCGGCGGACGCGACTGGTCGGCGATGGCGGGTTGGGCGCAAGACCCGTGGCCGGGCGTCGAGGTGCAGTTCGCCCACGATCCCGCCTGGTTGTACTTGCGTGTCAGGGTGGCGGACGCGACCCCCACCCGGCTGGACGCCGGCGATTCTGCAGCCGTCGAGACCGATCACGTCGTGCTGGAACTGGTACGCGGGAATTCGCAGCGGAGTTACCTCTTGGCCAGCGCGGCCTCCGGGGCATTCCTTGCGCGGCCGCTGGATCCGCGGGTGCACGGGTTGCCGGACGAAATCAGCGGGCAATGGCAGGACGACGGCAATACCTACCAGATCGAGCTGCGGATGCCGCGCGCGCAGGCGCCGGCCAGGCTCGGCATCGGCGTGTTCGACGCCAATGCACCGGAACGGTTCGGCGGCGGCAAACCGGACGTCCGCCCCCTGCTCAGCCTTTCGCCTGCACTTTCGAACGACCTCACCCAGCTCGCGCCCAGCGGCGTACGCGTGCGCCTGCTCAGCGCCGATGGCTGGGTGATCGGTGAAGGCGGCAGCATGCTCGATTCGCCCAAGCCCGAGCAGAGCCGCTTCCCGTGGCTGCAGCGGGTATTGTCGGACCTTCTGGTGGTGCCGTCGCTGGACCGGCGCCAGCGCTTGCCCCGGGATATCCCGCGATTGTCGGAACCCGACGTGCAGCAGGCGCTGGACGGGCAGGCGACCGCCAACTGGCGGGGCGGCGACGAGCCCGGCAGCGTGGTGCTCACCGTTTCGGTGCCGCTCGACGTGCGCGGCCAGAATCGCGGCGCGCTGGTGCTGGAACAATCGAGCCAGGCCCTGCCGCTGCTGACCAACCGCGCCTTGCTGGGCCTGATGCTCGCGAGCATCGTGGTGCTGCTGATCGCGGGCGCGGTACTGTTTGCCTTCGCCACCTGGTTGTCGGTACGGATAGGCCGCCTGCGCTACGCCGCCGAACGGGCGCAGTACCACGAGGGGCTCGTCGTGGCGCGCCTGCCTCTGGTCGACGACCACGACGAACTGGGCGATCTCGCGCGCAGCCTGGCGCGGCTGCTGGAATCGGTCGGCACCTACACGGAGTACCTGCGCAAGCTGGCGTCGAACCTGTCGCACGAGTTGAACACGCCGCTCGCGATCGTGCGCTCGTCGCTGGAGAACCTCGAGCACGCCGAGCTGCCGCACGAAGCGTTGCCCTACCTCGCGAGGGCGCGTGACGGTGCGGCGCGGATCGGCACGATCGTCCGCGCGATGAGCGAAGCCAGCCGCATGGAGCGAGCGATGGCGTCGGCCGATGGCGAAGACATGGATCTCGCGCAAGTTGTGCGCGGCTGTGTCGAGGCCTATCGCGCACTGGCGGGGCAGCGCGAACTGGCCTTCTCGGCCCCGCAACGTCCGGTGCCGCTGTACGGCGCGCCGGAACTGATCGCGCAGGCGCTGGACAAGCTGTTCGACAATGCGTTGTCGTTCACGCCGGCGGACGGCTGGATCCGCATCGCGCTCGAAGCGGAGGAATCGGGCGGCGCGTGCATCAAGGTCTCCAACCGGGGCTCGCAGCTTCCGGAATCGATGCAGGGGCAGTTGTTCGATTCGCTGGTGAGCGTGCGCGGCAGCGGGGCGCGCGCGGGAACCCCGCACCTCGGCCTCGGACTCTACGTGGTGCGATTGGTCGCGGAGCTGCACCAGGGCAAGGTCTCGGCGCGCAACGACCCGGATGGCGTCACCTTCGAAATGGAGCTGCGCGGCATGCGCGAATAGTCGTGCGTTCGTCCATGAACGCTGCATCAAGGTGCGCTCGGTTTTTCAAAGCTCCTCGCGGTAGGGGAGACCAACACGGCCATCCATGGGCTGACTTTCCACAACAGCTGCTTCGTGACAGGCGTTGTTTGCGGTACGTTGGAAAATCCATCGAGGAATCGCAGTGATCGACCAGACCGAATTCGACGCGCTCGCGCGCGACGGGCACAACCGCATTCCGCTGGTGCGCGAGGTGCTGTCGGACCTCGACACGCCGCTGTCGGTGTACCTGAAGCTCGCGGACGGGCCGTACACCTTCCTGTTCGAATCGGTGGAGGGCGGCGCGAACTGGGGACGCTATTCGATCATCGGTCTTCCGGCGCGGCGGGTATTCGCGTTCCACGGACACACGCTGACGGTGAGTGAGGATGGCGTGGCGATCGAGAGCCGGGACGTGGCCGATCCTCTCACCGAAATCGAGCGCCTGCGCGCCGAGTACCGCGTGCCGCACCTGCCGGACCTGCCGGCGTTCACCGGCGGGCTCGTGGGTTATTTCGGATTCGAAACCGTCGGCTACATCGAGCCGCGGCTGGCCCGCTTCGACGCGCCCGACGAGCTCGGTACGCCCGACGTGCTGCTGATGCTGGCCGAGGAAGTCGCGGTGTTCGACAACCTCAAGGGCCGGCTTTATCTGATCGTGCACGCCGACACCGCGCGACCGCACGCGTACGCGCGCGCCCAGCGGCGACTGGATGCCCTCGCGCACCGCTTGCGGCAGGGCGGGGCGGGCTATCCCCCGGTCGTGAAGGGAGCGATGCTGGACGAAGGCGATTTCAAGTCCTCGTTCACGCGCGAAGCCTTCGAGGCTGTGGTCGAGCGCTGCAAGGAATACATCCGCGCCGGCGACGTGTTCCAGGTCGTGCCCTCGCAGCGGCTCGGCATCGGGTTTCGCGCGCGGCCGGTGGACGTCTATCGCGCGCTGCGCGCGTTGAATCCCTCGCCCTACATGTACTTCGTGGACCTCGGCGATACCCAGATCGTGGGTTCCTCGCCGGAAATCCTCGCCCGCTTCAAGGACGGCAAGGTGATCGTACGGCCGCTCGCGGGAACCCGCCGGCGCGGCGCGACGCCCGACGAGGACGTGGTACTCGAAAAGGAATTGCTGGCCGATCCCAAGGAGCGCGCCGAGCACCTGATGCTGATCGACCTCGGCCGCAACGACGTCGGCCGCGTCAGCAAAACGGGTACGGTGCGCGTCAGCGACTCGTTCGCGATCGAACGCTACTCGCACGTGATGCACATCGTCTCGCAGGTCGAAGGCGTGGCGCGGCCGGGGACCACTTACATGGATGTCCTGCGCGCGACGTTCCCCGCCGGCACGTTGTCCGGCGCGCCCAAGATCCGCGCGATCGAGATCATCCAGGAATTGGAGCCCTTCAAGCGCAACATCTATTCCGG
>DASSNH010000166.1:0-27915 GCA_035701405.1 Rhodanobacteraceae bacterium
CGCATCGGCATGATCGAACCGGCGCGGATGCTCGGCATGCTGTCGGACGATGCCGCGCTCGGGCCGATCGCGCGCGAGGTCGGTGACGCGACCCGCCGGATGATCGACGAGGCGAAGTGATGCGGCAGCGCCCCATCCACCTGCGGCGGTACGCCGTGCCCGTAGTGCTGGCTGCGTTGCTGGCGGCCTGCGGCGCGTCGCGGCACCCTCCACAGTCGCCGCAGCCGTCGCTGGCGACGATCGCCGTGCAGCCGCGGCAGGCCGCGCGCGAACAAACGTGGGACGGCGTGGTCGAGGCGGTGGATGCCACGACGATTGCGGCGCAGACCAACGCGCGCGTGCTCGAACTGCCATTGGACGTCGGTGACCGCGTCCGCAAGGGCGACGTGCTGGTGCGCTTCAGCGACGTCGAGCAGCAATCCGGACGGCGCGCCGCCTCCGCCAACGTCGCGGCGGCGCGTGCCGAATTGCGCGACGCCGAGGCGAACTGGAAACGCACCGATGCGATTTTCCAGCGCGGCTTGATCGCGCGCGCGCAACTGGATGCCGCGGTCGCGCGCCGCGACTCCGCACGCGCCGCGCTGGCCGCCGCGGAAGCCGCGCTGCGCAGTGCCGGCCAGCAGGCCGACTACACCGTGTTGCGGGCGCCGTTCGACGGCGTGATTACCCAGCGTTTCGTGCACGTGGGCGAAGCGGTGCAATCGGGGCCGCCGACGCCGCAACCGCTGATCGCGCTGGCGGCGCTGGACGCCCTGCGGGTGGACGTGGTGGTGCCGCAAGGCGCCGTCGCTGCCATCCGCGCTTCGCCGCGCGCCAGCGTGGTGCTGGATGACGGCAAACGCGTGCAGGCCGCCAGGGTCACCGTGTTCCCGTACGCCGATCCGGGCACGCACTCGTTCCGGGTGAGGGTGGAATTGCCGGCGGGCGGCAGCGGCTTGTACCCGGGCATGACCGTCAAGGCGGCATTTGCCGTCGGCCAGGCGACACGGCTGCTGGTGCCGGTCGGTGCGCTGGTCCGGCGCGGTGAATTGAGCGCGGTGTACGTGGTCGGCGCCGATCATTCGGTGGGCCTTCGCCAGTTGCGGCTGGGCCACCGCATCGGCGACGAGGTCGAAGTGCTGGCCGGGCTTGCCCCGGGCGACCACGTCGCGCGCGACCCCGAAGCCGCCGCGCTGTACCTCACCAGGCAGCACGGTGGGAACGCGTCGCCGTGAATGCACCACGTCTGGGGTTCGCCGGGCGCGTCGCACGCGTATTCCAGGATCATCCGCTGACGCCGATCCTGGCATTGGCGGCGCTGCTGATCGGGTTCACCGCGCTGCTGATCACGCCGCGCGAGGAAGAGCCTCAGATCGACGTCACCATGGCCAACGTGATCGTGCCGTTCCCGGGCGCGGACGTGCATGACGTCGAAAACCTGGTGGCGTCGCCGCTGGAACAGAAGCTGGCCGGCATCGACGGCATCAAGCACGTGTATTCGGCCAGCCGTCCGGGCGTGGCGCTGCTGACCGTCGAGTTCAAGGTCGGCGTGCCGCGCCAGACCGCGCTGGTGCGCCTGTACAACCAGGTGTTCCAGAACCGCGACCTGTGGCCGCCGGCGCTGGGCGTCGGCCAGCCGATGGTGCGCGCGATGGGCATCGACGACGTGCCGGTGCTGGCGTTGACGCTTTGGATCGACGATCCGGCGCGCGGACCGATCGATCTCGCCGAGGTCGCGCACACGCTCGAAACCGACCTCAAGCACATCCCCGGCACCCGCGACGTTTACACGCTGGGTGCGCCCGATCGCGCGGTGGTGGTGCAGGTCGATCCGGCGAAACTCGCGGCGTACGGCATGGCCGTCGATGACCTCGCACAGTCGCTCAGGGCCGCCAACGTGGTCACGCAGGCGGGCGATCGCGTCGCGGGGGACCACGACGTTCCGGTGACGGCCGGCACCTTCCTCGGAGGCGCCGACGACATCGCGCAACTGGTGATCGGACTGAAGGGCGGCCAGCCGGTGTTCCTGTCCGACGTCGCCACGATCCGCCGGGGCGCCGACCTGCCGGACCGGTACGTCTGGTTCGGCACGCCGCCGGGCAAGGGCGGCCCCGCGACCGGCGCGGCGCCGGCGGTGACGATGGTCGTCACCAAGTTGTCCGGCACCAACGCCGCCGACATCACGCAGGCGATCCGGCATCGCCTCGACGCACTCGAAGGCGTGGTGATCCCGGCCGGCGTGCATGTGATCGTGACCCGCGACTACGGCGAAACCTCCACCGCGAAAGCCGACCTGCTGATGCACAAGCTGCTGTTCGCCACGCTGTCGGTGGTGCTGTTGGTGCTGCTGACGCTGGGCTGGCGCGAAGCGATCGTGGTGGGTTCGGCGGTGGTCATCACTTTGATGCTGACGCTGTTCGCGTCGTGGGCGATGGGATTCACGATCAATCGCGTGTCGCTGTTCGCGCTGATCTTCTCGATCGGCATCCTGGTGGACGATGCGATCGTGGTGGTGGAGAACATCCACCGGCACATGGCGCTGGGAGGGCGCTCGTTGCGCGAGGCGATTCCGGAAGCCGTGAGCGAAGTCGGCGGGCCGACCATCCTCGCGACCTTCACCGTGATCGCGGCGCTGCTGCCGATGGCATTCGTGTCGGGATTGATGGGCCCGTACATGCGGCCGATCCCGATCAACGCCTCGGCCGGCATGCTGCTGTCGCTGGCGGTCGCGCTGGTGGTGACCCCGTGGCTGGCATTGAAGCTGGTGCGACGGCACGCATCGGCTCCCGCACACGACGACGGTCCGCGCGAGACGCGCCTGTTGCGCCTGTTCCGGCGCGTGATGACGCCGTTCCTCGGCGGCGGCCGCGCGCCGAGCAGGCGGCGCCTGCTGTTCGCGTCGATGGGCGTGTTGGTGCTGGCGGCGGTGGGGTTGGTGGTGGTCAAGGCGGTGGTGCTGAAGATGCTGCCGTTCGACAACAAGTCGGAATTCCAGGTGGTCGTCGACATGCCGGAAGGCTCGACGCTCGAGGCCACCAACGCGCTGCTTGGCCAGCTCGCGCACGCGCTGGACCGCGTCCCTGAAGTCATGGACTACCAAGGTTACGCCGGCACCGCCGCGCCGATCACCTTCAACGGATTGGTGCGCCAGTACTACCTGCGCTCCGGACCCATCGACGGCGACCTGCAGGTGAACCTCGTCGACAAGTCCGACCGCGATCGCAAGAGCCACGAGATCGCGCTGGCGGTGCGGCCCATGCTGGCGAAGATCGGCGATCGCTTCGGGGCGTCGATCAAAGTCGTGGAAGTGCCACCGGGTCCGCCGGTGCTGGCGCCGATCGTGGCCGAAATCTACGGGCCCGATTACGCCACCTTGCGCAAGCTCGCGCGCGGGCTGGAGAAGGACTTCCGATCCGACCCGGATATCGTCGACATCGATACCAGCGTCGAGGCCGATTCACCGCGCGCGGTGGTGGTGGTCGATCGCGCACGCGCTGCGCGGCTCGGCCTCGACCAGGCGCAGATCGCTCAGGCGCTGCGCTTTGCGCTGTCCGGCGACGACGCGACGTACCTGATGGATGGCCGCGCGCGCTACGCGGTACCGGTGCGGCTGCGCCTGCCGCCGGGCAACCAGGCCGCGCTCGAACAGTTGTTGTCGCTGCGGGTACGCGCGAAAAGCGGCGCGCTGGTGCCGTTGTCGGCGGTGGCCAGCGTGCGCGAGCCCGGCTGGGAAAAGGCGATCTACCACAAGGATCTCTTGCCCTACACCTACGTGACAGGCGACGGCGCCGGCCGCACAGACAGCCCGCTGTACGGGATGTTCGCGATGGTTGCGAAACTGCGCCACGGCGAAGCGGACGGCCATCAGCTGTCGCAAAACTTCGTCCACCAACCGGTCGACCCCGCCGGCTACGCCGTGAAATGGGACGGCGAATGGCAGATCACCTACGAGACTTTCCGTGACATGGGCATCGCCTACGCGGCCGGACTGGTGTTGATCTACCTGCTGGTGGTCGGCCACTTCAGGCGCTACATGGTGCCGCTGATCATCATGGCGCCGATCCCGCTGACGGTGATCGGCGTGATGCCGGGCCACGCGTTGCTGGGCGCGCAGTTCACGGCCACGTCGATGATCGGCATGATCGCGCTGGCCGGCATCATCGTGCGCAACTCGATCCTGCTGATCGACTTCATCGACCTGGAACTCGCCAAGGGTCGTCCGCTTGCCGAAGCCGTGATCGAAGCCGCGGCGGTGCGCGCCAAGCCGATCGCGCTGACCGCGCTGGCGGCGATGATCGGTGGCTTCTTCATCCTCGACGATCCGATCTTCCAGGGCCTCGCGGTGTCGCTGATCTTCGGCATCCTGGTGTCGACGGTGCTGACCCTGCTGGTGATCCCGCTGCTGTACTACGCATGGCTCGCGCGCGCCGGCGGTGGGCATCCATGAGATGGACGTGGTGCCCGGCGTGCAGCGCGGTTCACGTCAATTCGAGGTGATAGGCCTCCACGGACGGATCGTGCAGGTCCAGGTGGCGCTTGAAGCCCAGGCGCGACGCGAGACGGTGGCTTCCGCCGGATTGCGCCGGGGCGAAGGCGCGCAAGTGCCGGATCCCGCGTTGACGTGCCGCGTCGATCAGCACGTGCATCAGCGATGATCCGACCCCGCGCTTTTGCCATTCGTCGCTGACCGTCACCGAACAGTCGCAACTGTCGCCCTTCGGACTGACATGGAAATGCGCGGCGCCGATCTGGCGTTCGCGGCCGCCGTCGGATACCACGGCGATGAAACCCGCCGCGCACCTCGGGTCGAGATCGGTCAGTCCGCGCGCCACGTCGGGTCCGGGTTCCCGGATCAGGCCGAGGAAACGCAGGCCGCGCATCTCGGACGACAGGCCGTTGAGGAACTCCAGCTCCAGGCCGGCGTCCTGCTTGCGGATCGGCCGGATATGCACCAGCGTGCCGTCGAGCAGGCGCTGGTTCCAGCCCATGCCGGGGGGCGAAGCGGCCCGTGGACTATGGTCGATGCGGTCGCGCGCGTCGGGTCGGGGCATCACGTTCACCTTGCCGGGTTCCGGGAGAAGCCCCACCGTAGCGTCGCGCCTGCACCGCTTGTTGATCGTCGTCAACAACTTGCGGTCCTGCCGCGCGTCACGCTCGGTGGTGCCGGGATCCGCCGCATTCTTGACGGCGATCAACGGATTTGCCGCGGCGATGGCGACAATGACCGTGTGTCGGCATGGTGAAGCAGGCATGGAATTCCACATCCGGATCCGGGGCGCGAGTCCGAACCTCGACGCGATCAACGCGGCGCTCCTCGATGTCGATCCGACGGCGGTGGCCGACATCGAGCCTGGCGGTGCGAGCCTCAGGGTGTCGGTTGCGCTGGGTTCTCCCGAACTGATCGCACTGCTCACGCAGGCCGGCTACCCGGTCGACTGGAAACAGCTCGAAGAAGTGCCTTCGGTGTGTTGCGGCGCGTGCGGTGGCTGATGCGAAAACACGGGCGCGCGGACCGTCGGGAATGCAGGCAGGCAACCACACGGGAGGGACGGCATGGGTGACGAGCAGAGTTTCGAGGTGAGCCTGGAGCAGGTCGAGGACTTCGAGTTCCGCGTGCACTTCGATGGGACCGCGCTCGAGGATTTGTCCACCGACGAGCCTCCGCCGCAGGGGCGCAATGCCGGCCCCAATCCTGCGCGGATGTTGCTGGTTGCCGTGGCGAACTGCCTGGCCGCGAGCCTGCTGTTCTCGCTGCGCAAGTTCCGCAACGCGCCCGGTCCGCTGCGCGCGAAGGCGCGGGGCCGCCTCGCGCGCAATGCACAGGGGCGCTGGCGCGTGGCCGGCATGGAAGTGGACCTCCAGCTCGCGGACCCGGCAGCGTCGCTGCAGCACGTCGAGCGCGCGCTCGCACAGTTCGAGGATTTCTGCATCGTCACCGAAAGCGTGCGCGCGGGCATCCCGGTAACGGTACGCGTGCATGATGGCGAAGGCAGGGAAGTGCACGCCACGGGAAATGCCGCTTGACGGATCCTGGCACCGGGCGGCGCCCCGCACGCCGTATTTCCCGGTACTCGCCGGCGCTTGAGGGTGTTGGTCAACGTGCCGTCACTTCAGCCTCGCGCGTATGCGCGCCAGTCGCGGCGCAGCGCGCGCAATTGTCCGGCGAAGAGGAGCAACCAGGCCGCGCAACCGGCCGCGAACATGAAGTGCGGCAGCAGCCCGAGGAAGGGCAGGTCCATCGCGTGCATCATTCGCAGCGTCGCGGTGGCGTACATGCCGAGCGGGAACACCGCGCCCCAGTACATCGGGTCGTAGGTGAACGGGAAACGCTTGATGCCGTGGCGCCAGATCGCCAGCACCGCCAGCATCGGGATCCACCAGGTGCCGGTCGCCCAGTAGAACACCGTGAAGCCTTTCAGGAACGGCAGCATCGAGCCGAGGAACGGCGCGTGCGGCGTGTTCTCGATCAGCAGCGATCCGGCCAACGTGGAAATCGCCATCGCGCCCATGTTGATCCAGTACGGCGGCGACAGGTCGGCGGGCGAAAACGCGAAGAAGGTATAGCGGTAGAAGATCAGCGACATCATCCAGATGTACAGCATGCCGCCCCACAGCCACATCGACAGCGCGAAGAAGTTGAGTTCCATCCGCAGCGGCTGCGCGACCTCGGGCGCGAGCTGCGCGCCCAGCACCGCCAGGGATTGCGTGGCGACGACCGCCAGCAGCCAGCCGCCGTTGATGCCGCGGTCGAGCGCCGGCTTCTGCTGCTTGACGGTCAGCACGGTGAAGATGGTGTAGGTCAATCCCACCCACGCGAGCAGCGCCACGACGCCGAATGCGGCCGCGATGCGCGCGCTGCCGCCGATCAGCAACGCCTGGCTGCCGAGGATCGAGCAGGCGGCGACGAAGGTGAAGAAACCCGGCGCCTGCAGGTGGTCGAACAGGTCGCCGAGCGTGCGCCGCCTGTGCCACGCGAGGCGCGCCACCGCCAGGATGCAGATGATCGCGAACAACACCGCGTTCAGCGCGAACAGTGCCTTCGCAAGCAGCGGCAGGCCAAGCAGGTGCGAGGCCAGCGACAGGATGCCGGTCGCCATCACCATGCTGAAGTAGCCCGGCGACATCGTTTCGATGGACGCGCGCAGGTGCGCGATGAAGCCGTGCGGCGCTGGTGCGAAGCTGTTGGGCGCGGGCCCGCTCATCGCCTCGGCGTCGCCAATGGCAGGGTCACTGCACCAGCGGCGAGGCGGCAGCGTCCAGCTCGACGCCTTCGATGTCGGCGTTGCCGGCCAGCACGCGCACGTACTGCGACAGCGCGCGCGCCTCGCTGCGGCGGCGCAGTTCCGCGGCCACGTCGTCGCGCACGATGTCATAGGGAAGTTGCCTCCCCTCGATGCGCCGGTCCACCGAGATGATGTGGAAGCCGTGTCGGGTGGTCACGAGCTTCGGCAGGATGCCGATGCCGGCGTCGTCGCCGAAAATGGCCTTCTCGAATTCCGGCAGCGTTTCGCCGCGTTGCAGTTGGCCGAGGTTGCCGCCGTTGGCGCCCGACGGACAGTTGGAATGTTCGCGCGCGCGTTCGCCGAATAAAGCAGGGTTGGACCGGATTTCGTGCAGCATCGCTTCGGCGACTGCGCGGATCGCCGGCACGGGCGCACCCGGCGTGACCTGGAACAGGATGTGCCGCGCGCACACCAGGTCGCCGCTGCGGAAGCGCTGCTGGTTGGATTCGTACCAGCGCCGGCATTCTTCCTCGTGCGGTTCCGGCACCGGCACTTCCTCGGCCAGCGCGCGCTCGATCGCACGCTCGGTGTCGGCCTCGCTGGTGTCGTCGGTGATGAAGCCCAGTTCGCTTGCACGTTGGCGCAACAGTTCGTGAACCGCCGCAAGTTGCGGGGTCGGCCAATCGGCCGGGTCGACCGTAACGCCGTTGATGGTGATGCTCATGTGTTCACCGAACCGCCGCGCTTGCGCACGAGTTGGTACGGCCGTACCAGATACGCGAGCGAGCCGACCCCGCTCCAGATGTGCACCATGCGCGTGAAGGGCGAGACCAGAAAGATCGTGAAGCCGAGCAGGACATGCATCTGGTAGGGCCAGGCGAGGCCCTGCATTATTCCGGCAATGTCCCTGTGGAAATACACCACGCCCTGCACGTAACTGACGATGCGCTCGAATTCGCCGCTGCCCATGTGCTGCGCGGAAATCGGCACCGTCGCCAGCCCCAGAGCCAATTGCAGCCACAGGATGAACACGATGGCAATGTCCCATTTGCGGCTGTTGCCACGGATGCGCCGGTAGTAGAGCCGGCGATGGATCAGGATACTGACGCCGACGATGGCGATCAGGCCCGCGATGCCGCCCACCACCATCGCCAGCAGTTGGTGCTGCTTCGGGCTCATCAGCCACAACACCAGCGATTCGGGCATGAGGAAGCCGACGAAATGCCCGAGGATCACGACCAGCACGCCATAGTGGAACAGGTTGGAACCCAGCCGGAGCTCGCGCTTGTACAGGGTCTGCGAGGAATCGCTCTTCCACGAGTACGGCTCGCGGTCGAAGCGGATCAGGCTACCGAGCAGCAGCACCGCCAGGCAAATGTAGGGATAGATGCCGAACAGGAAGAAGTTCAGTGGTGCGGGCAGGGTCATGGTGGCATCTCCAGTCGGATCATGATGTGGGGTGTTCGGGCGTGACGGCCGGATTCGGTTCGGGTGGCGCGAACGCCGGTCTTTCTTCCCACGCCTGGTCGAGGTCTTCGGCCGGCGGCACCGCCGCGTGCGCATCGAGACCCTGTTCGCCGCCCAGCGCCAGCAGCGCGGCCATCACTGCGGCGTAGCGGCTGTGTTTCTTCAGCAGGGTGTTGCCGAGCTGGCGCAGGATGTGCGCGATCTCGCCGATGGTGTCGCGGACTTCGCCGGCATCGCGGCAACTCAGGTATTCCAGCAGCAGCGGCAGATGGTCGGGCAACTCATCCGCGACGGGCTCCATTCCGGCGTCGAGGTAGCGCTGCTTGAGTTCGAGCATCGCCGGGCCGCGCTGGCGGCCGTCGCCGTGGACATGCTCGAACAGGTTCAGCGACGTGCGCCGGCCGCGGTCGAACAGGTCGACGTAGCGGCCTTCGGCTTCCAGCGGGTCGCTCGCGGCGATCTCGTCGACCAGCACGACCAATTGCTCGCGAAGCGAAGCGTCGACGGCGCGCGCGTCGCGGATCGCCCCGGCGATTTCGGGCAACGCCGCGCGCAACTCGGTGTCGGGGTAGGCGAGCAGGGCAGACAGCGCGCGCAGCAGCAGGGATGGATCGCGGGTCCTCATGCGTGGTCGTCGATGTTGCGGATCGGAATGACCTTGCGCCGGCCCATCTTTCCGCCGAACAGGCCGGCCTTGGCGTCGATGCCGTCGCACCCATTGCCGAAGGTGAAACCGCAGCCGCCGCGCAACTGGTAGGCGTTCTCGGCTTCCTCGCGGTGCGCGGTCGGGATCACGAAACGATCCTCGTAGTTGGCGATCGCAAGGTATCGGTGCATGTCGTTGGCGGTGGCCTCGTCGAGCCCGACGCCGGACAGCAATGCCGCATCGGGAGCATTGCCGAGCTGCTTGCCGCGGAACCACGCGCGCATCGCCAGCATGCGTTCCAGCGCACTGACGATCGGCGGCTCGTTGCCGGCGGTGAGGAGGTTGGCGAGGTAACGCACCGGGATGCGCAGCGAGCCGACGTCGGGCAAGCCGTTCGCGGCGCTATCGATGTTGCCGGAATTGGCGTGCGCGCTGATCGGCGACAGCGGCGGCACGTACCAGACCATCGGCAGCGTGCGGTATTCCGGGTGCAGCGGAAACGCGATCTTCCATTCCACCGCCATTTTGTACGCGGGCGACTTCTGCGCCGATTCGATCCATGCGGCGGGAATGCCGTCCGCCAACGCCTGGCGCTGGATTTCCGGATCAGACGGATCGAGGAAGACGTCGAGCTGCGCCTGGTACAGGTCCATCGGGTTCTCGGTGGACGCGGCCTGTTCGATGCGGTCGGCGTCATACAGCAGTACGCCGAGGTAGCGGATGCGCCCCACGCAGGTTTCCGAACACACCGTCGGCAGGCCGGCCTCGATGCGCGGGTAGCAGAAGGTGCACTTCTCGGCCTTGCCACTGACCCAGTTGTAGTAGATCTTCTTGTACGGGCAGCCGGACACGCACATGCGCCAGCCGCGACACTTGTCCTGGTCGATCAGGACGATGCCATCTTCCTCGCGCTTGTAGATCGAACCGGACGGGCAGGACGCGACGCAGGTCGGGTTGAGGCAGTGCTCGCACAGGCGCGGCAGGTACATCATGAAAGTGTTTTCGAACTGGCCGTAGATGTCCTTCTGCACGGCTTCGAAGTTGTAATCCTTGCTGCGCTTGTCGAACTCGCCGCCGAGGATTTCCTCCCAGTTCGGACCCCACTCGACCTTGTCCATGGTGCGCCCGGACACCAGCGAGATCGGCCGCGCCACCGGCGCGGTCGGCAATTCCGGCGCGGTCTGCAGGTTTTCGTAGTCGAAGGTGAACGGCTCGTAGTAATCGTCGATCTCGGGCAGGTGCGGGTTGGCGAAGATCTTCGCCAGCACCGCCCAGCGGCCGCCCTGCTTGGGCACCAGCCGGCCATTGGACTTGCGTTCCCAGCCGCCTTTCCAGCGTTCCTGGTTTTCCCAGTCCTTGGGGTAGCCGATGCCGGGCTTGGTTTCGACGTTGTTGAACCACGCATATTCCATGCCCTTGCGCGAGGTCCACACGTTCTTGCAGGTGACCGAACAGGTGTGGCAACCAATGCACTTGTCGAGGTTCAGCACCATCGCTATCTGTGCGCGGATCTTCATCAGCGGGCCTCCACCAGTTTGGTATCGAGTTCTTCTTCGCGGGCCTTGCGTTGCACGCGGTCCATCCAGTCCACCTTGGCGAGCTTGCGCACGATCACGAACGAGTCGCGGTTGGCGCCGGTCGTGCCGTAGTAGTTGAGTCCGTACGACAGTTGTGCGTAGCCGCCGATCATGTGGGTGGGTTTGACCACGGTGCGGGTGACCGAGTTGTGGATGCCGCCGCGCTGGCCGGTCACCTGCGAACCGGGCACGTTCACGATCTTTTCCTGCGCGTGGTACATCAGGCACATGCCTTCCTTTACCCGCTGGCTGACCACCGCGCGCGCGGTCAACGCGCCGTTGGCGTTGAAGCATTCGATCCAGTCGTTGTCGACCAGGCCCGCCTTCTTCGCGTCGATTTCCGAAATCCACACGATCGGGCCGCCGCGAGACAGCGTCAGCATGATGAGGTTGTCGGTGTAGGTGCTGTGGATGCCCCACTTCTGGTGCGGGGTGATGAAGTTCAGTACCACCTCGGGGTGGCCGTTGTCCTTCTTGCCTTGAAGAGGCGCGGTTGCGTGCATGTCGACGGGTGGGCGGTACAGCGCGAAGCCTTCGCCGAAATCACGCATCCACGCGTGGTCCTGGTAGAACTGCTGGCGGCCGGTGAGGGTGCGCCAGGGAATCAGTTCGTTGACGTTGGTCCAGCCGGCGTTGTAGCTGACGTGCTCGCTCTCGATGCCCGACCAGGTCGGCGAGGAGATGATCTTGCGCGGTTGCGCCTGGATGTCGCGGTAGCGGATCTTCTCGTCCTCGCGGGCGCGTGCGAGGTGGGTGTGGTCGCGGCCGGTGATCTTCGACAGCGCGGCCCATGCCTTCACCGCCACCTCGCCGTTGGTTTCCGGCGCGAGGTACATGATGGTCTCGGCGGCGTCGATGTCGCTGAAGATGCGCGGCCGGCCCTTGGCCGGACCGTCGGCCACGGTGTAGTTGAGCGCTGCGAGGCCTTTCACTTCATGCTCGGTGTTCCAGGCGATGCCCTTGCCGCCATTGCCCAGCTTGTCCATCAGCGGACCCAGCGAGGTGTAGCGCGCGTAGGTCGCCGGATAGTCGCGCTCGACCGTGACGATGTTGGGCGCGGTGACGCCGGGAACCAGTTCGCACTCGCCCTTCTTCCAGTCGCGAACTTCGAATGGCTGCGCGATCTCGGCCGGAGTGTCGTGCTGGATCGGTACCAGCACCACGTCCTTTTCAATGCCCAGCACGCCTTCGGAAAGCTCGGAGAATTTCTTCGCGACCGCCTTGAAGATTTCCCAGTCGCTCTTCGATTCGAACACCGGATCGACCGCCGCCGACAGCGGGTGGATGAACGGGTGCATGTCGGTGGTGTTGAGGTCGTTCTTCTCGTACCACGACGCGGTCGGCAGCACCACGTCGGAATACAGGCACGAGGTGGACATCCGGAAGTCCAGCGTCACCACGAGGTCGAGCTTGCCCTCCGGCGCCGGGTCGTGCCATGCCACTTCCTCCGGCTTCACGCCACCGTCCTCGCCGAGATCCTTGCCCTGCAACCCGCAGCGTGTGCCCAGGAAGTGCTTCAGGAAATACTCGTGGCCCTTGCCGGACGAGCCGAACAGGTTGGAGCGCCAGATGAACAGGTTGCGCGGGAAGTTCACCGGATTGTCCGGGTCCTCGCAGGCCATCCTGATGTCGCCCGACTTCAGCGCCGCGGCGACGTAATCCTTCGCGTCCTTGCCGGCGGCCGCGGCGTCGCGCGCCACGTCCAGCGGGTTGCGATCCAATTGTGGCGCCGACGGCATCCAGCCCATCCGTTCGGCGCGCACGTTGCAGTCGATCAGGGTACGGCCGTAGCGGCTGGCATCGGCCAGCGGCGACAGTTGCTCGGCGGTCTTCAGCGTCTCGTAGCGCCACTGGTCGGAGTGCGCGTAGAAGAACGAGGTGCCGCACATGTGCCGCGGCGGGCGCACCCAGTCCAGTGCGAAGGCCAGCGCGGTCCAGCCGGTCTGCGGGCGCAGTTTTTCCTGGCCGACGTAATGCGACCAGCCGCCGCCGGACACGCCCACGGTCCCGCACAGCATCAGGAAGTTGATGATGCTGCGGTAGTTCATGTCCTGGTGGTACCAGTGGTTCATGCCGGCGCCGATGATCACCATCGAACGACCGCGGGTTTTCTCGGCGTTGTGGGCGAAGCCGCGCGCCACCTCGATTACATGCGCGGCCGGCGTGCCGGTGATGGCTTCCTGCCACGCCGGCGTGTAGGCGACGTTGTCGTCGTAGTTTTTTGCGCATTCGCCGCCGAGGCCGCGGTCGAGGCCGTAATGCGCGCACAGCAGGTCGAAGGCGGTGGCCACCATGGTTTCGCCGTTCTTGGTGGCGAGCTTGCGCACCGGCACGCGGCGGATCAGCAAGCCGTCGGCACCCTGCGTGTTGGCGGTGAAGTGCGGATTGGCGACGCCACCGAAATACGGGAACGCCACGTCGGCGACGTCGTCGCGCCGGTCGATCTGCGTCAACTGCAATTCGATGTCGCGACCGTCGCCGGATTTTTCCTCGAGGTTCCACTTGCCGTGGTCGAGGCTGTCGCCTTGCGGCCAGCGGAAGCCGATGGAACCGGTCGGCACCACCGGCTGGCCGTCCTTGTCGAAGCCGACCGTCTTCCAGTCGGCATTGCCGGGCGAACCCAGCGCGCCCTCGAAATCGCTGGCGCGCAGGTAACGATCGGGCACCCAGCGCGCACCATCGCGGCGCAGCGTCACCAGCAAGGGCAGGTCGGTGTACTTGCGGCAATAGTCCTGGAAGTAGGGCACCTGCCGGTCGATGAAGAATTCCTTCAGGATCACGTGGCCCATCGCCATCGCGGCGGCGGCGTCAGTGCCCTGTTTCGGATGCAACCACAGGTCGGAAAGTTTCGCGACTTCCGAATAGTCCGGCGTCACCGCCACGATTTGCGTGCCGTTGTAGCGCGCTTCGACGAAGAAATGCGCATCGGGCGTGCGCGTCTGCGGCACGTTCGAACCCCACGCGATGATGTAGCCGGAGTTGTACCAGTCGGCCGATTCCGGCACGTCCGTCTGTTCGCCCCAGGTCTGCGGGCTGGACGGCGGCAGGTCGCAGTACCAGTCGTAGAACGACAGCAGCGAGCCGCCGATCAGGTTGAGGTAACGCGAACCCGAGGCGAATGAGACCATCGACATCGCCGGGATCGGCGAGAAGCCGACCACGCGATCCGGACCGTGGTGCTTGATGGTGTACACGTTGGCCGCGGCGACGATTTCCAGCACCTCGTCCCACTTCGCGCGCACGAAGCCGCCCAGGCCGCGCGCGGCCTTGTAATCCCTCGCGTCGGGGTCGGCCATCAGCGCCGCCCACGCCTGGACCGGTTGCAGCGACTTGCGCGCCTGGCGCCAGCGCTTCAGCAGGCGTCCCCGCACCATCGGGTACTTCAGGCGGTTGGCGCTGTACAGGTACCACGAATACGACGCCCCGCGCGAACAGCCACGCGGTTCGTGGTTCGGCATGTCCGGGCGCGTGCGCGGGTAATCCGTCTGCTGGGTTTCCCAGGTGACCACGCCCTGCTTGACGTGGATCTTCCAGCTGCAGCCGCCAGTGCAGTTCACGCCATGGGTCGAACGCACCACCTTGTCGTGCGACCAGCGGTTGCGGTAGCCGTCTTCCCACTGGCGTGCTTCGGTGCGCAGTTCGCCCAATCCGCCCGAGAAGGGTTCGCGCGGCCGCTTGAAATAACGGAGGCGTTCCAGGAATTGACCCATGGCGAAGTCCTCAATGCAGTGCGTTTCGGGATTGCGGCGGCGCGCGCAGATCGTGGCTGCCGGGATAGTCCACGCGCCTGACTTCCGTGAAATAGATCAGGATCAGCGACACCCACACGATGCCATACAGCAGCATGAATGCGCTGGAACGGATGCCCAGCAGGTCCAGCAGCGCGCCCCACAGGATCGGCAGCAGGAAGCCCGCGAGGCCACCGGCGAGACCCACGATGCCGGTGACGACGCCCAGGTTGTCGGCGAAATCGTCGCCCAGGTACTTGAAAGTCGAAGCCATGCCGAACGCCAGAGCCAGCCCCAGCGCGAACAGCAGCGGCGTGAACATCCACAGGTCCAGGCCGATGCCGAATTGCGCCGGGCCGCGGATCGTGTGCACGATCAGCTCGGTTTGCGGATAGGAAAGCAGGAACAGCACGATCCACGTTAGCCACAACACCCACCACGTGGTTGCGTGCGCGCCGAAGCGGTCGGACAGCGCGCCGCCAAGCGCGCGCAGTGCGCCGGCGGGAAGCGAAAAACTTGCGGCCAGTGCCGCGGCTGCCGCGATCGCGACCCCGTATTCACCGATGAAATACTGCGGCATCCATAGCGACAGCGCGGTGAAACCGCCGAAGGTCAGCGAGTAATACTGGCAATACTTCCATACGCGCGGATCGCGCAATACGCGCAGTTGCACGGCGAAGCCGTGTGACTTGCGCGTGGCGTCGACACCCGGATCAGGCGCCGACAGCAGTCGGAAGAGCACCGCGGTAGCGAGCAGCGCGATCGCATACACGCGGGGCACCATCTGCCAGCCATGGTGGTCGACGATCCACGGCGCGACGAACAGGTTGAGCGCTGCGCCGCTGGTGCCGGCACCGAACACGCCCATCGCGAACCCGCGTCGGGCCGCAGGAAAGAAACGCGCAACATAGGGCGTGCCCACCGCGAACGAGGCGCCCACCGCGCCGAGGATCAGGCCGATCAGGAGGAATTGCCAAAATTGGCTGGCGTACGACACCAGCCACACTGGAACCGCGCACGCCAGCAGCAACGTCGTCATCACCGCGCGGCCGCCGAAGCGGTCGGTCCAGATGCCGAGCGGCAGGCGCAACGCGGCACCGCTCAGGACGGGCGTCGCAGTGAGCAGGCCGAATTCGGTGGCGTTGAGGCCCAGCTCCCTCCGGATGGGGATGCCGATGACCCCGAACACCATCCAGACGGCAAAACACACCACGAATGCGAACGTGCTCGCGCACAACACCCGCCATGCCTTGCCCATGCTGCCGTCCTCACCCAGATGATAGCGACGGGGCACATGCATCATCGGCGGAGCCGAGCCGCACGAATGATGCGAGTTCCCCCAGCATAGTCACACAGGTCTGCAGATGCCAGCCATGGGTACCCGGGATCCTGCGTCTTGATCGAGGTCGACATGTGCGCGTATTGCGGCGATGTGCGCGCAACGAAGCACGGCGTGCGCGAAGCAGATTGCGCCCCGGATCGCGACAAGCTTCCCATGGTCATGTTGGTCGTTCGGGCCGCGGGAGCACGGTCCCCAGCTCCGCAGCGGCCTCGCAGGTCCCACACACAGTCGCACGAGGACCGGCGACATACCCACAGCGTGGCCGAGACTCAATCCTCGCCTTGGGAAAACGCCGGATCGTCGAATGTACGGCCGTACTGATCTAGTGCCTTGTGCATCCCTGCAACAGTGTCGCTGCGTCCCGGGTCGGCCTTCAATGCGCTGGCATTCTGCAGCAGCGATCCGATGATGCCATGCAGCGCGGCGTCTGCGTCCGGCGGCAGCTTGCAGTTGGCGATGATCGTGTTGACGTGGGCAGTGATCTGGTCGGCGAGTTGCGCCGCAAGCGCCTTGGTGATGTGACCGTGGCCGTAGTGCTCGAGGGCGAGGACGTTTCCCCGTATGGCGCGCATTTGTTCCCGCAACGTTGCGTCGGTGGGGAAGCGCTGCGAGGGTACTGCGACAGGGGCCGCCGTGGATGCGTGGGAGACGTGTTGCTGCGCCAGGGCGAGGGATGCGGGTAGACCGGTCAGCAGGAAAAAACCGAGTGCAACGCCAAAGGGACGCATGGAGTATTTCCTTCGAATGGTGGGTGTCCTTGAAGAACCGGATCGGCGCGCCGGTCGCGTGTCTGAAAGGCTCGCGTAGGACGATCAGGGTGGCGGCTCGCCGCCATCCAGAGGACGCTTGCGGCCATGGATCATCGCCGCGATCAGGTTTTCGCGGTAATGGAAACTCTCGACGAGGGCGGCGAGCACATGGAGGCCGATCAACCCGAGCAGACCCCACGCCAATACCTCATGCAGGTTTTCCAGCCATTGCGCGCCCCAGAACGCATCCAGCGTCTGCATCCAGCCGGTGACGCCGACCAGGACGACCCCGGCGAGGAGCGCCAGCATGACCATGCCCGCGGCGGGATTGTGTCCGAGCCGCCGGCGCGACATTCCGGTCAGGCGCTCGTGCAGGTACGCACGCACCGCACGCGGACCGCGCACCCAGTCGCGGAAGCGCGCATGCGGAGTGCCGACGAATCCCCACAGGACGCGCAACGCGACCAGGCCCATCGCGATGTATCCCAGCACGCGATGGGCCGTGTCGCCTTCCTCGACCAGGAACGCACCGAAGACGCACGCCGCCAGCGACCAGTGGAGAAGCCGCACCAGCGGATCCCAAACCCTGACCGTTGGCGCCGGCTCCGGGCGGCCGGCATCCCTGCCGGCCGCCGTCTGGATGATCGTGTCCATCGAGGCGTACCTTTCACTTGATGCGCTGCTTGACAATGTGGCCATCGGTGGGGTCGAAGTAGATCTCGACCAGCTTGCCGGCCTTGTCCTTGCCGTAGATTTCGTAGCAGGTGCCCGATACCAGGAACTTGTCGATCGTGTAACCCTGCTTGACAAGGCGGTCCTTCAGCGCCTGCTGCGGCATCCACTGGCTTTGCGCAGCCTTGGTGCAAACGGGGGCGGCATATGCGCCCAGCGAAAACAACGCGGCGGAGCCGCACAGTACGAGGGTTGCGATTTTTTTCATGAGAGGATTCTCCGAAATACACGGGCGGGATTGCCCACGGCACGCAACCCGATCAGCGACCTCGTGCGGCGCTCGCGGAGGGGAGCGAGCGTCAGTAGTTGCCGGGCAGTGTTCGAATCCGTGCCACCAGGATCCATGGTGGGCTTTCTTGGGCCGCGCACGTTGACGCATGTCAAGAGGCCACGCACAAAAGTGCGTTCGCTTGATGCACGTCAATTGCCCTGCAGCAGGCAATCCGATGATGGAGCCTCCTACGAGGAGATCCCACGATGAAAAGCGAAACCGCCCCTGCGACGGGCAACGAAGAGTCCTTGAAGCGTAGCGTCGAACAAGTCAAGGATGCCGCGGAAACGCTGCTGCGGACCACGGTCGGCCAAACGGGAGAAGAGTGGCGCAGGGCGCGCCATGCATTTGGCGGGAAGGCGCGTGCGCTCAGGTCGAGCATGTCCGGGAGTGCGAAGGAGTTCGCCGAGGAAGCGCGGGAACTGGGAGGCAAGGGGCAGCGCCTTGTACAGCAGCACCCCTGGGCCTCGATAGGCATCGGCGCTGGCCTCGGCTTGCTGGCGGGGCTGCTTGTCCGCCGACGCTGAGCGGCCATCCGCGAAGGGCGCTGTTCAAGCGAAGCGGCAATGTCAGCTCGCGAGGCACGCGCGTCTGCCGAGGCGCCAACGACGGAAGCGCTGGACGGCCAGTGGCGCCTCGGGCTCAGCCTGGCGGAAGCGCGACGTCGGCTAATCGATTCCGGACCCAATGCGCTGCCGGGCGGCGAACGCAAGCCGCTGCACCGGATCGTCCTCAAGGTGCTGGCCGAGCCGATGTTCCTGATGCTGCTGGTAGCCGGCGCACTGTATCTGGCGCTGGGCGACCACGCCGAAGCGGCGTTCCTGCTGGGTTCGATTTTCGCCATCATCGGCATCACGCTTTTCCAGGAACGCAGGACCCAGCGCGCACTCGAAGCCCTGCGCGACCTGTCGGCGCCGCGCGCACTGGTGATCCGCGATGGGCAGCCGTTGCGCGTGCCAGGTCGGGAGGTCGTTCCCGGCGACCTGCTCGCGTTGCACGAGGGCGACCGGATCCCGGCCGACGCCATCCTGCTGGAAGGCGAGCTCGAGGTCGACGAGTCGTTGCTGACCGGCGAGGCGATTGCCGTGGTCCGCGCCGCCGGCACCGATCGCAACCGCGTGTACGCCAGCACGGTGGTGACGCGCGGCGTGGCGCTCGCACGCGTGTCGTCCACCGGAACAGCCACGAAGGTAGGCGAAATCGGAGCCATGCTGCAGTCGGCCCGTGAACCGGTGTCTGGCCTGCAGCGTTCCTCGCGCAAGCTCATCCGTGGCCTGGCCGCCATCGCGCTGCTGCTGGCCATCGGCTATTGCCTGACCAACTGGCTGTGGAATGGGCGAACGTTCCTCGACAGTTTGCTCGCCAGCGTCGCGCTGAGCATGGCGATCCTGCCGGAGGAGATACCCGTGATCCTGACGGTGTTCCTCGCGATGGGCGCCTGGCGGCTGTCGCGCCACCGCGTGCTGACGCGAAGTGTCCCCGCTGTCGAGGCGCTCGGCGCGATCACCGTGCTGGCCGTGGACAAGACCGGGACGCTGACCCAGAACCGCATGCGCATCACAGCACTGGTGACCGCCGCCGGCGCGCTGGAAGACACCCCGTCGGACGCGACGGGTCCCTTGCCTGCGGCCACGGAAGACCTCGCCGAATTCGCGTTGCTGGCAACGCCGTCCGATCCGTTCGATCCGATGGAAACCGCCATCCTTGCGCTCGGCGACCGGCTCGACGACTCGCGTCGCATGCATCGTGGCTGGACGTTGCAGCGTGTCTACGCACTTTCCTCGCAGACGCTTGCGACCACCCGTGCCTACGCCGTGGCGGGAGAAGCCGGCCATTGCGTCGCGGCGAAGGGTGCCCCGGAAACGATCGTGGCGTTGTGCCGGTTGCCGCAGGAATCGGCATCCGCGATCCTGGATCGGGCTGCCGCGTTGGCGGCCCGTGGGCTGCGCGTACTGGGCGTCGCCCGCGGCGTCTGGAGCGGAACGATGTGGCCCGAGCGGCAACAGGATTTCGCGTTCGAATTCGTCGGGCTGCTGGGGTTCGGCGATCCGCCGCGGCCGGAGGTGCCGGCCGCGATTGCCGAGTGCAGGAGCGCCGGAGTGCGCGTGCTGATGCTGACCGGCGACCATCCGGTCACGGCACAGGCAATCGCGCGCGAAATCGGATTGTCGGAACGCGCGGACGTGCTGACCGGCGCCGAAATCGCGCAGCTTGGCGACGCCTCGTTGGCCGAGCGGCTCCGGCAGGTAGACATCTGCGCGCGGCTGCGTCCCGAACAGAAACTGCGACTGGTGCGGCTGCTGCAGCAGTCCGGCGAAGTGGTGGCAATGACCGGTGACGGCGTCAACGATGCACCGGCACTCAAGGCCGCGGACGTCGGCGTCGCAATGGGGGAGCGCGGGACCGACGTCGCGCGCGAGGCCGCCGCGCTGGTGCTGCTGGACGACAGTTTCGCCAGTATCGTCCGCGCCATCCGCCAGGGCCGTCGCATCTATGACAACGTCGGCAAGGCCACCGCGTTCGTGTTCGCGGTGCACGTCCCGATCATCGTGCTCGCGCTGCTGCCGGCGCTGCTGCACTGGCCGGTGATCCTCGCACCCGTCCACATCGTGTTGCTGGAACTGCTGATCGACCCGGCCTCCTCGATGGTGTTCGAGGTCGAGCCGGGAAGGCCGGACTTGATGCGACGACCACCACGGCCACGCGCGCACACGCCATTCGCACCCGGCCGACTGGCGTACGCAATATCGCAGGGTGCCGGGCTGGCCGCGCTGCTGATCGCGGGCTGCGCCGTGCTGCTGATGCATGGAGGCGATGCCGCGCAGACCCGGGCGGCCGGGTTCGCAGGGTTGCTGGTGGGCCTGTTCCTGCTGGCGATGGCCGAAAGCAGCTTCGGGCTCCTGCGCCACGAGCGCCGCAATCCGCGGCTCAAATGGATGCTGCTGGGTGTCGCGACGACCCTCGCAGGCGTGTTCGGGATTCCTTCGCTACGCGCGCTGATGGGTCTGGCGACACCGGCTTTGCAAACGTTGGTGGCTGTCGGGGCGGTCGTGCTCGCGACGAGTGGATGGCTTGCTGCGTTGCAGCTGGGTGTACGCACGTTTGGGCAACGCGGCTCCGGCAACGCGATCGTCAGCGAATGACCAGTACCGGCACCCTCGACCGTGACAGTACCTTCATCACCACCGAGCCCAGCACTGCACTCAGGAAGGCACCTCGTCCGTGCGAGCCCATGGCAATGAGGTCGCATCGCTCCTTGGTGGCAAGTGACACGGTGTACATGGCCGGGTCCCCGACGGCATGCCGCTCCTCGAACTCGAGGCCAGCCTTGCGCAGCGCACGGCGCGCCGGGCGTGCAGCGAGTTTGGAGTGATCGTCGTGGTAACCCGCGCGGGTCTCGGCGGGAAGAACCCGTGCCACCCGTTCGGGCAGTGGCGGGTCCACGTGCAGCAGGATCAACGACACCCGCCGTTTGGCCGGCGTGCCGCCCCAGTGCCGGATGACGTAGCGCACGGCACGGGAACTGCTTGGGCTTCCATCAACGGGCAGCAGGATGTTCATGGAAATCTCCTCATTGGATGGCGGTTTTCATGCCGGACCGGACACTTGCAAGAATGCGCGATGGATTCGACTAGGCGTTTCTGCGGACCATCCATGGGCATCGCCGCTGGTTGCGCAGCGCCAAACGTTCTTGCTGTCACCCACCTGCGACCGCGCAACGCTTGAGCAGCCCGTGGGGCAACGCCTCACCAATCTCGCTCGCAGAGAGGCGCACCATGTTCTTTGCCACCCGCAGCAGAACCGTCTCGCCGACGTGCGCACCGAGCGCCGCATTGAGTGCCCCGAGGAACCGGGGCGGCGCAATCAGCACCATCTCGCGGTAGCGCCGCCGGCCGTGGGCATGCTTCAGGTACGACCCTAGCGAGGCGGCGAATTGCAGGGCAGCCTTCTCCCTCGGCGACGTGTGAACCTCGATTGCATGCCGTGCCTCCCCAACGCGGTCGTGTACGCGCGGCGGTGGCGCGTGCTCCGGCTCATGGCCGGGAGTACGCGCCTCCGGATCGACGAAGTCCTCGAATTCGATCATGCGCCCAGCGCGCCTGTTGATGGAAAACAAGCGCGCCCGCGCACGGTCGGCAACCAGGATCCAGGTGGCCGCCGCGGTGTCCTCAACGGAAGGAGAGGTAATCATCAACGCGCTGGACCCCGGGTGCCGACCAGACTGCGTGCTCCACCGCCTTCATTTCGCTCCAGTTGTCCACCCGGCCCTCGATGCGCACCGTGCCGTCACCGCGCACATCCACATGAACCGCGTCGGCCTCCACCTCGGCGTGCCGCTTCAGGGCGTCCTGGATGCGGCGTTTCAGATCGCCGGCTTGCACGGCCGAACTCAGGGTGATGCTGTTGGTGACGCCGTTGACGCCGCTCAATTTGCGGACCTCGTTCTCGGCCGCCTGTCGCTGGTAGTTCCAGTTCATGGTTCCAGACAACGTGATCCAGCCGCCGGACACCCTTACGCGGACACAGTCCTTGGGAATCAAGGTATTCCACGCCAGGATGTTCAGGGCGCGTTGGGCGATCTCGTCGTCGCTCCATTTCTTGTCGCTGGGCAACCGGACTTCGATCTTCTGTGCGATGCCCTTGACGCCCTTCACCCGCCAGGCCGCGCGCTCGGCCGCCATTTTCTGCACGTAGTCGGGAACGTGGCCACTCAGGGTGACCACCCCGTTTTCGGCCGTGACACCGATGTCTGCCGCGTCGATGCTCGGTTCGTATTCCAACTCGTCGATGACAAGCTGGCGTAGTACCTTGTCGTTCATCACTGTGCTCCTTTCGGGGTTGGAGGTTTCATTTCACACGTTGCGGCCAGTGGTTTCTTGATCCGCGTCAACAATGGATGACTTGGTCGACCGTGGTGGGATCGTCGTACGGAGCGCGGGTCGTGATGCGGGAGGCGCGCCTTTCTCGGCACGGCGCATGCGTGGCAGCGTCACGAACAACACCCACATCAGCAAGACGCCCGTGACAAACGCGCAGACGAGTATTGGTGACAGGATCAGGATGGCTTGCATGTGCGGTATCTCCTGCGAAACGACGTTCGACGTTGCGACCCAAGGGTAGGCAACACAGTCCTTGCCGGTTTGATCTCGATCACCGGAATGCGCGGTCAAGCGACGGATGCCGCACCTTGAACCATCGCCGGGTTCCCGGTGTCGGCACCCATGAAGCGGCGCTTCACCAGCTCCACCAGCAGCAGATAGGTTGCTGTGGCGACTGCGAGAAAGGCGAAGAACACCGGGGGCAGGGGAATGAGCCCCAGATCGGCTCCGATGGGAGTGAACGGCAATGCCGTTCCAGTGATCACCGCGGCGAACACGGTGGCGATCAATGGCTTGCTGGGGTGGCTGCGCAGCGGACTGCCCGCGGTGCGTATCACAAAGAGCACCAAAGTCTGCGTGGCAAGCGATTCCACGAACCAGCCGGTGTGGAATTCGGCCTGTGAGGCATGCAGCCACGCAAACAATACATAGAAGGTAAGAAAGTCATAGAGTGAACTGATGGGCCCGACCCCCAGCATGAATTGCCGGATCGATCGGACGTTCCAGCGGCGCGGCGCTACCAATTGCGCGGGATCCACGTTGTCGCCCGGAATGGTGACCTGGGCCATGTCGTACAGGAAATTGTTGAGCAGGATCTGGGTAGGCAGCATCGGCAGGAATGGCAGAACGAGCGACGCTGCAGCCATGCTGAGGACGTTGCCGAAGTTCGAGCTGGTGCCCATCAGCAGGTACTTCATGACATTGGCGAAGGCTTTGCGGCCTTCGATGACGCCGGCGTGCAGGGCCCCCAGGTCGCGCTCGCCCAGCACGATGTCGGCGGCGTCGCGTGCCACGTCCACGGCATTTGCGACGGAAATGCCCACGTCCGCCGCATGCAACGATGGCGCATCGTTGATACCGTCGCCAAGAAACCCCACCACGGCGTGCCGCGCCTTCAGCGCCAGCACGATGCGGTGCTTCTGCGCGGGGCTGAGCCGCGCGAATACGCTGACGCGCTCGGCCACGACACCGAGCGCATCCGGCGCAAGCTTTTCGACTTCGCTCCCGGTCATCACCTCGCGAGTGTCCAGCCCCACCTGTTCGCACACGTGGCGGACGACGAGCTCGTTGTCGCCGGAAAGGATCTTCACGGCAACGCCGTCGCGTGCGAGCGCGCGCACGGCCGCCGCGACATCTGGCAATATCGGATCGGCGAACGACACAAAACCGGCGAGGACCATCCCGGCTTCATCTTCCGCGGCATAGCGCGGTCGCCGGTCGATCTCGCGATATGCGATCGCAAGCGCGCGCAGCCCCTGCCGAGCATATGCGTCGCAGACGCGGCGGGCTGCCGCTTGTGCGTCCAGTTCGAGCGGACGGACCACGCCGTCGACTGCATATCCCGTGCAAAGAGGCAGCACGGACTCCGGCGCGCCCTTGGTGACCAGCAGGGCGGTGTCGCCCGGGCCGGTCGCCACCACACTCAGGCGCCGTCGCTCGAAGTCGAAGGGAATTTCGTCCAGTTTCCGGGATTCGTCCTGCGGCGGGGTGCATCCGCGCAGGATCGCCTCGTCCAACGGGCTGCGAATACCGGTCTGGAATGAACTGTTCAGATGGGCCAGCCCTCCGGCACGGGTCGAGGGATCGCCGTACACATCCACCGCGGCGAACACATCCGTCTCGTTGCGGGTCAGCGTGCCGGTCTTGTCGCTGAGCAACACGGTCATGCTGCCGAAGTCCTCGATGGCCGCGAGGTGCTTTACTACCACGCCGTGCCGCGCCATCCGCTTTGCGCCGCGCGCCAGGGTGACGGTGGTGATCATCGGCATGAATTCGGGCGTCAGCCCCACCGCGAGCGCCAGCGCGAACAGCAGGGTTTCCAGCAGCGGTCGATGGAACACGATGCCGGCCAGCACCACCAACAGCACCAGGCCGATCACCGTGCGCATGATCAGCCTGGCAAACCCGGCCAGTCCGCGCTCGAACTCGGTCGGCGGCGGGCGCTCGGAAAGACGCGCGGCAACATCGCCGAAAGCGGTATCGCGGCCGGTCGCGATCACGATGGCGGTCGCGCTGCCGGCGACCACCGAAGTGCCGAGGTACACCAGGTGTCGTGCATCGGCGCCAGCCGTGGCGCCGGGCTGCTCGCACACTTCCTTTTCGGCCGGTGCAGATTCGCCGGTCAAGGCCGATTGCTGCACGTGCAGGTCACGCGCTTGCAGCAGCCGCGCATCCGCGGGCACGCGATCGCCCGCTGCGAGGCGAATCACGTCGCCAGGCACCAGCGTGCGCCGGGGCACGTCGCGCCACGCGCCATCCCGGCACACGCTCGCGGTCGGTGCGATCTCCTCGCGCAGCCGCTCCGCCGCGCGCTTCGAGCGATAGCTCAGCACGTAATTGAGCGTCACGCTCAGCAGCACCATCGCCACGATGATGCCCGCACCGATCCGGTCGCCGAGAAAGCCCGACACGATCGCCGCAACCAGCAGCATCAGCACCAGGGGGTTGCCGAACAGTTCCATGAGCGTTTGCAGGGGACCGGCGCGGTCGCCTGCGTGGGCCTCGTTCGGGCCATGCTCGGCCAGCCGGTGCGCGGCTTCGGCTTCGCCAAGCCCGGCCGCGCTGCTCGCGAGCCGCATGTACAGGCTTTCCTGCGTGACTCGTGCCGGATCGCTCGCGGCAGCTGGGCGGGGGGCATCGTTCATGGCGGCCAACCATGGCGCGGCGGTACGAATGGATATTGACGCGGGTCAAGCGCCGAGGCATCTCTCCGAATGAAGATGGAGTTGACGTGCATCAACATGGCTGGGCGGGGAGCGCGTAGCGTCCATTGCGTGCGCAGGTGCAGGACCGCAATCGAGGAGTTCCACCATGGCAGCAATCACGCGCTTCAACCCATTCCGGAGCCCGGCACGATTCGAAACTTCCGGTGCGTTCGACGACTTGTTCCGCAACCTGGGATTCGGCTCGTCGTGGAGCCAGCCCGAATTCATGTCCGACATGCGGGTGGATATCACCGAGGACGACGATGCCTACTACATCGACGCCGAAATTCCCGGCGTAAACAAGGACGATATCGACGTATCCGTGGAAGGAAATCGCGTGGCGATCAACGCCGAAGCGAAACGCGAAAAGCAGAAGAAGGACGAAAAGGAGCTCATGGTCGAGCGTTCGTGGGGCAGGGCCTACCGTGCCTTCGCACTCCCGGGCGACATCGACGGCAATCGCACGGAAGCGCGTTACGACAAGGGCGTGCTTACGCTCATGCTTCCCAAGAATGCGAATGGAAACGCCCGCCGGATCGCGGTGAGCTGATTCACGCCAAGTGGTTTGTCGGGGCCGCCGTCACGAGGGGACGGCGGCTTTTTTGCTGCCGGACAACGGCGAAGCGAAGGGCCACACTGCCACGATCCGATAACGGGGCAGGGGATCGCAAGCGGCGAGTTCAGTCGACTGTTGCCCGTACGTGGCTCTTGACGTCGCCGCGACGACGACGCACCTGATCCTCGATCCGGCGGCGCAACACGTCGAAGGTGTGTGCTGCGGCCTCGTAAGGATCTTCGTGGTCGGAATCCGCTCCGGGCGTACGGCCCGCCTCGATTTCGCGATCGCGCATTGCCACCCTCGCGTGGACGTTGTAGCGATTGCCATGCCGGTGCCTGCGCTCACACGCCCGCACCACCACGTCGCACGTCTGGATGTCATCCGCATACCGCTGCAGCCGCTCGGCACGCGCCTCGATTTTGGCGCGCAGCGCTTCGGAAGCATCCATGCCCTGGAATGTGACGCGAACGGGAATCTTCATGACCTGTGGGACCTCGGCTGGACCGTTTGTCGATTCTGAGGGCCGGCGCAGCGCGCCTGTTGATATACGTCAGGTCGAAACGGGGCAACTGTCTCGCGATCCCTTGACGAGGGTCAATACCGGGTATCGGCAACCCGTCACGCTGGCGTCGCGTTCGAGCACCTCGACGCCGAGTTCCCAGGAACCATGGAGCGCAACATGAAAGACATCCTCGTTTATGTCAGGGATTTTGAGGAGCGCACGCCCGCCGCGCATTTCGGCGTGAGGCTCGCCGCCACGTTCGGTGCATCCGTCACCGGCGTTTACACCTGCGCCCAACCGGTCTATCTCGCACCAGCGTACGAACCCGAGCTGATGGCGAGGGCCGTCGAAGACGCGCGCGAGCTCGCCAAGGATGCGGTACAGAGCAAGCGATCATTCCTCGACTGGGCCACCTCTCTGGGTGTACCGCAAACCGAGTGGCTGGTCGTCGAAGGCGATGCCCGCGACGCCCTGGCCGAGGCGGCGACACGCCACGACCTGCTGGTGCTCGACCACGCCGAGGAAGGCCGCGGGTCGTCGTGGGACATTCCGGGCCTGGTGCTGAAGACGGACATTCCATGCGTCGTCCTGCCACACCATGGGGTGCATTACACCCAGTTCGAACGGATCGCGATCGGCTGGAACGGCTCGCCGGAAGCCATGCGCGCGGTGCACGCGGCCTTGCCATTCCTGAAAGGCAGGCAGGCGTTGTTGATGCGCGGCGAAGAACGCGACAAGTATCCGGGGCTGGAATGGGACCCCCCGTTCAACATCATGGACTACCTCAAGCGCCACGGTGTCACGGCAGAACAACGCACGATCCGCGCGAAGCACGATGATGTGGGTGAGGTGCTGCTGGACGAAGCCATGAAGTTCCGCGCCGACATGCTGGTGATGGGCGCCTACGGACGCAGCCGGTTCAGCGAATGGATGCTGGGCGGCGCGACCCGCCATGTGCTGACGTGGGCCGACATTCCGGTCCTCATGCGGCACTGACGGTCCGTGCGGGTCACAGCCGGATGCGCGCGATGGTGCTGGAGTCAGTCGGTACGCGGCTCGTGTTGAAGGAGTTGGCGAATCCCGCCTTGCATCCCGGCGAAGTGCTCGTGCGGGTGCTGGCGTGTGGCATCTGTCGCACCGACCTCCACGTCGTGGACGGGGAACTGCCACGCGTGAGGCCGCCGGTTGTCCCCGGGCACGAAGTCGTCGGGATCGTGGAGCAGGTGGGGGAAGGCGTGGAGGCTGTCGCGCCGGGAGCGCACGTCGGCATTCCGTGGCTCGGCGGCACCTGCGGTGAATGCGCATACTGCAGGGCCGGGCGCGAGAATCTATGCGA
>DASSNH010000167.1:0-4474 GCA_035701405.1 Rhodanobacteraceae bacterium
TGCGCCAGCTCGCCGACAAGGACCTCGCGCTCGACCGCAGCATGATCCCGCTCGGCTCGTGCACCATGAAGTTGAACGCGACCGCCGAGATGATCCCGATCACCTGGCCCGAATTCGCGCAGATCCATCCGCTGGCGCCGCCCGAACAGTGGCGCGGGTACCACGAATTGATCGACGGGCTGGAAGCCATGCTGGTCGCGCTGACCGGCTACGACGCGGTGAGCCTGCAGCCGAACGCCGGCGCGCAGGGTGAGTACGCGGGCCTGCTCGCGATCCGCGCCTACCACCAGGCGAACGGCCAGCCGCAGCGCGACGTGTGCCTGATCCCGGAATCCGCGCACGGCACCAATCCGGCATCGGCGCAGATGTGCGGCATGACCGTGGTCGTCACCAAGTGCGACGGCAACGGCAACGTGGACGTCGACGACATCCGCGCAAAGGCCGGGAAATATTCCGATCGCCTTGCCGCGATCATGCTGACCTATCCGTCCACCCACGGCGTGTTCGAGGAAGAGATCGTCACGATCTGCGACATCGTCCACCAGCACGGCGGTCAGGTGTACACCGACGGCGCGAACCTCAATGCGTTGTGCGGTGTCGCGCGCCCCGGCCGCTGGGGTTCGGACGTGTCGCACCTCAACCTGCACAAGACCTTCTGCATCCCGCACGGCGGTGGCGGCCCCGGGGTCGGTCCATGCGCAGTCAAATCACACCTCGCCGAATACCTTCCACGCGCTTTTTCATCAGCCGGCATCCCTGCCGGCGAACATCAAGAGCCGGCCATCCATGGCACGACTTCTCACAACAGCCGCTCCGGAGGAATGGTTTCAGCAGCAACTTTCGGCTCGGCGTCGATCCTGCCGATCTCGTGGATGTACATCACGATGATGGGCCGCGAAGGCATGCTGAAGGCCACCCAGGTCGCGCTGCTCAACGCCAACTACCTGTCGAAGCGACTGGCCGAGCACTACCAGACGCTCTACACCGGTCGCAACGGCCTGGTCGCGCACGAGTGCATCCTCGACCTTCGTCCGCTCGAAAAGAGCAGCGGCGTCACCGCCGAGGACGTCGCCAAGCGGCTGGTCGACTTCGGCTTCCACGCGCCCACCCTCAGCTTCCCGGTCCCCGGCACGCTGATGGTCGAGCCGACCGAATCGGAATCGCTGCACGAACTCGACCGCTTCATCGATGCGATGATCCAGATCCGCGACGAAATCCGCGCGATCGAGGATGGCCGCCTCGACCGCGAGGACAACCCGCTCAAGAATGCGCCCCACACCGCGACCATGGTGTCCGGAAGCGAATGGAGCCACGCCTACCCGCGCGAACTCGGCGCGTACCCGCTGGCGTCGCTGAAGCGCACGAAGTACTGGCCGCCGGTCGCGCGCGTGGACAACGTCTACGGCGACAAGCACGTGTTCTGCTCGTGCGTGCCGATCGCCGCGTTCGCGGAAGAAGACGCCACGACTGCGCCCTGAACCCGGAGCACATCCCCCTCGTCGCGCTGCGCGCGCTCGCTTCGCTCCGCCCTTCGCAAGCGAAGGGGGAAGAAAAGCTCACCCCCTTCGGAACGAAGGGGGTCGCGCCGCAGGCGCGGGGGGATGAAGTGCGTCCAGTGTGGCGTTCAGCACTTCCCCGCACTCGCCGTCCAGCTTGAACGCGAACAGGTCGTCGGCGCGGGTGCGGCCGCGGTTCGCGGCGACGACCGCGATACCGCGTTGCACCGCCGCGCGGACCAGCCGGAAACTCGACCACACCATCAGGGAAGAGCCGGCGACCAGCAGGCCGTCGGCCGATTCGATCGCGGCAAGCGCGGCCCCGCCAACCTCGCGCGGCACCGATTCGCCGTAGAACACGACATCGGGTTTCAGCAGGCCGCCGCAGACGTCGCACGGCGGAACCACGAACGCGTCGAAGTCGACGCCTTCCAGATCCGCATCGCCATCCGGTGCGATCCGGGTGGTCGCGGCGTCCCAATCGGGATTCTCCTCGCGCAGGCGCGCCTGGAATGCTTCCCGATCGAATCGATGCCCATTCGCGAGGCAGCGCACCACGTCCAGCCGGCCGTGCAGGTCGATCACCTTGCGGCTGCCGGCGCGCTGGTGCAGGCGATCGACGTTCTGGGTCACCACTTCCGCGATACGGCCTGCCTGTTCCAGCCGCGCCAATGCGACGTGCGCCAAACTCGGCCGCGCCGCGGCGAACATCGGCCAGCCGGCGAAGCTGCGCGCCCAATAGCGCTTGCGCACCGCGGCGCTCCCGACGAAGTCCCGGTACTGCACCGGCGGCGAGCGTTTCCAGTTGCCGTCGCCGTCGCGGTAATCGGGGATGCCGGATTCGGTGCTGACGCCCGCGCCGGTGATCACGGCCACGCGCGAGCGTTGGGCCAGCCATTCGGCCAGGCGCTCAATGTCGGGAACCGTCGAGGTCGAGGCGGCGACGCCGCGGTCCATCGTCAACCTCCATCCAAGAGCTTGCGTCCACTCTAGCGCGAATGCACGGATCGGCTCGGCGTCCGCCAGAGCCCACCACGGCCCGACGATGCCCGCGCTCACCCCTTGATGCAACGTTAACGCCCGTGCCTCCACGATGCACGTTCCGCTGCAGACCACACGCATGCCAGGCGCAACCCGGTTGCCGCCGGCTTTGACCGCGGTCAAACCGCCGGCGCACTGCGTCTGCCATGCTGTTGCGGAGGCCGGGTGGTTCGCCCCCGGGCCGCAGGACTCTCCAATAATTCCAATCGGAAAAGGAACCTGTCCATGCCAGCGAACAAGCTCCAGCTCCAGGCCTCCACAGCGTGGCCGCCAGTCGCCTCCGCCGCGCTGCGGGTCGCCTTCGGCATCATCTGGGCGGTCGGCGCCGTGCTCACGTTCTCGCCGGATTTCGCCGTCCACTACGTCGGCTACCTGCACAACGCGGCGCAAGGCCAGCCGGCCTGGTCGGCGTGGTGGTTCAACGGGTGGATCACCATCGTCACGCCCCACGTGATGCTGTTCGTGTGGCTCACCCGCATCGTGGAAAGTGCGCTCGCGATCGCACTGCTCGTGGGCTTCGCCCGCAAGACCACGTACGTGCTCGGCGCCCTCTTCAGCCTGCTGGTGTGGAGCACGGCCGAAGGCTTCGGTGGCCCCTACACGGTGGGCGCGACCAACATGGGCACCGCGATCACCTACGTGCTGATCTTCATCGCGCTGATCGGCATCAACGCCCGCGGCGGCCGCAGCCCGTACAGCGCCGACTACTTCATCGAGAAGCGCTGGCCCGGCTGGCGCCGCGTGGCGGAGTGGGGCGGACCCGACACCCTGGCGCAGGAACCGGTGGTGCTGCCCTGGCGCATGCAGGTCCCGGCGGTGCTCGGCGTCGTGTTGCTGCTGGTCCTCCTGATCCTGGGGCTGGAGAGCGCGTTCCACGTGCGCTCGCCCTCGCCCGTCGCGGCCGCCGCCGCGGTCACGCCGTTGTCGCTGGCCAAGGCCGAGCCGACCGCGCCGCCGCGCGATGCGCGCCTGCCGCCGCTGATCGGCACCGGCGACAGCGTCGACGTCCACATCGAAGCTACCGACGATTCGGTCGCGATCGCCAACGGCGTCGACTACCAGGCCTGGACCTTCGGCGGCAGCGTGCCAGGCCCGATCCTGCACGTGCGCCAGGGACAGACGGTCAACGTCACCTTCACCAACCACGGCAACATGAAGCACTCGCTCGACTTCCATTCCGCGGTGACGCCACCGAGCGTTCACTACGTCGACATCGACCCGGGCCAGACCATCACGTATTCGTTCGTCGCGAACACGCCCGGCGCGTTCCTCTACCACTGCGGCACGCCGCCGGTCCTTCTGCACATCGGCAACGGCATGTACGGCGCGATCATCGTCGACCCCGCCACGCCGCTGCCGCCGGCCGCCGCGAGCTACGTGCTCGTGCAGGGCGAGTGGTACACGCAACAGGTGTCCGGCACCACCATGGGCCCGAGTTTCGAAAAGATGCAGGAGGAACGCCCCGACGAAGTGGTCTTCAACGGCGCCGCGTTCCAGTACCGCGACCATCCGCTCCCGGTGACCGCCGGCCAGCGGGTACGGCTGTACGTCGTCAACGCAGGGCCGAACCTGTGGTCGTCGTTCCACGTGATCGGAGCGATTTTCAGCGAGGTCTATCCGGACGGTGACGCGACCCACGCGCAGACCGGCGTATCCACCTACACGATCGGGCCGGGCGCCGGCGCGATCTTCGACCTGGTGCTTCCGGAGCCCGGCGAATATCCCTTCGTCGACCACGACATGGCGCACGCGGGCAAGGGCGCGATCGGAGTCCTCGACGCTCGCGGCGCCAATGGCGAGGCGCCCGCCAAGCCGCAGATCACCTCCGCGCCCGCCTCCGCGGCACCCGCGGTGGCGACGCCCGCGGCAGCGCCGGCCGGGCCGTACAAGTTCGATGCCGCCAAGGGCGCCGAGCTGTACGGCGCGCGCTGCGCCGC
>DASSNH010000168.1:0-2995 GCA_035701405.1 Rhodanobacteraceae bacterium
GGCAGCGCATGCGTTCAGTGCGTGCTGCCGGCGCTGGCGGGCAGGTGTTCCGATGAGGAGGATTCCGCGGCTGGTGCCGATGCCGAAACGGGCGCCGAGGTGGCGATGGAAACCGGCTTGGTGAAAGCCTGTTTCGGCAACACCTGCTGGGCGAGCTTCGGATCCTTTTCCAGCATCACGACCTCGTCGGCCATGACGTGCGCGGCCTCGTCCAGTTCGATGTCCTTGGCTTCCCTGGCGGCCTTTTCGCGCGCCACCGAAGCCTTGACGCTCTGCTCGCCCGGCGTCAGTCCGTTGTCGAGTTGCAGGTTCACGCCCGACACGTCGCCCAGTGCCTCGCGACGCTTCTTGAACGCGGCGTCCTGTTCTTCCTGCTGCTTGCGTTCGGCCTCGCGCACCTTGTAGTTGAGCGACACCGTCTTCTGGTCGTGCAGCTTGCGCGCGGCGGCCAGCTCATCCAGCAGCAGTTGCCACGCGGGATCGGTCTTCGCGCGCGCGTCGTGTTCGGCGGTCAGCGGCGCAACCAGCGGCTGCTGCGTCGCGACCGGCGTGTACGCAGCCGGATCGATGTGCGTCCACTTCAATGCGTTCGGATAGCTCGACTCGCCGTAATCCTTGTAGCCGATCGAATGCGGGAACAGGATGTTGGGCGTGACGCCATGCAACTGCGTGGAATCACCATTGACGCGGAAGAACTCGTCCACCGTCATCTTCAGCTCGCCGAAGGTCGGCTTGGTGTTCATCGCCAACTGGTCGAGGCTGGTGAGCGTCTGCACGGTGCCCTTGCCGAAGGTCTGCTCGCCGATGATCAGGCCGCGTCCGTAATCCTGGATCGCGGCGGTGAAGATCTCGCTGGCGGACGCCGAGCCGCGGTTCACCAGCACCGCCATCGGACCGGTCCACAGCATTTTCTCGTCCGAATCCTGCTCGTCGACCTGGCCGCGGCTGTCGCGCACCTGCACCACCGGTCCCTTGCCCGTGAACAGGCCGGTGAGGTTCACCGCTTCGCTGAGCGAACCGCCGCCGTTGTCGCGCAGGTCCACGATCACCGCGGAGACTTTCTCCTGTTTCAGTTCGCCCAGCAGCTTGGCGACGTCGCGCGAGGCGCTGCGGTAGTCGGGATCGCCGCGGCGGCGCGCGTCGAAGTCCTCGTAGAAACTCGGCAGGTCGATGACGCCGACCTTGATGGTGCGGTCGCCTTCCTTGACGTCGATGACCTTCTTCTTCGCGGCCTGGTCGGCGATGGTGACCTTCGCGCGCACCAGCGTGATGAGCCTGGGCTTGGCGTCGGGACCGCCTTCCGCGGGCACGATTTCGAGCCGCACCACGGTTCCCTTGGTGCCGCGGATCTTGGCGACCACGTCGTCGATGCGCCAGCCGATGGTGTCGACGATCGCGCCGCATTCGCCCTGGCCGACGCCGACGATCTTGTCGCCCACTTCGAGCTTGCCCGACTTCGCAGCCGGGCCGCCCGGCACGATCTCGCGGATCACGGTGTATTCGTCGTGCTCCTGCAGCACCGCGCCGATGCCTTCCAGCGAGAGCTTCATCGTGATGTCGAAGTTCTGGCTGGCGCGTGGACCGAAGTAGTTGGTGTGCGGATCGATCGCGGTCGCGTACGCGTTCATGAAGGTCTGGAACACGTCCTCGCTGTCGAGCTGGTGCACGCGATCGAGGTAGTTCTCGTAGCGGCGCGACAGCGTCTTGCGGATTTCCGCATCGTCCTTGCCCGCGAGCTTCAGGCGGATCCAGTCGTTCTGCACGCGTCCCTGCCACAGCTTGTCGAGTGCGGCGGTGTCCGCGGCCCACGGCGCCTTGTCGCGGTCGAAGGTGTAGATGTCGTTGGTATCGGGGTTGTAGCCTTTCTTCAGCAGCGCCAGTGCATACGCGGTGCGTTCGCCCGCGCGCTTTTCGTACAGGTTGAAGATCGCGAACGGGATCGACATGTCGCCGTTCCAGATCGCATCGTCGAGCTTGGTGCGGTCGGCCGCGAACTGATCGAGATCCTGTTGCGTGAAGAACAGCCTGCTGCCGTCGAGCGCCTTGAAATACGCGTCGAAGATCTTCTGCGACATCGCGTCGTCGAGCGGCAGCGCCTCGTACTGGAAGCGCGTCAGCAGGCGCGCCGCCAGGATCGCGGCCTGGCCCTGCGCAGCGGTCGGCTTCAGCACCGGTGCGGGCGTCGCCTTGTACTGGGCGGGCGGCGCGGCGACCACGCTGGACGAAGAAGCGGGGCAGACGGCCGCGGGCGCGGCGCCTTTTGCTTGCGCGCTGAACGAAAAGACGAGAGCGATCAGGACAACGAAGACACGCTGCAACATGGACTTTCCTTGGGCGGCCGCAACGGTGTGGCCGTTTGCGCTCGGAGCGCGGTCAAAGACGAAAGATGCGCCAGCCGTTCGCTGGTGCGTGCGGGTGCGTGGTGCAGGCGGAAAAGGCCCGTCCGGGCGCGGCCCGGCATTAAAGTATCGGAAAAAACAGGCGCCGGATATGGCCGCAAGTCACGCAGCGGCACGGGGCAACACCGATTCCGCGTCCTGCGGGATGAGTCCGAATTGTCGGCCAAGCTCGGCAATCAGCACTTCCTCGACATCGGCAAGCCGCGACGGGCCGCCCAAGTCTAGCATCTGCGTCACCTGAAGACCCGCGTAGCCGCAGGGATTGATGCGGTGGAACGGCTCCAGGTCCATCGCGATGTTGAACGCGAGTCCGTGGAAGGTGCAACCGTGGCGTACGCGCAGGCCCAGCGCCGCGATCTTGGCGTCTGCCACGTACACGCCGGGCGCGCCTTCGCGGCGTGCCGCCACGATGTTCCATTCGGCCAGGGTGTCGATGATGGATTGTTCGATCCTGAGCACCAGTTCGCGCACGCCGAGCTTCAGCCGCCGCAGGTCCAGCAGCGGATAGGCCACGATCTGGCCCGGACCGTGGTAGGTCACCTGCCCGCCGCGGTCGACATGGAGGACCGGGATGTCGCCCGGTGCCAGCACGTGTT
>DASSNH010000169.1:0-7339 GCA_035701405.1 Rhodanobacteraceae bacterium
GAAGATCAAGAACGAGATCGATCCGACGCTGACCCTGCGCCGTTCCTGCCGCGAAGGCGTGTGCGGCTCGTGCGCGATGAACATCGACGGCGAGAACACCCTCGCGTGCACCAAGGGCCTCGACGAATTGCCGGCGGGCGACGTCAGCATCTATCCGCTGCCGCACATGCCGGTGGTCAAGGACCTCGTCCCCGACCTCACCCATTTCTACGCGCAGTACGCCTCGATCAAGCCGTGGCTGCAGTCGCAGAGTTCGTTCGGTGCGCGCGAGCGCCTGCAGTCGCCGGAAGACCGCAAGAAGCTGGACGGCCTGTACGAGTGCATCCTGTGCGCGTGCTGCAGCACCGCCTGCCCGAGCTACTGGTGGAATCCGGACCGCTTCCTCGGCCCCGCGATCCTGCTGCAGGCGTACCGCTGGATCGTGGACTCGCGCGACGAGGCGACCGGCGAGCGCCTCGACGACCTCGAGGACCCGTTCAAGCTGTACCGCTGCCACACCATCATGAATTGCACCAACACTTGTCCGAAAGGCCTGAATCCTGCCAAGGCGATTGCGGGCATCAAGCAGATGCTCGTCAACCGCACGGTGTGACCGGACGGTTGCACGTTCAGAGCGTACAATCTGGTGCAGCCGCACAAGGAGGTAACCATGATCGCCCCTGAGCGCCCGCCGTACGAAGCCGAGCCGACCATCCACTGGCTGGTGCGTGGCGTGATGTGGCTGCTGGTCCTGCTGTTCGTGGGGTTGCCGTGCTTCCTGGTCGCCGCGCCGTTCCTGCATCCGGCGGGACCTGCGCCGTCATGGACGGTGTGGTCCGCACTGGAAGTGGCGGGTGTCGTTTGCGGTTGCTGTGTCGCCGGTGCGGGGTTCCTGGGCACATTGGCCTGGCGGGGGCATTCCGATATCGCAGGCGTTGCCTGGATCGACAACCATCCGGTGTCGCCGCGGCTGCGTTGGTACACACGCGTCTGGGCCGGGGTCGTGTGCGCGGGCGTGATGATGCTCCTCGTCGCACAATTGCATCGACTGCTGGTCGGCGATGCGTCGTGGCTGTCGGTATCGATGACGTTCGTGATGGTCGCCGTCGTGTTGGGGTACCTGGCTGCACCGCTCGTGTCCGGCCGCTGGAGCGAGGCCGCCATGCGATCCGCATTGCGGCTCACGATGACGCCCTGGGCAATCCATGCCGCCGTGAAAGCAGAGCATGACGGCCGGCGCGGCATCTGACGATCGTCTCAAGCGCCTGCGTTGGCGTTGTCGGCGCGGCACGCGCGAACTGGATGCGCTGTTGGGCGGCTGGCTCGATGCGCGGCGCGATTCGATCGATGCGGGCGAGCTCGCGACGTTCGACGCGCTGCTGGACCAGCAGGATCCCGTGTTGTGGGATTGGCTGATGGGGCACGCCGAGCCGCCGCGCGCGGATTGGCGTGCAATCGTGGCCGAGATACGCGAGCGCGCGGGACTGCCGCAATGAAGTCGGCACCTGCCGTCGGCTTCGACTACCACGCCTCGCGCTCGCTCATCCTCGCGACGTTGGTCGTGGCATTCTTCGCCGTCGCGGCGGTGTGGCTGAGCGGCTTGCCGTGGTTGGCGCAGCTTGCATTGACGCTGGGGATTGTTGCCGCCGCGGGCGTCGCGTTCGGGAACCTGGTGCGCCCGCGCGTGCGTTCGATGCGGTGGCGAAGCGACGGCGGCGCCGACATTTGCCTCGGCGACGATCGGCGCGAAGCGCAGGGCGAAGTCTCCGCGGCGCGCGTGATGGGACCGCTGATCGCCTTGAGCCTGCGCTGGCCGCCGCGCGGCCGCGCCACGTTGTGGCTGCTGCCGGACAACCTCGATCCCGAGACCCGCCGGCGCTTGCGGATGCGCCTGGGCGCCGTAGCTGCCCACCCCCTGTCAGGGAACACCGACAACGCTTGACGGTCTGACCCGCTTGCCCGTGCCCGCGCCTCCCGCCACGCTGCGTTACGCGGGGGCGCATCGGTGTTGGCAACCCCGCTACGATTGCCGCTCCCCATTTCCCTGTTCCCGCTTTTCGGCATATCCCGCATGTTTCGACCGCTCGAACTCTATATCGGCACCCGCTACATCCGCGCCAAGCGGCGCAACCATTTCATTTCCTTCATCAGCATCGTGTCGATGCTGGGGCTCGTGATTGGCATCACCGCGCTGATCACCGTGATCTCGGTGATGAACGGTTTCGACGGGGAGCTTCGCTCGCGGATCCTCGGGATGGTTTCGCAGGCGACCATCAGCGGTGTCGGCAATGACATGCCCAACTGGCAGCAGGCGCTGGCCATCGCTGAGCAGAATCCTCATGTCCGCGGCGCCGCGCCGTACGTGGAGCAGTATGGGCTGCTTCGCGGCAACGCTGCGAACCAGGGAGCGGTCATTCGCGGCATCCTGCCGGATCAGGAACCGAAGGTCGCCGACATCGGTTCCAAGATGATCGCCGGCAAGCTGTCTTCATTGACCGATGGCTCTTGGGGCATCGTGCTGGGCCGGGACCTCGCGCTGGCGCTCGGCGTGCGTCCCGGCGACAAGATCGTCGTGTACGCAACCGAAGTCACTGCAAATCCGATCACCGGCGTGGTTCCGCGCCTCAAGCGATTTACGGTAACCGGCATCTTCGAAGCGGGGATGCAGGAATACGATTCCGGGCTCGCGATAGTCAACCTGCACGACGCCGAAAAGCTTTACCGGATGGATGGGCCGACGGGCATCCGCCTGAAGCTGGACGACCTGTTCGCCGCCGGTCGGGTGGCCCAGAACCTGCAGGACCAGTTCGGCGAAATGGGCGCCGCGTACCGTGCGCAGGGCTGGATGCAGAGCCACGCCAATTTCTTCAAGGCGATCGCGATGGAGAAGATCGTCATGTTCATCATCCTGTCGCTGATCGTGGCGGTCGCGGCCTTCAACCTGGTGTCGTCGCTGGTGATGCTCGTCACCGACAAGCAGTCGGATATCGCGATCCTGCGCACCCTCGGTGCGACGCCGCGCAGCATCATGGGCGTCTTCATGATCCAGGGGATGCTGATCGGGATCATGGGCATCGTGGTCGGCGTGGTGTGCGGCGTGGCGCTGGCGATCAACCTGCCGTCGATCGTGGACTGGATCCAGAACATCACGGGCTACCAGTTCCTGTCCGAGTCGGTGTACTACATCAACAACGTTCCGAGCCAGTTGCACTGGGGCGATGTCGGCTGGATCACCGGCATGGCGTTCCTGTTCTCGCTGCTGGCGACGATCTATCCCGCGTGGCGCGCGTCGCGCACCCAACCGGCGCAGGCGTTGCGGTATGAATAGCAGGGAGCAGGGAGCAGGGAGCAGAGGGCTGGGCAACGGCGTGGTCCTGCGGGCGAGCCATATCGCCAAGACCTACAAGGAAGGTTCGCTGCGCACGCCGGTGCTGGAGGACGCGAGCTTCGAGCTGGCACGCGGCGAGACGCTGGCGATCGTCGGTGCATCGGGTTCGGGCAAGAGCACGCTGCTGCACATCGTCGGCGGCCTCGACACGCCGACGAAGGGCATGATCGAGCTGGAAGGGCGCGAGTTGTCGAAGCTGCCGGACGCCGAACGCGGCCGGGTGCGCAACCGTTCGCTTGGTTTCGTCTATCAGTTCCATCATTTGTTGCCCGAGTTCAGTGCGCTGGAAAACGTCGCGATGCCGCTGCTGATCCGCGGCACGCCGATCTCCGATGCGCGCGAGCAGGCGACGACGCTGCTGGAACGCGTGGGGCTCGGCCATCGCCTCGAACACAAGCCGGGCGAATTGTCTGGCGGCGAACGCCAGCGCTGTGCCATGGCGCGGGCGCTGGTGACGCGGCCCTCGTGCGTGCTGGCCGACGAGCCGACGGGCAATCTCGACGAACAGAATGCCGCTTCCCTGTACGAGCTGATGCTGGAGTTGAACCGCGAGATCGGCACCAGCATCGTGCTGGTCACCCACGACCGGAAGCTTGCGGCTCAAATGGATCGCGTGCTGGAACTGACCGGCGGCGCATTGCACCCGCTGCCCGACGACTGAATCCGTGATGGACACGCGTCGCAGGGAACGCCGCGTCGTCCGGACCACCCCGGGGATCCTTGCCGGCGCGATGGCGTTCCTTGCAGGCGCCGTGCTGGTGCAGGCGCTGCCGGTCCTGCCGCCGCGCTGGCTGGACGCCGTATGGGGCTGCGCAGCACTCGCCGGGCTGGGATTGTGCCTGCGAAAGCGCCTGCCTGGCGGCGTGCTATTCGTTGCAATCCTGCTCGGGGCCTTCGCGTGGACGGCGTGGCGCGCCGACCTCGCGCTGGGTGCCCGGCTGCCGCACGCGCTCGAAAAGCAGGACATCCTCGTGACAGGGCGCGTCACCGACTTGCCCGAGCCGCGGGAAGATTCCACCCGCTTCGATTTCGAAATTTCGAACGCGCATTTCGACGGACGCCCGATCGCCGTCCGCGGCCATGTGCGCCTGTCCTGGTATGCAACGCGCGGCCATGCGCCACCGACGATCGCACCGTGCTCGACCTGGCGCCTGCGGGTGCGGATGAAACGTCCGCATGGCCTGGTCAATCCGGGTGGAATGGATTTCGAGCGCTCGGCGCTCCAGAAGGGCATCGTCGCGACCGGCTACGTGCGCGAGGATCCCGCGAACGCAATGCTCGACGCCGGGGCATGCGTCGACGGGGTGCGCGCACGCATCGGCGGCGCCATCGATGCCGCGCTGCCGAACGACGCGCATGCGGCACGCTTGCTGCGTGCCTTGAGCGTCGGCGACGAGCGTGCGCTCGACGAGCACGACTGGCAGGTGGTGCGCACCACCGGCATCAGCCACCTGATCGCGATTTCCGGCTTCCACGTTGGACTCGCCGCCGTATTCGGCGCGCTGCTGGTGCGGCTCCTGTGGTGGCTGTTCCCCGCCTTGGCGCTGCGATTGGCGCGGCCTTTGGCGGAAGCCACGGTGGCGTTCCCCGCGGCGCTTGCCTACGGCGCGCTGGCGGGCTTCGGACTGCCGACCACCCGCACCCTGCTGATGATCGCGGTCGTCGCGGGTTGGCGTCTGCTGCGCCGCGGCGGCGGCTTCGGGGAAGGATTCGGCCTCGCGCTGGCCGCCATTCTGGTGCTCGATCCGCTGTCGGTGCTGTCGGCCGGCTTCTGGCTGTCGTTCGCGGGCGTCGCGCTGCTCGCGTGGACGCTGGCGCGCGATTCCGGCTGGCGCGGCCACCTCAAGGAAATCGGTTTTGCACCGCTGCTGATGACACTGGCTCTGCTGCCGCTGACGGTGTGGTTTTTCGGGCAGGCATCTCTGGTCGGGCCGATCGCGAACCTCGTTGCGGTGCCGTTCGTCAGCTTCGTGATCGTGCCGATCGATCTCGCGGCGTGCGCGCTGCTGTTCGCGTGGCCAGCGGCCGGCCAGGGATTGCTGCACGTTTGCGCGCACCTCGTCGACGGATTGTGGTGGTTCCTGGTCCACCTCGCCGCGTGGAAGCCCGCGATGCAGTACCTGCCACAGCCGACGTTCCTGGCGTTCGCCCTCGCGTGCATCGGCGCCGTGTGGTTGCTGGCGCCGCGGGGCGTGCCGGCGCGCGCCCTCGGCGCGCTGTTGCTGCTGCCCTTGTGCTGGCCGCGCGCCAGCCTGCCGTCGGCCGGCGCCTTCCGCGCCACCGTGGTCGACGTGGGGCAGGGCCTCTCGGTGCTGGTGCGCACCCGTGGGCATGCATTGCTGTTCGACACCGGCGCGCGCTATCCCTCCGGCTTTGACCTGGGTGCCGCGGCGGTGGTGCCGAGCTTGCACGGCCTCGGTGTCACGCACCTGGACCGGCTGATCATCAGCCACGGCGACAACGACCACGCGGGCGGCGCGGCGTCGGTGCTGGCCGCGTATCCGGGTACGCCGGTATGGGGCGGCGAACCCGCGCGCGGTCCGGTGCCGATGCGGCAATGCCATGCGGGGCAGCATTGGCAGTGGGACGGCGTCGCTTTCCGGATGTTGCGGCCGCCTGCGCCGGTCGCGATCGATGGCAACGACGCGGGCTGCGTATTGCTGGTGAGCGGCAAGGACGGGCGCCTGCTGCTGCCCGCGGACACCTCGTCGAAGGTCGAGCCGGACATCGCCCGTGCGGTCCCGCCGGGGCCGCCGCTGGTGCTGGTGGTACCGCACCACGGCAGCAAGACGTCTTCGAGCCGCGCCTATCTCGAGGCGTTGGCGCCACGCTTCGCCATTGCGTCGACCGGCTATTTGAATGGCTACCACCACCCTGCGCCGGTCGTCGCCGCACGCTACGCGAAACTGGGGATCCCGCTTTTGAATACGCCGGCGACCGGCGCGGTGCGTATCGCCTTTCCGGCAAATGCACCGCCGCGGATCCTTTCCGAAGCACGCATCAGACAGGCGCATTATTGGCGCGAGCATTGATGCGGTATTGCGCGGCGGGGTGCCTTCGGTCGGGCTTTCTCCCGGACAGGTCCGGGATCAACCCAACCTACGCAAGCCGCCATCGTACGTTGGCGGTGGGCGCAGCGAAGCCCAACAGGCGCGCCGGTTCGTCGCGCGCCAGCGTTGTCGCGTCCTCTCCGTGTCGATTGTTGGGCTTCTCCCGGACGAGTCCGGGATCAACCCAGCCTACGCCAGCCGCCCTCGTAGGTTGGTGCTGAGCGCAGCGAAGCCCAACAGGCGCGCCGGTTCATCGCGCGCCAGCGTTGTCGCGGCCCCTCCGTGTCGATTGTTGGGCTTCTCCCGGACAAGTGCGGGATCAACCCCACCTTCGCAAGCCGCTTTCGCAGGTTGGTGCTGAGCGCAGCGAAGCCCAACGATCGCCGCTGCATCGGCCGCCCGGGCAGCCGGAACAGCCTGCCAGAGTGCGACCGCGGCCACGGTCGTACGGGCCGGCGCTGGTATGATGCGCGTGCATCGCGGAGCACCCGCAGCGGAGGTTGCAAGTGTTTGAAATCCTGAAGGCGGGCGGCTGGGGCATGCTGCCCATCCTGGTGTGCTCGGCGGTCGGGCTTGCGATCGTCCTGGAGCGTTTCTGGACCCTGCGCCGCGGCACGGTGCTGCCGCCGGGCCTCGGCGACCAGGTGCGAAGCTGGGCGCATTCGCAGCAATTGACCTCGTCCCACATCCAGGCCCTGCGGGAAAATTCCCCGCTGGGCGAACTGCTGGCCGCCGCGCTCGACGTGCGCAACCGCTCGCGCTCGGAGATCAAGGAACGGATCGAGGACACCGGGCGGCACGTGGTGCACGATCTCGAGCGCTACCTCAACACCCTCGGCACGATCGCCCTGATCGGGCCGCTCCTCGGCCTGCTCGGAACCGTGTTCGGCCTGATCCGGATGTTCCTGGCGGTGATGGTGTC
>DASSNH010000170.1:0-9257 GCA_035701405.1 Rhodanobacteraceae bacterium
TTCATCCACGACTTGATGCCCTCCGGGACCGCGCCCAGGAAGCTGGTGCCGGTGCCGGCGTTGGTGAGCGCGATCGCGGCGCCCCCAGCAGTCGCGGAAAATGTGTAGATGCCGGGTCCGACCACCGACTGCACGAAATAATCGACGTTGGGCTGCAATGGCGCCGGCAACGCGCCGCCGCTGTTCGTGAACCGCACCACGTCGCCGATGTTGAGCGGCAGCCAGCCCCTCACGGTCACGTTGTTGCCGTTCGCGGTGATGGGTGCTGCGAACCCGGCATCGAATGTCACCGAGACCGCGCCGATCTGCGGCATCGGTATCGGCCAGATCTGGCCGAACACCGGCGTGATCCGCACCGGGTCCGACGCGGAGTCGATGGTGTAGATCGATGGGTCGACCGTCTGCAGGACGCCGGCCATGTCCAGGTATTGGATCGAGACCACCTGCAGCAACGGTCCGCGTTCCAGGTAGATCGCGTTCGCCGGGCGGCTGTAGGAGCGCCCGAACTCGAAAGGATTGCCGTTGTACGGGAACGCGTCGAGCACCTGCTTCCAGCGCGCGGCGACCAGCTGCTTGCGCGTGAGCCCTTCGACCTGGCCGCGCACGGCCGCAATGGCGGCAGCCACAAGCGCGTCCTGCGCAGTGTCGATGTAGCGCAGGTGCACCTTGGCCTCGGCGAGGTCGATCGGCTCGGCCGCCGGCGGCGTGACGGAAATGAGTGCCATGGATTCGAACCAGAAGGCCCGGCGGCCAGGAGTACCCGCCGGGCGTTCCGATCAGCCCACGACCTGCGCGACGCTGGTGGCGTTCGCGGGAGGTGCGAACCGCGGGTTGAAGCCGAGCAACAGCGCAGCGGTTTCCGTGGCCGCGGTACCGACGGTCACCGACAACTGCACGAAGCCGAAACCACCTTCGACGTCGAGCTGCGCGGCGTCGAGGTTGACCTCGGCCTGCACGTTGTTGCCGCCGGCGGCCAGCATCTGCGCGATCGCGGCGCCCGCGACATCCTTCGCGCCGGTGCCGGCGCTGTCGGTGGCCTGCTGGATCTTCGCGTCCACGGTCGCGCTCGCGCCGAACGCGCCGACTTGCACGATGGCGAGCAACTTCTGGAAGTCGGCCACCGAGACCCAGCCGCTGTTCGCGGCGCCAGCCGCCTGGCTGGACGGGTTGATGGCCGCCAGGACGCCGATCTGCTCGGACGCCTTCACGTTTTGTGCGTACATGGTGAATTCCTCTTGGAAAGGGTTGGAGAAAGCACCGCCCCGAAGGGCGGCGTTTCAGTGCCGGATCAGCGCGATGCCAACTGGATGAACGGGGACAGGGTGTTGGAACCCTTGGCCTGCGTGATCGGGTTGACGATCTTCGGCTGGCCATCCACGCGGAACGTCGTGCGGAACGCCACGGCGTCCGCATCGAAGTACAGGTGCATGGAAGTCGCCGTCTGGATACCGCCGCGCTTGGTGATGGTGCGGTAATACTGCAGATCGACCAGCGAAACGTCACCCTGCGAGCTGAACGCCGCGGCATGCTGGCTCACGATGATCGGACGGCCCATCAGCGTGCCGTAGGGCGAACCCTGCGCGCCGCTGTTGATGGGCAGGTAGATCGGGTAGTTACCGAGCGTCAGGCCGAACAGCGCGGGGAGCGCATCCGGCGTGATCATCCAGCGCGCCCGCGGGAAGCTGCCCGGAGGCAGCCGCGCGATCATGTTGGTGATGTTGGAGAGCGTCACGGTCTTGGTGGCCTGGCTTCCATCCTTGGCCTGCACCACCGCCGCGCCGCCCTCGAACACGCCAAGCGGCTTGCCGGCGCCATCGCCGAACAGGATCGCTTCGTTGGTCTTCCAGCGGATCGAGCGCGCCATCAGGCCCGGCAGGTACGAATCGAGCGCGGAAGCATCGGACAGCAGCTCGTCGGTGACCGGCGCCAGTGCCATCAGCTTGTGCAGCCGCATTGCGGACGTGCTCAACTTCGGCTTGGTGGCCACGGCCTGGGAGGCTTCCGCCTGCCAGTACGCGCGCACGCCGTCGGTGCCCCAGGGCGTCGTTTCGTCCTTCGGGAACACCATGCCGTTGCCATTGACGTTGGTGTTGTCGGTCAACGGCAACAGCGCGTCGTCGTCCAGCGACAGCGTGAAGATCTGCGTGCTGAACTCCGGGGGCACCAGGAAGCCGCCGTCGGCACCGGCGCCCTCGTTGGCGTACGTGCCCGGCACGGCTGCGCCGATGGTCAGGCGTTCGTCAATCGCGCCATTGCGTGAGCTGCCCTGGCGCACGGCCGCGGCGAACTCGCCGAAGCTCTGGAAGCCGCGGCGCGGATCCTGCTCGGCCCGCGGCGCACCGCCGCTGACACTGGCCTGGTCGCCGATCTCGACCGCACCGATGCTGCGTTCCTGCTCGATCAGGTCCTGTTCGCGCTGGATTGCGGCGTTGACGCCCTCGAGAGACTTCTTCTCGGCTTCGAACGATGCCGATTCCTCGTCGGTGAGGTCGCGGTTTTCCGCCGCGGCGGCATCGGAAATGGCGCGCATGGCGCCGACGTGCTTGGCCTTGCGAGCCTGCAGCTCGCGGAGCTTCTTGGACATGGGAATGTTCCTCGGGTTGGATACGAAAAAACCGCCACGCGGGCGGTTTGCTTTGTGCCGGCTGCGGCCGTCGGGCCGCGCCGACGCGCCATCGGGCGCGCCGGGTCGGGTTGGCACTCAACCCAGAATGGCGATGTCGCGTTGTGCCGCGGCTAGACGATTGGCGCGCGGCGTTGCCGCAGCATGGGTGCGCTGCATGTTGGCAATGACTTCCTCGAAGGTGGCGATGCCGTCGACCATGCCTTCGGCCTTGGCGGCGTCGGCGCCGAGCACGCGGCCCTGGCCCATACCGTTGCGCACCTGGTCGACGCTGACTTTGCGACCCTTGGCCACGGCGCGGGTGAACGCACCGTAGTAGTCATCGATGCGCGACTGCATGAACTTCTGCGCATCGGCGCCGAGCGGCTGGTACGGGTTGCCCTCGACCTTGAAGGGACCCGCCGAAATCAGCGTGACATTGATGCCTTCGGCCTCGAGCGCCTTGCTGATGTCCTGGTGCGCGGTCCAGACACCGATCGAGCCGACTTCGCCGCCCGGTGTGACATAGAGCTCGCTCGCCGCCGAGCCGATCCAGTACGCCGCACTGGCCGCAAGGCTGTTGGCGATCGCCACCACCGGCTTTTTGGCGCGTGCGATTTCCGCCGCAACTTCCTGCACGCCGTACACCGAACCGCCGGGCGAGTCGATGTCCAGCAGGACCTGCGAGATACTGTCATCGGCCATGGCATCGGCCAGCGCATTGCTGATCGACTGCGTGGATGTGCCGCCTTCGCAGATGTCGATCTGGCTGGCACGCTGGACGATCGGCCCGTACACGGGAATGACCGCGATCGAGCCTGCGCGCGGCTTTTCGCGCGAACGCGAGGGACCGGCGACGATGGGTTCGTTGTCTTCCATGGCAGACGGCGCGATCTGGCGCGCCAGCACTGCGGCATACGCGGTGATCCGCTCCGGCATCAGCGCCCATGGCTGCGACAAGGCCCATGCGATGAAGCGTTCGTGTTTCATGCTGCGGCTCCCAGTTCGAGCAATGCGGCCATGCATTCGGGTTCGGATGCAGCCGCATTGCGGTTTTCCAGCCATGCCGCGGCGCGGTCGACGGGCACGGCTAGCGCCTCGGCGAGCACATCGGCGCCCACTGCGCTGCCGCCGGCGAGGCGGCGCGCCATGCGCGCGGCATTGGTCGCCAGCAGCGCGTTCAGGCGGGCGTCCGCGGAATCGTCGGCAGGTTCGTCCGGCGCGGCTGGCGTGTCATCGTCATTCCCGGGCAGCGGCTGTGCCGGCGATGCGGACTGCTGGCCGTTGCCGGCTTCCGATTCCTCAACCATGTTCAACGGCCGCAACGGCTCGTCGAGACCGGGCAGCGGCTCCATACCCTCGCGCTCGCGCGCTTCGTTGCGCACCATCCATCCCGACTGGATGCCGCCTTGGTAGTACGCGGTGCGTGCAGCCTGATCGCCGCGCAGCAGCCCCGTGAAGTCGAATTCGGCCTCGATGTCGGCCTCATCCTCGGTCAGCAGCGACGTTTCCGCGGACGCTTCCCAACGCTCCGCCCACGGCGTCATGGTGTGGATCACGAAGTCGAGCGACTGCTGCTCGATGTTCGAGAATGTGGCTTTGGACAGGTCGCCGACCAGATGCGGCGGCACCCGGAAGATGCGCGCGATGTCGGACACCTGGAACTGGCGCGCCTCGAGGAACTGGCTGTCCTTGTTGGTCATGCCGAGTTCGTTGAACTTCATGCCGTACTCGAGCACCGCGATCTTGCCGCGGTTGAGCCCGGACTGCGCTTCCTGCCACGACTCGCGGAAGTTCTCGCGCGCCGCCTTGTCCTTGAAATTGCCGGGGAACTCGATCCAGCCGCCGCCGGGTTTCGCATCGTTCGCGAAAAACCGGGCGCCGTAATCCTGCGCGGCCAACCCGAGCGCCGCCGATTCGCGCGCCAGGGCGATCGGCGAGAGCCCCATGACGCCATCGCTGGAAAGCCCGCGGATGTGCCATACCTCGCCGCGGGTCAGCACCATGTCGGTACCGTCACGCTGCGCATAGCGGTACCGGTAATCGAACTGGCCGGTGCCGATGAATTCAATCTTGACGCGATCCGGGTGCAGTGGCATCAGCGCCGTGATGTTGCCACGACGATCGGCGATGATCTGGTTGTAGGCGTTCCCGCGCAGCGCCAGGTGGCCCATCATCATTTCGCGCCACTCGAACGCCGTCTGGAACGGGTTCGGAGTGCGGCCGATCAGGTCAAGCAGCCAGTGTTTGGTGAGCCGCTTCCGGCTCGAACCGGTATTGCGGTACACCCGCAGCGGCAGGATGCTGAACGACTCGGCCAGCACCCGAACGCAAGCCAGCACCACCGGCAGCTGCAGCGCCCGGTCCGGCGTGACATGCAGGCCGGTGGCCGTGCGCATGCCGACTGGCTCGAACCACCAGTCACCCCATGGCGAGCGGTCCTCGCTGGCGCGGAAACGCGACAGGAACATCAGCCGTCATCCTTCCGGCGCGCGTACACGCCGCCGAGCCATGCGCTGGCGAACGTCAGGCCCAGCAGCAGCACGCCGCCCACGATTAGGCCGCACGGGATGTTGGCCAGCAGCGCGCCGGCCGTCACCATCGCCCAGCCGAGTGCCAGCGCGATATCGAACACCGCAACGTTCATCCGACCACCGCAAGCGAGTAATCAGAGCCGAGCGTCACCGGAGCGTCATCCGCTTGCGCCATGCTGACCCCGATTGCCATCAAGAGCGCTGTCATGTCGTCGATCTTCTCCGGTGAGCGTTTCTTGTCGGGCGCCATATTCATGTTCGCGTCGTAACGCACCACGAGGTTCGATGCGCACCACTGCAATACCGGATCGCCGCCGTGCGCCAGCCGGCGGGTGAGGTAAAGCCGTTCCAATTCCTGCATGGCAGGGTGGTACGACTTCGGCCCCTGTATGAATTCGATCAGCGGAAAATCGTCCGCAGACAGACGGTTCACGAGATCGGTCGCGTTCCACCTGTCGAATGCGATCTGTTCCACGTGGAAGCGTTCGCAGTCTTCGCGGATCCGCTTTTCGATCACCGCGTAGTCGATCACGTCGCCTTCGGTGACTTCGATCAGTCCCGCACCGCGCCATGCCTCGTACGGCACGGTGCCACGCAGCTTGCGCCGGTCAACGGCCGCTTCCGGTGCCCAGCGCCGCCCCCATGTCGCGACGGTGCCGTCTTCCAGCAGCCAGATCAGCCGCCAGGCCGCAAGGTCCGTGGTGCTGGCAAGGTCGAGGCCGGCAATGCAGCGCACGCCCACCAGCGCATCGAGGTCGACCGCCCCGGCGCACCGCTTCCATTTCGGCAGGTCGATCCAGCCGTTCGCAGCCGAAGCCTGCCGGTTCAACCGCTTGATGCGGAATTCGGCCAGCCTGCCCGGCATAGCCTTGGCTTCCGCCGCGGCCTTTTTCAGCTCCCGCTGCAGGATCGGAGATGCATCCAGCAGCGGGTTGGCCTTGATGAACTTCGGCTCGTCGAAATCGTCGTCGTCTTCGTCCAGTGCGTACAGCAGCGCCAGGAAGTGATCGGCTTCGACCACGCCCTCGAGCAGCTGCTGCGCGAACCGCCGGATCTCCGGCCACGGGCCCGGCGTCTCGTATCCCTCCGTCGTGGTATAGAGCCACAACGGGTTGCGCCGCGCGCCCGCCGCGGACTGCAGCACGTCCAGCAGCTCGCTCGTCTTGTGCGCGTGCACCTCGTCGAGGGCCGTCGCGCTAGGGTTCAGGCCGTCCTGCGTCGATGCCTTGGAATTGATCGGCTTGAAGCTGCCACCGTTCCCGGAACTCGCGATCGCGTTGGCGAATGGATGAACATCGAAAGCGGCCTGCAGGTCAGGTGTCTTTTCGACCATCCGCTTGGCGACGTTGAAGACTATCCGCGCCTGGCTGCCCGTCGTGGCCGCGCTGACGATCTGCGGCCCCGTTTCATCCTCGCAGCACTGGCAATACAGCAGGATCCCGGCCGCAAGCGTCGATTTCGCGTTCTTGCGCGCCAGCGCCAACAGCGCCGACGTGAACCGCCTCGTATCGTCGGCGTTCCGGAACCCGAACAACTGGACCACGAAGAACACCTGGAACGGGTCCAGGACGATCGTGGGCGAGTCCCACTTCCCCTCTACGTGCGGCAGGCTCTCGATGAACCCGCAGGCATCGCAGGCGTGCCAGGCGTCGAAGTGGAACGACGCGCGCCTGGTTCCGGCACGTTTGAGATCTGCCAGAAAACGCCTTGCGGCCAGCCGAGTCCATTTGCAATGCCGAACGCGATGGCGATCGGCAACTGCTTCATGCGCATACGTTGTGGCGATCGCGACGTAATCACGCCGGCCGCTTTCCGAACTGGGCGAACTTGTTGCCGCCGGCGCCAACGGCGCCCGGCTTGGCGACTTGCGATGCTGGCGTGTCATAGAACTCTGCGGCCCAGATGCGGTGCGCGTTGATCGCCGCCATCGGAACCGGAAAGCCCTTCCGGCGGTTGGCGATGATTTCGGCCTCAAGCGCGCAATACTGGGCCAAGGCATCCTCGAACCCGCCGACCTTCTGCGACCGCTGCCGGTAGCGCTCGACCTTGGCGGCCCAGATGCGCTTTGCGGCGGCGTTCAGCCACTTCGGAGGGTCGATCGCCTCCGGGTCCGGCCGGCTCGCATGGTCGGGAAACAACACCGTCACCGCCCGACACGGCTGGACGGTCCCTTTCGCGGCCTGCATCGCCGGACTTTGCGGTTTGGGACCCCTTCTCGCCATGAAATTCTCGGAAAATCAACTTGCATGTGCAAAAAAACGATTGGGCAGCCGGTCTAGCAGACACGCCCGGCCAGAGATTTGATGCCCCCACCCCTATGTATCGACTGGCGCTCGATTGCCTGCTTCGCGCCGTCGTGATGCGACGTGCACAGCGATTGCCAGTTGTTGTGATCCCAGAAGCGCGCGCGTGCTTGCTCGATGGCTGCCGCATCGCCACTTGCGAGTGCCCAAGCCGTGCGGTGCGGCAGGATGTGGTCGACGACTGTCGCTGCGGTGGTGCGTCCCTCTTGCTCGCACATCACGCACAGCGGGTGAGTGCGCAACCAACCGTCGCGTGCGCGCTGCCAGCGTGAGCCGTACCCGCGTTGTGCCGACGTGTATGCAGTACCTGGCGCTGCGTGGACGCGCGCAATGCGCGGCAGCGGCTTGTGGGTTGGAACGCGGCTCGGCATCACTTCACCTTGCTCGGCGTCCAGCCGCAAAGCTTCGCGCCGGTGCGGTCGTGTTCGAGGATCGCTCGTGCCGTGCCATCGGTCAGCACGTCTTGCCTGCTGACGTAGATCGGCCGCCACGGCGTGCAGTAGTCCGTGACCGTGCGCACTTGCGGCGCAGCACATGCGCTACATGCAAGCGCGAGTGCACCGATGATGATCAGTCGCGCGTCCATCCGTCCCGTCTCAATTCCCCGGCCGCGGTGGCTAGATCAGCATCCGCGACCTTTTGTGCTGGCGCTTCCGGTAATTTCGTGATATCGGCTTCGACCGTGGCGCGCACGTTCGCAGCGTCGGTCACCGCGACCTGCGCGGCGCGCGCATCAGCAACGGCCTGCTTGGCCGCATCGGAGACGCCGACCTGCTTACCCTTGTGCTCGCCGTACAGCATCGCGGCGAAGATCGCCGCGACTACTGCGCCGGCCAGCGCCAGCCATGTGCCCGCTTTCGTCCAGATCTTCGCGAGCCACAAGGCAATCATGAGTCTTTGCCCTGGTGGAAATCGTTGCTCGGTGGAACGGTCGGCTTTGGCAACGGAACCTTCAGCATCTGATCGCGCAGCCGCAAAAACAGGCCCAACGCAGCCACGAACGGAGCGATCTTGCTCACGACCGACGGCGGCAGAAGCGCCTGCAGGTCAGGCGAATTCAGCCATACCACTGGGAACACGCCGAGCACGCCGAAGACGTACGTCGTGTGCCACTTCCACCAGTTGCGCGCGTCCGGGACGAATTTCATGCCGATTGGCCTTTGATCGTTTGCAGCGCCTGCGGGTATGCGGTGTCGCGCCAGCGGGTGTAGCTGGGCTTCCCGGGGCGCCAGCAGCGTTCGTACAAATTCCACGCGCTCATGCAATCGCCGATATCCGGCAGCGGGCGCGGGTCAGTCCACAGCAGCAGCCTGGCGAACGCGCAGGCCAGTTCATCGTCAAGCGCCAGCCGTTCGTAAATCGAGTTGCTGCCGTAGGTGACATCTTTCTCTTCGCACCAGTGGAACACCACGTCCGCAGTGCGAGTGTGGTGCATCACGGCCAACACGCCGTTGCGTTCGAATTGCCATAGCCCACGGGCTGGGCCGCCCGTCTGCTCGCGGGAGCGCAACCCGGATTCCTGCAGCGCGATCGCCAGCAGCATCAGCCGCGCTACGGGACTGTCCGTTTCCGTCGGCAGCGTCGCCAGCGCAGGCACGATGATCTTGTCCAGCGCATCGGCAGGCGAAATCGACAGCGGAAGCAGGCTCATGGCTTAGCGACGAACCAGTGAATCAACGTGTACAGGGCCGCCGCGACGGTTCCCGATATGCCGGCAACCCAGGCAATTGCCCGCCACGCACCACGGGCGGAAATGACCGCCGCGTGTACTTCGTCCATCGTTGACTCGATGCGATCGAGTCTTGAATCGATCCGCCC
>DASSNH010000171.1:0-3281 GCA_035701405.1 Rhodanobacteraceae bacterium
GCGGACCCCGCATCACGTGAGACGGCGAAGAATTCGCCGGTTTGCCGAACGTCGTTGGCGCATTGCGAACCCCCGAGCCCCGGCCCCTCGCCGGCGATCGCTTCCAGGTTCCAGCCAACGCTCCATCCGTTGCGGCGCAGCCCTGCGCGCCGTGGTTAAAGCCAGGTGCCGGCCTGACCCGGCATGTGGTGCCTTGCAAAGGAGAACGACCCGATGACCTTGGGCCTGTTGCTCAGCATGGTCGCACTACTTCCGCGGCCGGTCGCCGACCAGACCTGCCTGGCGGCTACCGTTTACATGGAGGCACGCAGCCAGCCCGCCCGCGGCCAATTGGCGGTCGCCGAGGTTGCGCTGGATCGCCTCGACATGGGCCGCTACGGCGACACCATCTGCGAGGTGGTCACCGCACCCCACCAATTCGCGGTGACGACCACGTCACCCAACTTCCGGATCGTCAACCAGAGGGCATGGAACAAGGCGTGGCAGATCGCCGGCAAGGCCATCGCCATCTGGAACGAGCCCAGCAAGGACCGAAAGCTGGTGGTCCCGGGCGCCGATCATTTCATCCGGCTGGGCTCCACGGCAACCTGGGCGAAGAACCCGATCGCGACCATCGGCGACCACGAGTTCTACGCGGTCGATTGACCCGTTCGCGAGTACCTGCCGCAAAAAAGAGCCCTCCGAACGGAGGGCTCTTTGCTGGTGCGATCGTCCTTGATCGCCTTCGCGGTCATGGGCGCGACCGGCACGGAACGATCAATACCTGTACACGTTGTCGCCGCGGATCATTACATAGTCGCCCACCCGTACCTGCGGCGCGTTGCGCTGGGTGACGGTGGCGTACTGGCCGTTGTTGAGCTGCACCACGATCTGCCACCCGTAGTCGCCGTTGCCGCTCCGTTCGCCGATCGCGTGACCCGCGAAGCCGCCGCCGACCGCACCGGCGACCGTCGCCGCGGTCTTGCCCTTGCCGCCACCGACCTGGTGCCCGACCAGGCCGCCCACGACCGCACCGATCACGGTGCCGAGCGCGGCGCCGCTGCTGTTGCTGCCGAGCTGGACCTCGCGGATGTCACGAACGTAGCCGCAACCCTGGTAACACTGCCGACCGCCGCCCGTGTAGCCGGGGGGCGGGGCGCCATAGCCCGGGCGGGTGCTGTAGGCCGGCGCGCAGCCGGCCATCAACAATGCCGCGATGGCGGCACATGCGATCGAAAGCACGCTCCGCGTGGCGATTCGACCCTTGGATATTCGCTTCCACATGGTTCCACTCCTTTTGTGTGCGATGAAATCACTGGTTGGTATTGCCGGCTTGCTGGCCGCTGGCGACCACCACTCCGTTCTGCACCGGCAAGCCGCTGCCGACCTGCGGCTTGTGGTCCAGGCGGATATGCCCGGTCTGGCCGTTCAACGAATAGGTCACGTCGTAGCCGACCGTCCTGGTCGACGTGGACTTGTCGGTCACGGTGTGGCAGACGTTGCGGGTTTCCGTCTTCGCCTGGTTGTTTTCCTGATGGTGCTTCTGGATCTCGTGGCCGGCATAGGCACCCGCGGCCGCGCCGCCGAGCGTGGCGAGGGTCTTGCCCTTGCCGCCCCCGACCTGGTGTCCCGCCAGCGCACCGACGACGCCGCCGATCACCGCGCCGCCGACCTGGTTCTTGTCCTTGTACGTTTCGGGGACCGCGACCTGCTCGTCACGGCAGACTTGGCGCGGCTTGCTCGTGGTGGTGGACTGGGTAATCGGCTGGACCGCCACGACCCGCGCGAATTGCGGCTGCGCGGCTGCGGGCTGCCGGCCCTCGTCGGCCGTAGCGAGCTGGTCGCCGGGCGGCAGTTCAGCCGTCGCCGCGGGCGTCGTCATGTTGGCGGGCGTGGCCTGTGCCTGTGGATTGCCTTGGCCACCGCATCCGGCGAGCGCGGTGGCAACGGCGAACGCCAGCGAAACGGGTACTACCTTTTTCAATCGTGTCTTGCTCTTCATCGTGGTCTCCCGGCAACCGCCTCATGGCGGTTTGATTCAAACAACCGGACAATGAACGGCGCGTCAACATCGCTTTTTCGGTTCATCTTGCATTTCGTCCCCCGGCAGCACATTGATGCCTGAGCCCAAACCCAGCCTGTTCGACAGCCACGCGCATCTGGATGCGGCCGAATTCGATCCCGACCGGCCGCAGGTCATGCTGCGCGCACGCGCGGCCGGCGTCGGGGAGTGTCTGGTTCCCGCCGTGAGCGCGGCCGGTTGGACGAAGCTGCACGAACTTTGCGCCGCGGACGCCGGGTTGCATCCGGCATACGGGCTGCATCCCTGCTTCCTCCCGGAGCATTCGGACGAAGACCTCGCGCGGCTCGAGGACTGGCTCGTGGGCCATCCTGCCGCGGCCGTGGGCGAGTGCGGGCTGGACAGTGCCGAGCCCGGCCTCGAGCGGCAATTGCGCCTGCTGCGCGGACACTTCGATCTGGCGCATCGCTTCGACCTGCCACTCGTGCTGCACGCACGCCAGGCATTCGCGCAGGTGATCGACGCGCTGCGGGCGTTCGGCAAGCCGCTGCGCGGGGTCGTGCACAGTTTCTCGGGGAGCCTCGAGCAGGCGCATGAATTGGCGCGGCTCGGATTCTCGGTGGGCATCGGCGCGCCGGTGACCTACGAGCGCGCGCGGCGGCTGCGACGCACGGTCGCCTCGCTGCCGATCGAATGCCTGCTGCTGGAAACCGATGCGCCGGACCAGCCCTCTTCCAGCCACCGGGGCGAGCGCAACGAACCGGCGTACCTTCCGGAAGTACTCGAATGCATCGCGGCGTTGCGGCGCGAAGACCCGGCGGAAATCGCGCGCGCCACGACCGCCAATGCGCGGGGGCTGTTCGCCTGATTTGCTGCCTCAGCCCGGGTTTTTCAGGAGCATCTCGAGCGCGCGTCCCACCGCGGCGAAGCCGAACGCGCCGGTAACGTGGGTCGCCGCACCGAGTCCGCCGCCGCAATCCAGCTTCATCGAGTCGGAGCCTGCCGGCCGCGTACCGCAGACCCGGCCATCCGCCTGGGGATAGCCCACGTTCTGCAGCGAATACACGGCCGGCACCCCGAAATAGCGGTCCCTGTTGGAAGGGAACCCGAATTCCTTGCGCAACTTGCGGCGCACCAATCCGAGCAACGCGTCGTGTTCGGTCCGCGAGAGGTCGCGCACCCGGATCTGGGTCGGATCGGTGCGACCGCCGGCCGAGCCGCACACGATCAGCGGCTGCCTGCGCCGTCGGCACCACGCGATCATCTCGACCTTCACCCGGAA
>DASSNH010000172.1:0-2329 GCA_035701405.1 Rhodanobacteraceae bacterium
CGCCGGACCAGGCGTGCTGCGGCGGACGATCCAGCCAGGCACAGCGCGCGAACAGCTCCGCGGGCAGCACGGCGCGCAAGGCTTCTTCCTGGCGCTCGCGGAGATCCGCCGAGGGTTCCAGCAGCCAATAGTGCTTCGGCAGCGCATCCAGCGCCTGGAGTTCGAGCAGGCAATCGCGCGCGAACGCCCCGCTGCCGCCGCCCAGCTCGAACCATGCGGCTTCGGCACCGCAGGCTCGCAGCGCCGGGGCCATCGCACGGGCGACGCAGCGCGCGAACAGCGCGCCGAGTTCCGGCGCGGTCACGAAATCACCGGCCCTGCCGAACTTCCGCCGGCCGGCGCTGTAGTACCCCAATCCCGGCGCGTACAGGCATCGCTCCATGAAGCGCGCGAACGACATCGGTCCGGCCGTGCCGATCTCCCCGCGGATCGCTTCGGCGAGGCGCGCCGAGTGGGCGGCTTCATCGGCGGAAGGTTCGGGAAGTTCGGCGTCCATGCTGGCGATCTCGCTGCGTTTGCGGCAGGCTGTGCACTGCGCAGCATAGCGCGTCGCCGGAATCCGCATGATGCCGAATACGGGCCCAACCAGGCCGGTGGTGCTGGTCACCGGCGCCGCACGCCGCATCGGTGCGACGATCGCCCGCACCTTGCATGCGGCGGGCTACGACCTGGCTTTGCACTTCCGGCGCTCGCGCGCGGAGCTCGACGCGTTGATCGCGGATCTCGAATCCGCGCGCGCGAATTCCACGCTCGCCTTGCAGGCGGACCTCGCCGATGCCGGGCGCATGCCCGAACTGATCGAGGCGACGATCACCCGCTTCGCACGCCTGGACGCGCTGGTGAACAATGCTTCCGTGTTCCATCCGACGCCGCTGGGCAGCATCACCGCCGCGCAATTCGACGCCCTGTTCGCGGCCAACGCGCGCGCCCCGCTGCTGCTGGCCCAGGCCGCCGCGCCGCATCTCGAGGCGTCGCGCGGTTGCATCGTCAACATCACCGACATTTATGCCGAGCACCCGTTGCGACAACACGCCGCCTATGCGATGAGCAAGGCGGCGCTGCGGATGGCGACCCTGGCGCTGGCGCGCGAACTTGCGCCCGCGGTGCGCGTGAATGCCGTGGCGCCCGGGGCGATCCTGTGGCCCGAAGGGCAAGCCGGTGCCGACCGCGCAGAGGTACTCGCACGCATCCCGCTGGCACGAACCGGCACGCCGCAAGACATTGCCGGGGCGGTCCTGTGGCTGATCCGCGATGCGGGCTACGTCACCGGCCAGACACTGCGGGTGGACGGCGGACGCACGATCGAGGCCTAGGCGATGGGAACGGCACCGGCCGACTTGAACCAAACCCGCGGCGGCGGCATCTTGGAGGCGTTACGCGCGCCGAGGACGCCGATGCCCGCTTCCGTACCCACCGCCCATGCGCCGCCGCCCCGGCGGATCGCGCAGCACATCCTCGACTTGCTGGCCGACGTCCCGCACAGTCGCGAACGTCCGCACCCACGCCCCCGACAGCGCAGCGAGGTGCTTGCGCGCAACGCGCGACGGAAAGCCTTCGTGGCGTCGTCCTCGCTCGCATTGCCGCCCGGGCCGATCGGCTGGCTGACCGTGCTGCCCGAGCTGGTGGCGATCTGGAAGATCCAGGCGCAGATGGTCGCGGACATCGCCGCCGCCTGCGGCCGGCACACGACGCTGACCCGCGAGCAGATGCTGTATTGCCTGTTCCGGCACGCGGCCTCGCAGGCGGTGCGCGACCTGGTGGTGCGCACGGGACAGCGTTGGGTCGTGCAAACCGCCACCACCCACACGATCCGCCGCGTCGCCGAACGGATCGGGTTCAAGCTTTCCGAACGCGCCCTGGGCAGTTCGCTCGCGCGGATGCTTCCCGTTGCGGGTGCGGTCGGGGTCGGCACCTATGCGTGGTACGACACGCGACAGGTCGGACGCACCGCGATCGAGATGTTCTGCGGCGAGCCGGGCAAGGCCGCCATCGCCTGCACCGAGATCCGGGCCCAGCGGGTCGAACGCGACCGCGCCCAGGACGCGCGGAACGCGGGGTTGTAGGGCGGACACTGTCCGCCAGCCATCGCGAAACTCGGTGCACAGGATGCGGCGGGCGATCCTCGCCCCGCGTGCTTTTCGTAGGAGCGCGCCTGCGCGAAGCACTTGCTCCTTCGTCTGCGCGCGATCGCCGGTGCGCTCCGCTGCAACGTTCGTCGCGCGCGTGGCGCGCTCCTACATTCGCGAGGGGAGACGTTCCAGCGGCGGCAGCGAGGGCGCCAGCTTTTGCCAACGCGCGGCGAGCGGTTCGCCGGCAAACGGCTCTTGCA
>DASSNH010000173.1:0-4695 GCA_035701405.1 Rhodanobacteraceae bacterium
GCGAGGGGCGAGCATCATGGATGATGCGAACATATCCCGCCCGTCGGTGGGATGAGAACAAAATCTGGAGAGGTGTCCGAGCGGTTGAAGGAGCACGCCTGGAAAGTGTGTAAGCGGCTAAACCCCGCTTCGCGGGTTCGAATCCCGCCCTCTCCGCCAGTTTTCATGGTGGCCCCGTCGGTGCCTCCGCGACGATAAATCGAAAACCCCGCCAGGGCCGGAAGGCAGCAACGGTATCGATCGACTCGTGCGCCGGAGATCCGCTGGCGGGGCCGCCGCCATTTTGTGCTGCTAGACGAACCGTCCATGGTGCGGAGCGCCTGCCCGGACATCCCTGTCCGGTCGTGATTCGCCGCGCGACCTGCCCCCAGCAGGTCGCAAGCGCGGCGAATCACCCCCCGACGACGATAAATCGAAAACCCCGCCAGGGCCGGAAGGCAGCAACGGTATCGATCGACTCGTGCGCCGGAGATCCGCTGGCGGGGCCGCCGCCATTTTCGCGGCGGCCAGTAGCCCGGATGTAGCCGCACCGCGGCGGAATCCGGATGATCCTCCAATTTTCCCGGATTTCGCTTCGCTTCATCCAGGCTACTGTCTTGGTCGCTTCGGCGCTTGGTCTCGCCGCGCCGACTTGGCACAATGGGTGGTCGCCCACAGATCGTGCCCATGAGCTATCAGGTACTTGCGCGCAAATGGCGCCCGAAGCAGTTCGAGGAACTGATCGGACAGGAACACGTCGTCAAGGCCCTGAGCCATGCGCTGGATTCGGGCCGCGTCCACCACGCGTACCTGTTCACAGGAACCCGCGGTGTCGGCAAGACCACGATCGCGCGGATCTTCGCGAAGTCGCTCAATTGCGAACGCGGCATGTCGGCGCATCCCTGTGGCGAATGCGCGATCTGCAAGGCAGTGGACGCCGGCCGTTTCGTGGACCTTATCGAGATCGACGCGGCCAGCAACACCGGCGTGGACGACGTTCGCGACCTGATCGAAAGCGCGCAGTACGCGCCGGCGCAGGGGCGCTTCAAGGTGTACCTGATCGACGAGGTGCACATGCTCTCCAAATCGGCCTTCAACGCCTTGCTGAAGACGCTGGAAGAGCCGCCGGAGCACGTCAAGTTCCTGCTCGCGACCACCGATCCGCAGAAGCTGCTGGTGACGGTGCTTTCGCGCTGCCTGAAGTTCGGCTTGAAGCGCCTGTTGCCGGAGCAGATCGCGGGGCAGATGCGGATGATCCTGGGGCAGGAAGGCGTGGCTTTCGACGAAGGCGCGATCGAGGCGCTCGCGCGCGGCGCGGACGGTTCGTTGCGCGATGGCCTGTCGCTGCTCGACCAGGCGATCTCCCACGGCGGCGGGGCGCTGCGCGCGGACGACGTCCGGGCGATGCTGGGCACGATCGCGGACAACGACGTCGGCCTCTTGTTGCGCGCGCTCGCCGCCGGTGACGGCAAGGCGCTGATGGAAGAGGCCGACCGAATCGCCGGTCTCGCGCCCGATTTCGCGATGGTGCTGGAGCAATTGGCAAACGCCTTGCATCGCGTGCAGTTGCGGCAATTGGTCCCGGGCTTCCGGGGCGACGAAGCCGAACGCGAAGTCCTCGATGCGCTTGCCGGCGAGGTCGATCCCGAGGACGTGCAGGTGTGGTACCAGTTTGCCGTCGGCGGCCGTCGTGACCTGCCGTTCGCGCCCGACGTGCGGACCGGTTTCGAGATGGCCTTGTTGCGGATGCTGGCCTTTCGCGGCGGCGCGGCGGATGCCGGACAGCCGGCGCGGCGCGCGGCACCGGTGACGCGTTCGCAGGCGCAGCCCGCGCCGACCGGCGCCACGCGCGCTGCAGCGACGCAGCCGAGCGCTTCCGCCGGCGTGGCCGACGCGCCGCAGCAGCCCGCGGCCAAGGCACCCGCGCCGCGCATCGACGGGTTGGCGGACTGGGAAGCCTGGATCCAGCTGGCCGAACTGGGCGGTCCGGCCGGGCAACTCGCGCGGCACGCGCTGCCGAAATCCTTCCAGGGCGACGTGCTGACCCTGGCACTGACGCCGGAACACATGATTTTCTGCAGTGATGCCTTGTGCCATCAGTTGCAGGAGAAGCTGGGCGAGGCGATCGGCCGTCCCCTGCGCGTGCGGGTCGTGTCGGGGGAAGCCGTCGCCGAGACCCCGGCGGCGCGCGCCGCCAAGGCCCGCTCCGAACAACAGGCCGCGGCCGAGCGCGCGATGGCCGACGACCCGATCGTCCAGGACTTCCAGCGCCAGCTCGGCGCGGAAATCATCCCCGAAAGCATTCGACCCGCAGGTACGCGAGCATGAAAGGACAGTTGGGACAGTTGATGCAACAGGCGCAGCGCATGCAGGAGGAACTGAAGCGCGCGCAGGAGGAAATCGCCAAGCTCGAGGTCACCGGCAGCGCCGGCGGCGGCATGGTCGAAGTCACGATGACCGGCCGCCACGAAGTGCGCCGCGTGCACATCGATCGCAAGATGATGGCCGACGATCCGGAGATGACCGAGGACATGCTGGCTGCCGCGGTCAACGACGCCGTCAACAAGGTCGCCGAAGCCAGCCAGCAGAAGCTCGGCGGCGTCAGTTCAGGCATGAACCTGCCGCCGGGCTTCAAGTTGCCGTTTTGAACAGGGTCAGAAACCGGCAAAAACCGGGTCAGAGTCACTTTTCCAGGGGCGATCCACGGGCGCGCTGAGTCGTTTCCGGAAAAGTGACTCTGACCCCGGTTTCTGACCCCGCTTTCGCAAGCCATGTCCAACGAATCCAACCTCCTCGCCGAACTTGTCGAAGCGCTGCGCTGCCTGCCGGGCGTCGGGGCCAAGAGCGCGCAACGCATGGCGTTCCATCTTCTGGAACGCGACCGTGACGGGGGCTCCCGACTCGCGTCGGTCCTCGAGCAGGCCATGCAGCGCATCGGCCATTGCCGGTCGTGCCGCAATTTCAGCGAGAACGACGAGTGCGCGATCTGCGCGAGTTCCTCGCGCGATCCTTCGCAGGTCTGCGTCGTCGAGACGCCCGCCGACCTGTTGGCGATCGAGCAGGCGACCGGTTATCGCGGTCGCTACTTCGTGTTGATGGGCCGGCTGTCGCCCCTCGATGGCCTCGGGCCGCAGGAACTCGGCGTGGACCTGCTGACCCGCAAACTGGCCGAAGGCGAGGTTCGCGAGATGGTGATCGCGACCAATCCCACCGTGGAAGGCGAAGCCACCGCGCACTGGCTCGGCCAATTGGCGCGCGCGGCGCGCGTGCGCGCCACCCGGCTCGCGCACGGAGTTCCGCTCGGCGGCGAGCTCGAATACGTCGATCGCGGCACGCTGGCGCACGCGTTCGGCACGCGGCAGGAGCTGCAAGACTGAGGGGCGGACGTGGCGCCCAGGCGTCCCTTGCCTTCCACGCGGGCACACAGGTGGGGAGGCGCCTGGAAAGCGGCCTGGAGCTGCGCCAACCGATGTCGGTTCCACTGGCTTGCACAGCCGTCCATGCACGGTCCCCCGGTGGTGGGCGTGTCGAACCGATTTACACCTTCCGGATGCGGCGGAATATGCGCCGCGGCAATGGGAATCACGGCCCCTGGGTGGTGCCGGCCTGTCGGCGGGCATCACAGGTCAGTGCTTGGCCGACATCTGCTTTTGGCCAGAAGCCCTGCACGAACATGATCCAGGTGGCGTAGCGCCGGGCCACCGTAACGTGGCCCGGCCAGGTGGCGCTGCATGGCGTACGCGACTCGCTTCGGGCACGGGCTTTTTCGGCGGTGAACTCGAGTACGTCGACCGCGGCAGTTGGCGCGAGCGTTCGGCAGCCGCGGGAATCCTGCGGATCGACGCGTGGGTCGGGGCTCGCGGGTATGACGTTGTTATGCTGTTCCGAGTCCCGAACGTGAGCTGCAGCCGCCATGCCCGACACCATCTTCGACAAGATCATCCGCCGCGAACTGCCCGCCGACATCGTCTACGAGGACGATGAAATCCTCGCGTTCCGCGACATCCATCCGCAGGCGCCGGTGCACGTGCTGTTCGTCCCGAAGCAATCCTTCGCGACCTTGAACGACTGCAGCGAGGCCGATGCTGCGTTGCTCGGCAAGTTGCTGCTGGCGGCATCCGCATACGCCAAGCGCGAAGGATTCGCCGACAGCGGCTATCGCTGCGTCATCAATTGCAACAAGGGCGGCGGACAGACCGTGTACCACCTGCACGTGCACCTGCTGGGCGGTCGGCAAATGCACGAAGGCATGGTTTGAGGGCCGACGTCGCGGGTGTTTGGTGGGCGGTGCACGTCCCAGTGGGCGTGGGTTTTCCCGGAACTCAATGGAGGTGTCCCGTGCAACGGTACGTTTCCCGCCGCGGTTCAGCATTCGTCGCTGGAATTCTCATCGGCCTCCTGGCGGCGGCATCCGCCTCTGCGGCCGGGCCCGCAGCCAGCCAATTGATGAACGACCCGGACGCGCCCTACCGGGTCTTCGTCACCAAAATCGGCAAGACATTCGTCAAGGACCACGCGTTCGTCGGCCGTTTTGCGACTACCGTGTCGATGCCGGACGGCACACGCCGCACGATCGAATTGGTCCCGACGATCCATGATGGGGGCTTCGTCGTAAAACTGGACGACACGGTCCACGGCAAACACGTGGGGTCGAACGGCAACAGCTACATGACCCCGAATGGATCGACCACCAATGGAACATCCGCGACAGGCACC
>DASSNH010000174.1:0-2257 GCA_035701405.1 Rhodanobacteraceae bacterium
CGGAAGACAAACCGCTCGCTTCCGCGACCGACGCCAAAGGCACCCACCTGAAGGCCGCGCTGCACTTCGATGACGCCTCGAAGGCGCCGCTGCTGGTCAAGGTCGGCATTTCGGCGGTGGACCTCGATGGCGCGCTGCGCAATCTGGAAACAGAACTTTCCGATTGGGACTTCGAACGCGTGCAACGCACCGCCGCGGAGCAATGGGAACGCGAACTCTCGCGAGTGAGAATCGCATCGGAATCCGAAGACGTGCTGAAGACGTTCTACAGCGGCCTTTACCACACGATGCTGGCGCCGACCCTGTTCAGCGACGTCGACGGGCGCTACCGCGGCATGGACCTCGAAGTGCACACCCTGCCCAAGGGCCGGCACAACTACAGCACCTATTCGCTGTGGGACACCTACCGTGCGCTGCATCCGCTGTACACGCTGTTCCAGCCGGACAAGGTGCCGGATCTCGTGCAGGGCCTGGTGCGCAAAGCCAACGAGAGCCCGCAGGGTCCTGCGGTATGGACGCTGCAGGGCGTCGAGACCGGGACGATGATCGGCTATCACTCGGTGGTGGTGATTGCCGAGGCGCAGGCCAAGGGCTTCACCGGCATCGATTACGCGCAGGCGTGGCCGGTGTATCGCAAGCGCGCGATGAGCGACGATTACCGCGGACTGCCGTGGTACCGCAAGCTCGGCTACATCCCCAGCGACAAGGAAGGCGAGGCGGTCAGCAAGACCCTGGAATATGCCTACGACGACTGGGCCATGGCGCATTTCGCGGAAAGCGTCGGCGAGCACGCCGATGCGAAAGCCCTTCGCGAGCGTTCGCGCAACTACCACAACGTGTTCGACCGCAAGCTCAGCTTCATGCGCCCGCGTGGTGCAGATGGCCGGTGGCTCGAGCCGTTCAGTCCGATCGAGATGGGACACTCGAACAAGTGGCGCGACTACACCGAGTCGAACCCCTGGGTCGCGACCTTCCTCAACCAGCACGACCTGTACCACTACATGACGATGTTCGGAGGCGAGTCTGCCTTCGAACGGAAACTCGACGAGCTCTTCACCACCGCGTCCACGCTTCCGCCGAACGCGCCGCCCGACATCGCCGGCATGGTCGGCCAGTACGCGCACGGCAACGAACCGAGCCATCACATCGCATACCTGTACGCGTATTCCGGCTCGCACTGGAAGACCCAGGCGCGCGTGCGGATGCTGCTGGAAACCATGTACCGACCCGCGCCGGATGGCCTCGCCGGCAACGAGGACTGCGGGCAGATGAGCGCGTGGTACCTGCTGGGCGCGCTCGGCCTGTATGCGGTCGATCCGGTCAGCGCGAATTGGGTGTTCGGGAGCCCGTTGGTGGACCACGCCGAAATCGACGTGGGCGAAGGCCGCAAACTGGTGGTGGATGCGCGGAACAACGGCGAAGGGCGGCCGTACATCCAGTCGGTGACCTGGAACGGCAAGCCGTGGACGAAGAGCTGGATCAGGCACGCCGAACTCGCGAAGGGCGGCAGGCTGGTGTTCGAGATGGGCGGGCAGCCGAACAAGCAATTCGGTGCGGCGCCGGCCGATCGTCCGCCGTCGTTCGGCCAGCCGGCATCCGCGTGACCACTCGTCGTGCGCCACGCGTGGCGCGAGCATCGGCGCGTGCCGACCGGCACGGGTAGCCGGGATCCGCGCGCGCTACGATCGCGCGAGTCGTTTCGCCTCGAGAGGTGCGTCATGCCCATGGTCCGTCTGTCGTCGATCGCATCTGTCGCAGTTGCGACGCTGTTCGCGCTGGTGCTCGCACTTCCGGCCGTCGCGGCCAGTGATGCATTGACGCAGGTCGACCCGATGATCGGCACCGGCGGGAACGGGCACACATTTCCGGGTGCCACGGTGCCGTTCGGAATGATCCAGCTAAGCCCCGACACCGCGATGCCCGATTTCAAGCACGCCTATCCGTGGGCGGCGGGCTACCAATACGGCGACCACAGCATCATGGGTTTTTCGGAGACGCATTTTTCCGGGAGCGGGCATTCCGATCTGGGCGACGTGCTGCTGATGCCGGGGGTGGGAAAGGTGCAATGGGATCCGGGTGATCCCGACAAACCGGGGTCGGGCTACCGTTCGGATTTCAGCCACGAGACCGAAGTCGCCCAGCCGGGCTACTACGCAGTGACGCTGGCGACCTCCGGCGTGCGCGTGGAACTGACCGCGGGCAAGCGCGTCGGCTGGCATCGCTATACGTTCCCGAAGGGCCAGGACGCGCACGTGCT
>DASSNH010000175.1:0-17307 GCA_035701405.1 Rhodanobacteraceae bacterium
TCGTCTTGCCGTGGTCCACGTGACCAATCGTGCCCACGTTCACGTGCGGCTTCTTGCGCTCGAATTTCTCTTTGGACATGGCGTTTGTACCTTGTGACTGACTCGTAGATTGATTGCTTCGTGCTTCTTCAAAAGCGGGAACAGGGAACGGGAGTGTGTGCCGCTTCGCTTTTGTTCCCTGTTCCCGCTCTTCGTTTCCCGCTTCTTCAGCTCTCAGTGGTGCTCACGACAGGAATCGAACCTGTGACCTCTTCCTTACCAAGGAAGTGCTCTACCGACTGAGCTACGTGAGCATCGATATCCATTGCGATGATTTTTCGGGCATCCTGCCGATGTGCGCGACAGAGCCGCGCCACGTGGTCAACTCGCGCTTCGCGCCGGCACTTCACGTGTCGGTTGCAGTTCCTCGGGCAGACCCAATGGAGCGGGAGACGGGAATCGAACCCGCACCATCAGCTTGGAAGGCTGAGGTTCTACCATTGAACTACTCCCGCGTCGGCGGCGTTCTCTGGCGGAGCCTTGGCTCCGTTGCATGAAACTGGTGGAGGGAGGTGGATTCGAACCACCGAAGGCGTAAGCCAGCAGATTTACAGTCTGCCCCCGTTGGCCGCTTGGGTATCCCTCCGAATTCTCTTTTCCTGTATCACTATCTGGGAGGAACGCTGCGAACCACCGAAGGCGCAAGCCAGCAGATCACACTTCCTGTCTGCCCCGCTGGGTAGCCCTCCGAATTCCCTTGTCTTGTACCTATGGCGGCCCAGCGACACGAACAACCCGGCATGCGCGACGACACCCGGGTTCGAGCAGTTTGCATCACAAAGACCGCGTATTTTTGCGGCTCCCAGGCTGCAAGTCAACCTCCGGCGAAGGTTCGGGAGCATCCTGAACGGCCATTGGCGCCGTGGCCGCGCGACACACGTGCCGCGAAAGGGAGTCCGGCGGCCCGAGCCGCCGCGCTGCTGGATCAGGAGCCGGCGGCCGGCTCCAGCCGGGCCAGCGGCTTGCCCGCGGCATCGAGAAGCGCCAGTTCGCCATCCGCCAGGTCCATCCGGGAGACCTTCGGCAAGGCCTCGAAAATCCGATGCCCGACATCCATCGCACCCGCCGGCTCGACGCACGCCATCTTCGTCGACATGATCTGGCTGAACGAACCCTTGCCATCGGCGTCGGCCAGATACTTCGCGCCGAAACTGTTGCAGCCCGCCCGGCCGGAGATGCGGCCATCGCGGATCCGCAGGGTCGCCGTCACGGCCGCCGGCACCGGGGCGCCGGCGACTTCGACGAACCGCCATTGGGTGCCATCGAGTTTAGCCATCGTCGTGCCAGCCACGGGCTCCGATGCGGTCGGCGGCTCGGCAAACGCTGGTTCGCGGGCCGCCCGCGTACCGCAACCGGCCACCACCAGCACCGCCATCAACACGGCCATCCGCATGATCGAGCCCTCTGCATCAGGTCCCCTCCATGATAGGCGGTTCGGCCTTAACCTGGTCCCGCTTCGTGCTGGTCGATCCGGGCAGCCCGAGAGGCGCGTTGTTCCTCGGCGGCTGACGGTCTCTCCACCAGGCGGCCGCCGACGATGTCGTAGTGCCTGCGGAACGCAGGGTCCGTCACCTCGTACCCCGGCAACCGCAAACCGCTCCCGGTACCGATGCCGGTCACGACGTAACCGGGCAGGTCGAGCGGCTTGCCGGGAACGACCCGATCCCGCAGGTAATCATCCAGTGCCGCCTGCCCACCGGCGCGTTCGACCGCGCGCAGCTTTCCCGGCACCACCACCCAGGCGTGGCCGTCGGGGTGCCAGCTCAACAACCTTGCGGATCCATCCGGTTCCACCAGCAGCGCACTGTCCTGGTCCACCCCGAGCCCGGTGACGGCAGCGGTATGGTGGTCCTTCGCGATCCTCGCCACGAACGCCAGCAGGCGGCCGAGCCGCTCGCGCTGCATGAAGTGCGTATCGGTGATGGTGCCCTCGAGCAACGGCAGCGTGATGAAATGATCGACCAGGGTCACGGCGGGACCCGCGGGGTTACCCAAGGCCTCGGGCGAGGTGATGCTGCCGCCGTCGAGCGCGCCGTAACCCCACTGCCCCAGGATCGCGAGCCCCGCGCTGGTGCCGCCGATCGGCTTGCCGGCGCGAACGTGCGCGTTCAACACGTCATTCAGCGGCGTGCCTTTCCAGAAGCGCACGTAGTTGGCCTGGTCGCCTCCGGCGATGAAAATGCCATCGGCATGCCGCAGGATCCCGAGCACCCGCGGATCGCTTGCCGGCGCGCGCGAATGGAAAATCAGGGTCTGGACCGACGCCACGCCGCCGACGTCGCGGTAGATCCAGTCCTGCAACTGGTCATCGCCCGACGCGCGGATGATCACGATGTGCCCATGGCCGGCCTGCGCGGCGAACCATTGGAAGGCAGCCTCGATCTCGCGGCCGCCCCCCATCAACAACAGCCCGGGCGAAGTCTTCGCCGTCGTCGGGGCCGCCGGGTCGCCGACCGAGAAATACTGGTAGCCGGATTCCACGGCGCGAGCCGGACCCATGCCACCGAGCCCCATCAACATCGCCAGGGCGAGTAGCCTTGCGCAGAGCCGGCCAAGCGGTCGGCATTCGATCGATTGCATGCTGAAGGCTCCTCCACGGTCGGGCGCCGCCGCGCGGGGCGGGCGAACGTGGGGTCAGGACGAAAGGCGCGGGGCGTTCCCCCATGCCGTCAGTCATGCAACCCGATGGCCCATGGCGGCGATCCGATGCGGTAACTTCACGCCATGAACGAGGTCCTCGATGCGTGGTTCGCGCGCGAAGTGCTTGCGCACGAGGGCGCACTGATGCGCTTCCTGCACCGCAACTGGCGCGACCACGACGAGGTGGTGGACCTGCGGCAGGAAATCTACGTGCGCGTCTACGAGGCGGCAGGCCGGCGCCGGCCCGACTCGCCCAAGGCCTTCCTTTTCGCGACGGCGCGGCACCTGCTCGCCGACCGGATCCGTCGCCAGCGCATCGTTTCCATTACCGCAGTGGGTGATCTCGAGCAATTGAACGTCTTGACGGATGAACTCGAGCCGGGCCGTTGGCTCGGCGGGCGCGACGCCCTGGAGCGCCTCGCGCGTGCACTGGACCGCCTGCCGGACCGCTGCCGCGAGGTGGTCTGGCTGCGGAGGGTCGAGGACATGCCGCAGAAGGAAATCGCCCGCCGGCTCGGCATCAGCGAAAAAACCGTCGAGAAGCACATTGCGAAGGGATGCCGGATGATGGCCAATCATTTCTACGCGGCTTCGCGCGGTGACGGCACCCGGACCGGCGACGGCAGCGTGACGGCGCGCAAGGACAGTCCGTGATGGGGCGGAGCGGCGGGCAGGTCGAGCGGATCGCGGCATCGTGGCTGGCGCGCCGGGATGGCGACCACTGGTCGCTGGCCGACCAGTCCGCACTCGCGGCATGGCTGGAACAGGATCCCGCCCACCGCGTGGCGTTCCTGCGGCTGCAGGCTGCCTGGCGCGAAACCGGAAGACTGAAGGCATTGGCGGCGGGGACGCCGCAAGGGCAGTTGCCCGAACGTGGCGCGTGGCGCCGCTCGCCGTACTTCAATCCGCCCAGCTTCCAGCGGGGCGACGCCTCGGGCCGCGGGCGCCGGCATGGTTCGCGACCATCCCGGTTCGCCTCCCCGGTTGCCGCGATCGCGGCAGGGCTGCTCGTCATCCTGTTGGCCGGCGGCTTCTGGTGGTGGCGGGATGCCGGCCGCGTCGAGCGCCGCGTCTGGCAAACAGAGCTGGGCGGGCAGAAGGTGGTGCACCTCACCGATGGGTCGACCGCCACCCTCGCCGGCGACAGCGAGCTGCACGCGTCGATGACCCGGCGCGAGCGCGATCTCGATCTCGTCCGCGGCGAGGCGTTTTTCGAAGTCGCCAAGGACCATGCCCGCCCCTTCGTGGTGCACGCCAGCGGTTACCGGGTCATCGCGGTCGGCACCCGCTTCGACGTGCGCCGCGAAAGCGATGGGCTGCGGGTGGTCGTGACCCGCGGCGTGGTGCGCCTGCAGTCGGCGGTCGATCCCGGCCGGGCGCCTACCGAACTTCCCGCCGGCAGCATCGCCCGCGTCAGGAACGACGAGGTATTCGTCCAGCACGTGGGCCCGGAGCAGGCGTTGCAGCACCTCGGCTGGCGCAGCGGCTACGCGGTTTTCCATGACACGCCACTGGTGGAGGCGATCGGGGAATTCAACCGGTACAACGCGCGCCAGATCGTGATCGCCGATCCCTCTCTCGACGACCTGAAGGTGGGCGGCAATTTCCGCCTCGACAACAGCGACGCCTTCGTGCGCCTGTTGCAACAGGTCTTCCCCGTCCACGCCGAGCGACGGGGCGACCGGATCATGCTGTCGCGAGCCGGACGAAAGCAGGCGCCGGATTGAAAACAATTGCCGCGCGAGCGGGGGAATGGCCGCCCTGGCTCGTCTTGTCACGCAGGGCGTCGCGTCGACGCCGTTGGGGAGGGAACATGTTGAAGCCGATCGTCCGCTTTGCATTGTTGTTCGCGTGCCTGCTTCCGGCGCTGGCATTCGCCCAGAACCCGGACACACGGGAAATCGATATCTCCGCAGGCAGCCTGGTCGCGGCGCTCGACTCGCTCGGCCATCAAACCGGCATGCAGTTCGTGTACGACGCCGACCGGCTGGCGGACGCGCGCACCCGCGGGGTCCACGGCACGCTGACCGGCCAGCAGGCGCTGGCCGGGCTGCTGGCCGGTACCGGCTACCACGCCCGCCGTGACGCCTCGGGCGCCATGGTGATCGTGCAGGACCAGCCCACCGCCGCGCCGGCGGCTCCTCCGCCGACCTCATCGCCCGCGGCGGGCCAGGGGGCCGGCGAGCAGGGGCCGACCACGACCCTCCAGGAAGTGGTCGTGACCGGCTCGCGCATTCCGCGGTCCGAGATCGAGGGGCCGGCCCCGGTGGTGACGATCACCGCGCAGGACATCCAGCGGCGGGGCTTCGCCAGTGTTCCCGAACTCATGACCTCGCTGACCCAGAACCTCGGCGCGCTGGACAACAACCAGTACACGGACGGCTTCTCGCCCGGCGCACAGGCGGTCGACTTGCGCGGTCTCGGTCCCAACCACACGCTGGTGCTGGTCAATGGCCGGCGCATCGCCGACTATCCGCAGTCCTATAACGGCAATAGCAACTTCACCGACATTTCCAACATCCCCACGGCCCTGATCGATCGCGTGGAAATTCTTTCGGGCAGCGCGTCGGCCGTATATGGGTCCGACGCGATTTCCGGTGTCATCAATTTCATCCTTAAGGAGAAAGCCGACGGCACGACGCTCAACTACCGCGCCGGCGGCACCCAGCACGGCGGTGGCGGTTCGCAGAGGCTCGACATCACCTCGGGCTTCTCCAAGGGCAAGTTCGACGCGGTGTTCGGGCTCGAACTGATCGACAAGCACCCGCTGTGGGCGTTCCAGCGCAGCTTCACCGATTCCCGCCTCGACAGCCCCGCCGACCCCTCGGACATCATTGCCAGTCGCAACTTCATACGCACCGACGAGGACGGCGACTATCTGGACCCGGGCAAGGCCACCTGCGACAAATTGTCGTACCTCGACAACGGCACGATGTTCTACGCCTCGCGAGACGAGTACGGCTACGACCCGGTGACCGATTCGTACGTGCCGGGCTACTACTGCGGCACCTATGCCGACGTCGGCTACGGCACGCTCGAAAACGGCTCCAGGATGGCCAACCTGTTCGCCAGCGCCACCTATCACTTCAACGACTACACCGATTTCTACGCGGACGTGCTGGCCGGCACTTCGCATCAGGAGACGTACAACACCCCGCTGCAGTGGTACAACTGCGAGCCGCTGAATGGCGACTGCACCGACACACCGTTCTACAACACCGCCACCGGGCAGATCGAGGAATGGGGCCGCAGCTACTTCACCATCGATGAAAACGGCGGCTTCGAACGCGGCAAGATCCGCAACATCGGCAATACGCTGTCGCTCAACACGGGCATCAAGGGCACCTTCGGCCGCGACAGCGACTGGAACTACGAGGCGAATTTCAGGCACTCGCAGAACGAGGTGGAGTCGAAGTGGCCGGCGTTGATCGCCGCCAAGGCGCAAGCACTGTATCTCGGGCCTTCGCTTGGCGACTACATCGACGAAGACGGCAACGACACGGGCTACCAGATGTACTACGCGCCGGTCAGCCGCCTTTACACGCCTCTGACCGTCGAGCAATTCCGCTCGATCAGCCAGGACTCGATCGACAACGACAAGACCCGCGCCGAAAACTATTCGCTGACACTCACCAATACCAACCTGTTCAAGCTGCCCGCCGGTCCAGTCGGGTTCGCCGGCATCGCCGAGTACGGCAACCAGTACATGGCGCAAATTGCCGATCCGTTGTCCCTGGATGGGAGCTACTACGGCCTGCACAACACGACCTCGGTCGGTTCGCGCAGCCATGCGGCGATCGGCTACGAATTCAGCATCCCGGTGTTTTCGCAACTCACCGTGACCACCGCCGGCCGCTACGACCGCTACAAGTACAGCGAAACCAGCACCGGCAAATTCACCTACGCGCTCGGGCTCGAATACCGGCCGTTCGATAGCCTGCTGCTGCGCGGTTCGCTGTCCACCGGCTTTCGCGCACCCGACCTGTCATACCTGTACGCGGGGCTCAGCGGATCGAGTTCCGGCGGCACCGACTACTACCAGTGCCGGCGCGACAACGGGCCCGGCTACGACTGCATCGGCGACTCCACCTACGACGCCGACTTCAATGGCCGCAGCCACGGCAGCACCACGCTGAAGGACGAGACCAGCAAATCCTTCACCTACGGCTTCGTGTTCGCCCCGACGCCCAACTTCGACGTCAGCGCCGACTACTACCGCATCAAGCTCAACAACGAGGTCGAATACCAGGACAGCGATACGATCCTGCGCCGCGAAGCGGATTGCCGCCTTGGCCAGGATGTCAGCGGCAATCCCATCGATGGCAATTCGGCATTCTGCCAGCAGATCGACAGTCAGGTCGTGCGCAATCCCGCGGATGCGGGGTACAACCCGGAGGGCATCACTTCGGTGCTGGTGTTGCCGATCAATGCCGCGATCGACCAGACGTCGGGTGTCGACTTCAACACGCACTACCGGCTCCGGACCGCGCGCGCGGGAACGTTCGATTTCAACCTTGGTGCGACCTACGTGATCAAGCACACCACGCAGTTGAGCCCCGAGTTGCCGGTCGACAACGAAATGACCGACATCTACTACTACCTGATTCCCCGCACCAAGGCCAACGCCTCGGTGACGTGGAATTATCACGACTTCACCACGACCCTGTACGGCGCGCGCCTCGGCGGCATCCCGAACTACGACGGGACTTATCGTCTTGGCCCGACCTTCCTGTACAACCTGACCATGGGCTACCGGGTTACGCCCGGCATCGACGTGTCGCTGGTCGTCGACAACCTGTTCGACAAACGGCCGCCACGCGACCCGTCATGGACCAGCTATCCGTATTACTCCCGGAACTGGTTCAATCCGATTGGACGCGCCTATTTCGTGCAGATGAGCCTGAAGTTCGGCGGCACGAACGGCATTTGAGCCGGTCATGCGCATGGGCCGCTCTTGATGTGCAGGAGCGGCCCGTGGCCGCGATGGGCTCGTTGGCGTTCGGCGCGATTGGATCGCGCACAATGGCAAAAGACGGCGCTACGCCCCGGCACGTCCCTACACGTTGAAACGGAAATGCAGGACGTCGCCTTCCTGCACGCGGTACTCCTTGCCTTCCAGGCGCAGCCGGCCGGCGTCGCGCGCGCCTGATTCACCCCGGTACTTCATGTAGTCGTCGAAGGAAACGGTCTCCGCACGGATGAAGCCCTTCTCGAAGTCCGTGTGGATCACGCCGGCTGCCTGCGGCGCGGTCGCGCCCTGCTTGACGGTCCATGCACGAACTTCCTTGGGGCCGGCGGTGAAATACGTCTGCAATCCGAGCAAGGTGTATGCGGCGCGAACCACGCGGTCGAGGCCAGGCTCGCTCAATCCCATCGAAGCGAGGAACTCGCCGCGGTCGGCCTCGTCGAGCTGCGCCAGTTCTTCCTCGATCGCGGCACAAACCGGCACCACCACCGCGCCTTCGGTTTCCGCGCGCCGGCGCACCGCATCGAGATGCGGATTGTCTTCGAAGCCGTCCTCACGCACGTTGGCGACGTACATCAGCGGTTTAATCGTCAACAGGAACAGGTCGCGCATCGCGGCGCGTTCCTCGTCGTCCAGCGCCACCGAGCGCGCGGCCTTGCCTTGGTTCAACGCGGCGGCGAGCTTCTCCAGCACCGGGCGCCTGGCCATCGCTTCCTTGTCATTGGCCTTGGCGGCGCGCTCGACCCGCGCCAGGGCCTTGTCCACCGATTCGAGGTCGGCCAGCGCGAGTTCGGTATCGATGGTTTCGATGTCGGCGATCGGGTCGACCTTGCCGGTCACGTGGACCACGTCGGGGTGCTCGAAGCAGCGCACCACATGCGCGATCGCGTCCACCTCGCGGATGTGCGCGAGGAACTGGTTGCCCAGGCCCTCGCCTTTCGACGCCCCGGCGACGAGGCCGGCAATGTCCACGAACTCGACCGAAGCCGGGATGACCTTCTGCGGGTGCACGATCTCCGCGAGTTGTTGCAGGCGCGCATCCGGCACCGGCACCACGCCGACGTTCGGATCGATCGTGCAGAACGGGAAATTCGCCGCGGCGATACCCGCCTTGGTCAGCGCATTGAAGAGCGTGGACTTGCCGACATTGGGCAGGCCGACGATGCCGCATTGGATGGCCATTCGGAGCTCCGGGAACAGGGAACAGGGAACGAAGAGGCGGGAACGGAACAGATGCGCAACGAAACGTCCGCGCTACGTTCCCCGTTCCCCGTTCCCCGTTCCCGCTGTTTGAGTATGCAGCCGCTTCATCGCCTCGTTGAACTCGCCCGCGATGGTGAGCGGCAACACGTTGAGCGCGCGCGCGATGGCGTCCAGCATCGCGTCCTCGTCTGCGCGCGAAGGATTGCCGAGCACCCAGGGCGTCACGCGGTTGCGGTCGCCGGGATGGCCGATGCCGATCCGCAACCGGTGGAACCTGCCGTGGCCGAGCTGGGTCATGATGTCGCGCAGGCCGTTCTGGCCGCCGTGGCCGCCGTCGAACTTCAGGCGCACCGTGCCGGGCGGAAGGTCAAGATCATCGTGCACCACCAGCAGCTCCGCGGGCGGGAGCTTCCAGTAGTTGAGTGCGGCGACGATCGCGCGCCCGCTTTCGTTCATGAAGGTGGCGGGCTTGATCACGCGAACCTGCTCGACGCCGATCGGCACGCGGCATGCCGCTGCATGCAGGCGACCCTCGGAGGCGAAGCGCACGCCCGCGCCGCTCGCCAGTGCATCCGCGAACCAGAAGCCCGCGTTGTGGCGGTTGCGCAGGTATTCGGCGCCGGGATTTCCGAGGCCGGCGATGAGGCGTATGCCCATGGGCGCGGAAGCGGGAACCGGGAACGACAAGCCGGAACGGGGAACAGGAAATCACGCTTCCCTGTTCCCCGTTCCCTGTTCCCCTTGTTCCTACTTCTTTTCTTCCTTGGCGGGCGCAGCGGCCTTGACGGCCTCGCCGGACGGTGCGGCAGCAGCGGCCGCGCCTTCGGCCGGGGCGCCCTCGGCACCCGCTTCGGCCGGCGCTTCCTCGACTTCCTCGCGGACCGCCTGCGCGGACACGACGGTGTGGTCGTATTCCTTGCCCAGCTTCAGCTCGGGGATTTCCACGCCCTCCGGAAGCTTCAGGTCCGACAAGTGCCGGCTGTCGCCGAGCTCGAGGTCGGCGAGGTCCACCTCGATGAATTCAGGCAGGTCCTTCGGCAGGCACGACACCTCGACCTCGGTGAGGTTGTGCGAAATCACCACGCCCGAAGTCTTGCCGGCGGCGGACTTCTCCTTGTTGATGAACCGGATCGAGACATACACGCGGATCGGCTTTGCCTCGTCGATGCGCAGGAAATCCAGGTGCAGTACCTGCTCCTTGACCGGATGCTTCTGGAAGTCGCGCAGCAGGACCTTCTGGCGCTTGCCTTCGACCAGGAGGTCGAGGATCGACGACGCGAACCAGTCGTGCCGCGATGCGAGGACGACGGTCTCGTGCTCGAACTGGACGTTTTCCGCGTCCGTGCCCGCGCCGTACACGACGCCCGGAACCTTGCCCGCGCGACGCAGGCGGCGGCTCGCACCTTTGCCCTGGTCCGCACGACGCTCGGCCGTGATTTCATGGATGGTTGCCATTGGTTGTTACCTCGGGTTGCATGGGTCCGCCTCGCGGCGGATGAAAACTCTCCCGCGACCAGGAGAGTCAATGAAGCGGGAACAGGGAAAGGGGAACGGGGAAACGAGGCTGTCGTTCCAATCCCTGTTCCCCGTTCCCGCCTTTGTTCAATCCACGTACAACGAGCTGACCGATTCGCCATACGCCATCCGGCGGACGGTTTCGGCCAGCAATTGGGCGACGGACAATTGCCGGATCTTGCCGCAGGCGGCGCCTTCCTCGCTCAGCGGGATGGTGTCGGTCACGACCAGTTCGTCCATAAGCGATTGTTCGATGTTGCGCACCGCCGGGCCCGACAGCACCGCGTGGGTGCAGTACGCGACCACTTCCTTGGCGCCGCGATCCTTGAGCGCCTTCGCCGCGGCACACAAGGTGCCGGCGGTGTCGACGATGTCGTCGACCAGCACGCAGGTCCTGCCGACGACGTCACCGATGATGTTCATCACGGTCGCTTCGTTCGGCCGCGGCCGGCGCTTGTCGATGATCGCCAGATCTGCGTCGTCCAGGCGCTTGGCGACCGCCCGGGCCCGCACCACGCCGCCGACGTCGGGGCTCACCACCGTCACGCCCTCGGTGCCATGCTTGCGCCAGATGTCGGCCAGCAACACCGGCGAGGCATACACGTTGTCGAGCGGAATGTCGAAGAACCCCTGGATCTGGTCGGCGTGGATATCGACTGTCAGTACCGTATCCGTGCCGACCGCCCCGATGAGCTGGGCGGCGACCTTGGCCGTGATCGGCACCCGCGCCGCGCGCAGCCGCCGGTCCTGCCGCGCGTAACCGAAATACGGGATCACCGCGGTCACGCTGGCGGCGGAGGCGCGCTTCAGCGCGTCGACGAGCACCAGCAATTCCATCAGGTTTTCCGCGACCGGCGCGCAAGTCGACTGCATCACGAAGACGTCCTGGTTGCGGACGTTCTCGTCGATCTCGATCTGCACCTCGCCATCGGAGAACTGGCCGACGACGGCCTTGCCCAGCGGCTCGCCGAGCGTTCGCGCGACATCCTCTGCCAGCTTGCGGTTGGCGTTGCCACTGAACAACAACAAGCTGGATGCGTTGTGCATGCTCAATACCTTCGGATGCAGCCCCACGGGGAACTGGGGCGGCAGGATTCGAACCTGCGAATGCCGGGATCAAAACCCGGTGCCTTACCGCTTGGCTACGCCCCATCATGTACAGAGCGGGCATCCTGCCCGGCGCAATGGATACCGTCGCGGCCATGCCGCGCCGAAATACCGCATCGGCGCCGAGCGCCTCCGCGCCGGTGCATCCCTGTGCCTGCCGCTGCGCCTTCAAGCGGTGCGACCGAACCTCGGAATGGCCGCGCAGAAAAGCCGCATATTGTCGCGGACCGGCCAAGCCGCGTCAATTCAGCGTTCCGGGTCGCTCCGCCCATGCGCGGCGGCGGCCCCTCCCGCGGATTCGGCACTCGCGCCGTTCCATTCCTGGATCGACAGCCGCACGCTGTAGGGATCGCGGCTGGCGTACACCTTGCGCGGCAGCGGCGGGCTGCGCTCGGCATACCAGTCGCGGTAATCGACGTGCCAGCCGTCCTGGTCCAGGGTCGCCGGCAGGCCGTTGGCGCCGAAGGTGAGGATCGCGGGGGCGCCCGGCGCGCGCAGGCCCCGCACCCACCACGCGAGATCCGCCACCGGCACGTTCCAGCCGAATTCCGCATTCAGCACCTCGCCCGCGTTGCGGCCGGCCAGCGGCTCCCTGCCGGCGCCGGTCAGCACCGCGCCGCCGGGGCCACCGTCGAGTTCGACCGTCTTGCCGGTGATGGGCGCGCGCAACGTGAACCGGTACCTGTCGCCCTGCTGGCTCCAGTCCAGGCTGCCGCTGCCGCCATGATCGCCATCCGACGCGGCGAACCGCGCGTGCAGCCCCCACTGCGCCTGGGCGCCCAGCATCCGTTCGCGCGCGGTCTGCGCCGCGAGCTGTGCGGCAGTGCCGGGATGGCGAACCGGCACCGGCGCGCAGGCCGCAAGCACCAGGCCTGCCAGCCCCGCTGCCACCGCGAGACGCAGCCACCGCGTCATGGGCGCAACCGTCGTTCGGCGTGTTGCAGCGCCGCGTTGTGCGGATCGAGCTTGCGCACCTTGGCGAATACCTCGCGCGCATCCCGGTGTTGGCCTAGTTTCCACAGCACCTCGCCCAGGTGCGCCCCGATATCGGGGTCCTCGTGGCTGGCCCAGGCGCGCTGCAGGTAGCTCTCCGCTTCATCCAGGTGGCCCAGCCGATATTGCAGCCAGCCCCAGGAATCCATGATCGCGGCCGCGTCCGGCTTGGCGGCCAGTGCCTTCCGCAGCAGGCGGGTGGCCTCGGGGAGGTCGCGGTCGGCGTCAGCCAGGGTGAACCCGAGCGCGTTCATCGCCTCGATGTTTTCGGGGTTCCGCGCCAGCACCTCGCGGAAGTCCCGGAGCGCCGCATCGGTGTTGCCCGCATTGGCTTCCTCGATGCCGCGGTCATAGATGAGCGCCGGGTCGCCCGGCAGGGCGCCGAGCCCGCGGTCGTATACCGCGATGGCGCGGGCGTGGTCGCCGTGTTGGGCGTACAACTGGGCATCCAGCTCGTACGCCGTGCGCAGGCTGTCGGGGTCATCGGCGTAATCCTGCTGGAGCTGCGCCGCCAGCGCGTGTGCCTGCGCCTGCTTTCCGGTCTTGTCGAGCAGCACCGCACTGCGCACCTTCGCCTCGAAACCATGTTCGCTGTCGACATCGACCTGCCCGTACCAATCGAGAGCCTGCGAGTCGTGGTGCATCAGTTCCGCCAGTTGCCCCAGCAGGAAAGCGTTGTCGGCACGCTGGCCCGGGGGCGACCGCTTCAGTTCGGCATAGAGGCGCTGCAATGCGGCGTCATCCTTGGCGCGCGCCGCGAATGCGACGCGCGCGCTCCACGTCCGCGGCGTTTGCGGACCGTCGGCGAGCACCCGCAGCGCCTCGCCGTACTCGTGCGCAGCGCCCAGCACGCTCGCGTAGCCGAGCCTCAGCGCCGGATCGCGCGGATGCGCCGCGACGCCCTTCGCGTACAGGGCCCTGGCCCCGGCGCTGTCGCCGGTCGACAGCTTCAGGCTGGCCGCCCAGCGGATACTGTCGGTTCCCCCGAAGCGTTGTACCGCCGCGTCGGCCAGCTTGCGCGCGAAGGCGTGGCGGCCGAGATGCTCGCCCAGCTGGCTCAGCGCCACCCACACGTTTTCGTTGCGCGGGAGGCGCTCCGCCACCGCAAGATCTTCCAGGATCCTGCCCGCGAGCGCGGTATCTCGCGCCGCCAGCAGGTCTGCCGCGAAGGTTTTCCAGGCATCGGCGCCGCCCGTCGCGAGCAGGATGTCGAAGTCCTTTTCGGCGCCGGAACGATCGCCCCGCAGCATGGCCAGTTGCGCGCGGATGCCGGCCAGGTCGCGCGGAGCGGCGCCGAGTGCCCGCCAACGGTCCAGCAGCTTTTTCGCATTTGCGGTTTCACCCGAGGCCACCGCGAGCTGCAGCGCGCGCTTCGCCACCGCGGGATCGTCCGCGATCTCCGCGGCGGCCGCGTAGTCCCGCGCCGCCTCGTCGATGTCCTGGTCCTGCAGCGCAAATTCGGCGGCGATCAGCAGGGCGGACGCCTTGGCGGCCGGCCCGGAGGGCTCGATGTCGAGCCGCGCCAGGGGCTGCGCCTCGGCAACGGGCCCGTAACCCGTGGGCTGCCGTGAACCGGCGCGCGGGGACAGCGGCGCGCAACCTGCGAGCCAGGCCACGGCGAGCACCACGGCAGGCGCGCTAAAATGAAACCACGACGGCTTCATCCTGGCCAGGACACGGATGGGCGCCCAGCCGGGATCCAGTTTCTTGAATTTGTCGGGTTGGGTCCGCACAATTCCCACGCCGGAAAATCCGGTCCGCTCCATTTCGCCTCCAGACGACAGCTTAGCCTGTCGCCGAACCCGTTCCCATGCCGCTGATCGCACTCGGACTCAACCACCTGACCGCGCCGGTCTCGTTGCGCGAGCAGGTGGCGATCGACGCGGAGGCCACGGCCCCGGCGCTCGCCGACCTCGCATCCCAGGCCGGCGTCGACGAGGCGCTGATCCTGTCCACCTGCAACCGCACGGAACTGTACTGCAGCGTCCGCGACGGCGCCGAGGGCGCGCCATCGGCCTGGTTGCACACCCACAACCAGATGACCCCGGGGCGCCTCGACGAGTTCCTGTACCGGCACACCGATGGCGACGCCGTGCGGCACGTGTTCCGGGTCGCGACCGGCCTCGAGTCGATGGTGCTCGGCGAGCCGCAGATCCTCGGCCAGGTGAAGGACGCCTGGCGCGCGGCGCGGTCGGCGCGCACCCTGCAGGCGCCGATGGACCGGCTGCTGCAGAACGCCTTCACGGTCGCCAAGCGGGTGCGCACCGAGACCCGCATCGGCAGCGGTCCGGTCTCGGTCGCGTTCGCCGCGGTGCGGCTGGTCGAGCAGGCGTTCGCGGACCTGCGCGAATCCTGCGTGCTGCTGATCGGCGCGGGCGACACCATCGAACTCGCGATCAGGCACTTGATCGAGCGCGGCGTGCGGCGCCTGATCGTGGCCAACCGCACCATCGAAACAGCGCAGGCACTGATCAATCCGGTGGGCGGCTACGCGATCGCGCTGGCCGACTTGCCGAAGCACCTCGCCGAGGCCGACATCGTGATGTCGGCGACCGCCAGCCGGGTTCCGATCCTGGATGCACCGATGCTGCGCGGGGCGCTGCGCCAACGGCGCCGGCGCCCGATGCTGCTGATGGACCTCGCGGTGCCTCGGGACATCGAACCTTCGGTGGCCGAACTGCCCGACCTGTTCCTGTACACGATCGACGACCTCCAGCAGGCCGTCGACGTCGGGCGCCGCTCGCGCGAGGCGTCGGTGCGTGAAGCCGAGGCGATCATCGACCTGCAGGTCGAGCGTTACCTCGCGTGGCGCCGCGCCAACCAGTTCGACCAGCCGCTGCGCTGCTATCGCGCGACCGCCGAAGCCCAGCGCGACGAGGTGCTGGCACGCGCGCGCGAGATGCTGGCCGCGGGCCGCGCTCCCGACCAGGCGCTGGAGTACCTCGCGAACACCCTCACCGGCAGGCTGCTGCACACCCCGAGCGTGAAACTCCATGAAGCCGCCGAGCATGGCGACCAGGCCCTGCTCGACGCGGCCGCGCGCCTGTTCGACATGAACGGGCGCGATGAGTGAACCCGCAACTGAAGCGCCGCCTCGAACAACTGCTGGAACGCCACCACGAGGTCGGGCTACTGTTGGCGGAGCCCGGAGTCGCCAACGACCCGGCGCATTTCCGCGAGCTGTCGCGCGAATACGCGCAGACGCAGGAACTCGCCGAAGTCTTCGCCGAATCGCAAAAGGGCGAAGCCGAACTCGCGCATGCACGCGCGATGCTCGCCGATCCCGACCTGCGCGAACTGGCGCGCGAGGAAGTCGCACGGCTGGAGCAATCCAGTGCCCACCTCGACTCCCGCCTGCAGGCGCTGTTGACGCCGCGCGACCCGCTGGACGACGCCAACCTGTTCCTCGAAGTGCGCGCGGGCACCGGCGGCGACGAGGCCGCGCTGTTCGCGGGCGACCTGCTCAGGATGTACCTGCGCTACGCCGAGCGCCGTGGCTGGCGTGCCGAATTGATGTCGGCCCACGAGGGCGAACACGGCGGCTACAAGGAAGCGGTCGCGCGTATCGAGGGCAGCGGCGCGTATGCCGCGCTGAAGTTCGAATCCGGCACCCATCGGGTGCAGCGCGTGCCCGTCACCGAAGCTTCGGGTCGCATCCACACCTCCGCCGCGACGGTGGCGATACTGCCCGAGCAGGCGGAAATCGCCGATGTCGAACTCCGTGACGCCGACCTCAAGGTCGACACCTTCCGCGCCTCCGGCGCCGGCGGCCAGCACGTCAACAAGACCGACTCGGCGATCCGCATCACCCACCTGCCGACCGGCATCGTTGTCGAATGCCAGGACGAGCGCAGCCAGCACAAGAATCGTGCGCGCGCGTTGTCGCTCCTGAAGGCGCGGCTGCTGGACGCGCAACGCTCGGAACAGACCGCGCAGCAGGCCGCCACGCGCAAACTGCAGGTCGGGTCGGGCGACCGCAGCCAGCGCATCCGCACCTACAACTTCCCGCAAGGACGCGTCACCGACCACCGCATCAACCTGACCCTGCACCAGTTGCCGCAGATCCTCGACGGGGACCTCGACGAGCTGGTCGGGGCACTGGCCAGGGAATCGCACGCCGAAGCACTCGCGGCGCTCGGCGAGGCGCCATGAACGACGCGCGCAACGCGGATCTCCGCACACGCCTCGCGAACATCGCCGGATTGCTCGAACGCCGCGAAGCGGCCGGCGCAGAACGCCTCGCCGCCGACGCCCGTGCCGCGCACCCGCAGGCTTCCGAAGCCGCGCGCCTTCACGGCATCGCATTGCTGATGCTGGATCGTGGGACCGAGGCACGCGATGCCCTGGAAACGGCGCTCCGCCTGCAACCGGACAGCCCGGAAGCTGGCAGCAACCTCGCCAGCGCCTTGCTCGCGCTCGGCGATGCCGCCGGCGCGGTGGCCTTGCTGGAACGAGTGGTGGGGGCGCGGCCCAACGATCCTGCGCTCCGCAACAATCTCGCGAACGCCCTGCGCGCGGCCGGGGACGACAGCCGCGCGCGCGAGGAATACCTGGCGGCACTCGCCGCGGCACCCGGTCATTTCGGGGCGAGCGCCAATCTCGCTGCCGTCGAGATTTCGCTGGGCATGCTGGACGAGGCGGAGGCGCGATTGCGTTCCCTGCTCGCGGCCCAGCCGCATCCGCAACTGTACCTGTTGCTCGGCCACGTCCTGCATCGCCGCCATCGTTTCGCAGACGCGCAGGCGGCGTACCTGCAAGGAGCCCAGCTCGCCCCCGGCGCTGCGGAACTCGCCTACCAGGCGGCCCTGATGGCGGACGAGCAGCACCACTACGCGGAAGCTGCC
>DASSNH010000176.1:0-10305 GCA_035701405.1 Rhodanobacteraceae bacterium
TCGAGTGCACGTCCGGCGTCGGCTTTCGACAGATCGGCGTGGTCGGCAATTGCATTGATCAATTCAGCTTTGTTCATGGAGACTCCCTCTTGGGTTTAGAGCAGCCCGCGGAATGTTCGGCGGAAAGACGCGTCCCCCAAAAATGCGAAAGCGTCCGGTCCGGTCGTGTTGCAACCCGTTTCGATACGCGGGGATCGACTCGCGCGTCTTACGGCCCGGTCTTTATACCAGCCCCCCAGAGGGCGTGCAATAAAGGCGGGGCTTGGATTTCAGCGCTTCGGCACGCGCGCGGAAAAACATTTCGGCGCGCGATCATGCCGCGCGCCGAAGCGCAAGTGCCGAATGAAAGGAATGCGCGATCCCGTTGGCGATCGCCGCACGGGATCAGTGGGTGCGTGCCGCACCGCCCTCCTCGCCCGATTCGCGCGCGTTCTCGGGAGCGAGCTTCCCGGTCTCCGTCGCCACCGGATCGGCGTTCGCCGGCAGCGGGGTCAACGGATGTTCCAGCGCGAGTTCCAGTACCTGGTCGATCCAGCGCACCGGGTGGATCGTCAGCGCGTCGGTGATGTTCTTCGGGATGTCGGCGAGATCCTTCTTGTTTTCTTCCGGGATGATCACGGTGGTGATGCCGCCGCGATGCGCCGCGAGCAGCTTTTCCTTCAGCCCGCCGATCGGCAGCACCCGGCCACGCAAGGTGATCTCGCCGGTCATCGCGATCTCGGCGCGCACCGGATCCTTGGTCAGCGCCGACACCAGTGCCGTCGCCATCGCGATGCCTGCGCTCGGACCATCCTTGGGCGTCGCGCCTTCCGGCACGTGCACGTGGATGTCGTACTTGTCATGGAAGTCCGCCGAGATGCCGAGCAACTGGCTGCGTGCGCGCACCACCGACTGCGCGGCCTGGATCGATTCCTTCATCACGTCGCCGAGCTGGCCGGTGAGGATCAGCTTGCCCTTGCCGGGCACCACGGTGGCTTCGATGTTGAGCAGGTCGCCGCCGACCGACGTCCACGCCAGCCCGGTGACCATGCCCACTTCGTTCTGGTCTTCCTTGCGGCCGAAGTCGAAGCGCCGCACGCCGAGGTACTTGTCGAGGTTGCGCGACTCGACCTTGACCGCGGCGCCGCGCTTGCGGGTGGCTGCCTTCTTCGGCTTGCCCTGGTCCGCCGCCTCCGCCGGTCTCTTCTCGGGCTTGCCGGTCTCCGCGAGGGTCAGCTCCTTGACCACCTTGCGGCAGATCTTCGCGAGCTCGCGCTCCAGGTTGCGCACGCCCGATTCGCGCGTGTAATAGCGGATGATGTCGCGCAGCGAACCCTCCGAAACCGAGAGTTCGCTCTCCTTCAGGCCCGCGCCCCTGATCTGCTTGGGCAGCAGGTACTTGGTCGCGATCGCGACCTTCTCGTCCTCGGTGTAACCGGGGATGCGGATGACCTCCATGCGGTCCAGCAGCGGTGCCGGGATGTTCATGGAGTTCGCGGTCGCGATCCACATGACCTCGGACAGATCGAAATCGACTTCGAGGTAGTGGTCGTTGAACGCGTGGTTCTGCTCGGGATCGAGTACTTCCAGCAGCGCCGCCGAAGGGTCGCCGCGGAAGTCCATCGCCATCTTGTCGATCTCGTCCAGCATGAACATCGGGTTGCGGGTCCCGACCTTCGCCATGTTCTGGATGATCCGGCCCGGCAGCGACCCGATGTAGGTGCGGCGATGGCCACGGATCTCGGCCTCGTCACGCACGCCGCCGAGGCTCTGGCGCACGAACTTGCGGTTGGTGGCGCGGGCGATCGAATGCCCGAGCGAGGTCTTGCCGACGCCGGGCGGGCCAACCAGGCACAGGATCGGGCCCTTGATCTTGTTGACCCGCTGCTGCACCGCGAGGAACTCCAGGATGCGTTCCTTGACCTTCTCAAGGCCGTAATGGTCTTCGTCGAGCACCTGCTCGGCCACGCGGAGGTCCTTGCGGACCTTGCTGCGCTTCTTCCACGGCACGCTGGTCATCCAGTCGAGGTAGTTGCGCACCACGGTGGCTTCCGCCGACATCGGCGGCATCTGCTTGAGCTTGTTGAACTCGCCCTTGGCCTTGGCGAGCACCGTCTTCGGCATGCCCGCGCCTTCGATCTTCTTGGCCAGCGCGTCGATCTCGTTGCCGCCCTCCTCGATGTCGCCGAGCTCCTTCTGGATCGCCTTCATCTGCTCGTTGAGGTAGTACTCGCGCTGGCTCTTCTCCATCTGGGTCTTGATCCGCCCGCGAATGCGCTTCTCGACCTGCTGCAGGTCGAGTTCGCTCTCGACGAGGCCGATCAGCATCTCGGTGCGCGCGCCGACCGCGAGGGTGTCCAGCACCTTCTGCTTGTCCGACAGGCGCACCGACAGATGCGCGGCAACGGAATCGGCCAGCCGCGACAGGTCGTCGATGCCGGACAGGCCCGTCAGCACCTCCGGCGGCAATTTGCGGCTCTGCCGCACGAGCTGCTCGAACAGTCCGACCAGCATCCGCGCGGCGGTCTCGAGTTCGCTCGCCGGACGATCAAAGACCGGCTGCAGCGACACGGCATCGGCGCGCAACATGCCGTCGGTCTCGAAGGACCGCTGCACCTGCGCGCGCGACTGCCCTTCGACCAGCACCTTCACGGTGCCATCGGGCAACTTCACCAGTTGCAGCAGGCTGCCGATGGTGCCGACCACGTTCAGGTCGTCTTCGCCGGGGTCGTCGATCTCCGGCTGCTTCTGCGCAACCAGCAGGATGCGGCGATCGCCTTCCATCGCCGCTTCCAACGCCTTCATCGACTTCTCGCGGCCGACGAACAACGGGATCACCATGTGCGGGTACACCACGACGTCGCGCAGCGGCAGCACCGGCAGCTCGACGATCGCGGACAGGGATTCGGGGATTTCGTTTGGCATGTCGATCCGGCTCAGGATTGCGCAAAGGCCCGCAATGCGGGCGATGGAATCAGGATGGTGGCGGCGCGCGCCCGGATCAAGCGGCCGAGGGTGACGCGGCTCGCAAACGCGGATATGAACGGTTCCACCCGCTGCACGAGCGAGCGGCCGGGGCGCCGGAGCATTTGCAGGCCGGGTTGAGCGCAGCGAAGCCCGACGCGCGGGACGGGCTGCCGTCGCCGTCGCGTGCGAAAAAAAGGCGGCGCTTCGTGCCGCCGCGATCCTGCAAAAGAAGCCGCGGATCGGGTGCGATCCTGCGACTGCCGTTGCAGGAGCGCGCCGTGCGCGCGACCGCGTTAGCGGAACGAACGCGCTCTAGTCGCCCATCTGCTTCTGCAGATGCTCGCGGCGTTCCTGGGCGTCCAGCGACAACGTCGCGATCGGACGCGCCTCGAGGCGTTCGAGGCCGATTTCCTCATCGGTCTCTTCGCAATAGCCGTAGCGGCCTTCCTCGATCTTGCGCAGCGCCTTTTCGATCTTGGAGATCAGCTTGCGGTAGCGGTCGCGGGTACGCAGCTCCAGCGAGTTCTCGGTTTCCCGGGTCGCGCGCTCGGCGTCGTCGCCGACATCGCGGACTTCCTCGCGCAGGTTCTCCATCGTCTGCCGCGATTCCTCGACGAGCTGGTCACGCCAGTCCTTCAGCTTCTGGCGAAAGTACGCCAACTGCCTCGGACTCATGTATTCCTCTTTGGCGCTGGGGCGATAGCCCTTCGGCAGGTCGATCGTCACGGTGGCGGGCAACGCATAGCGACCGTCTTCCCGCGTGATTGTCTGTTCGTCGCCACCGCCGGCGCTGAGGCGCGCGGCGACGCCGCCGGTCGGCCGCTGGTGCACCCGCTTGCGCGGCGCGGAACGATGGCGGGACTCCTGGGCCGCGACGTCGGCTTTCGACACCACCGGCGATTCGGGCACGGAAACAGCCTTCGGAATCGACGACTGGCGGGACACCGCGGCCTTCTTGGCCGCGCGCGACGTTGTCGTCTTCTTGGTGGCCTGCGGCCTGGACTTCTTCGCCGCGGCGGTGCTGGATGTCTTCTTGACGGGGGATGATTTAAATGATTTCTTCACAATGGACGACTTGGTTGATTTCTTCGCTGCAGGTGACTTGGCGGATTTCTTCACGGCGGGCGACTTTGTCACCTTTTTCGCGGCGACCGACTTGCGCTTGGCCGGCGCCGGGCGGGCCTTCTTGGCCGCCGGTCTGGACGCGGTCTTGCGGATCGGTTTCGCGGCCGCTTTCGCCGCGTGCATCTTGCTGGCCGGCTTGGCGGTGTGGCCCGCTTTTTTGTCGCTGCGCTTGGCGGCGCCGTGTTTAGACTTGGCCATGTCCCTGCACTCGAGAGTTGTGGAGATGCGACCGCGTGTTATAGCGTAGTCGTTTCGACCGGGCAACCGATTTCATCGCCCGCCGGGCAAACCCGTTCATCCTAGGCGGCACCGCCTTGACCCGCGTCCTGCTGTTGCTCATCACGTTCTACAAGCGCTTCCTGAGTCCGATGCTCGGCGCGCGCTGCCGCTTCCATCCAAGTTGTTCGACCTACGCCCGCGTCGCGATCGCGCGTTTCGGCCCCTTGCGCGGCGGGATCCTGGCGACCTGGCGGATCCTCAGGTGCCAGCCGCTGTGCGAGGGCGGCTTCGATCCGGTGCCCGAATCGTTTACGCTGCGCCGCTGCCGCTCGCATGGAGGACACTGAATGGCCGACTGGCTGATCAAGCACGCCGAACTGGTCAACGAGGGCCGCAGGTTCGAGGCCGACCTGCGCATCCGCGGCCACCGGATCGCAGAAATCGGCAGCGGCCTGGCGGCGCACGGGGGTGAACAGATTTTCGATGCCGCCGGCCTCTGGCTGCTGCCCGGGGTGATCGACGACCACGTGCATTTCCGCGAACCGGGCTATACCGCCAAGGCCGACATCGCCTCCGAATCACGCGCCGCGGTCGCGGGCGGCGTCACCAGCTTCTTCGAAATGCCGAACACCCGGCCTGCGACCCTGACGCGCGAACTGCTGGAGGACAAATACGAAATTGCGTCGCGCACCTCGCTCGCCAATTACGCGTTCTATTTCGGGGCCAGCAACGACAACCTCGATGCGATCCGCGCACTGGATCCCCGCGAGGTGCCGGGCGTCAAGGTGTTCCTGTGCGAATCGACGGGCAACCTGTGCGTCAGCGACCCTTCAACGCTGGAGGGCGTGTTCCGCGATTCGCCGGTCACGGTGCTGGTGCATGCCGAAGACAGCCGGATCATCCATGCCAACCTCGATCGGGCCAGGGCCGAATACGGCGACGACATTCCGATGCGGCAGCACCCGGAGATCCGCTCGCGCGAAGCCTGTTTCGAATCGACGCGCTGGGCAGTGGACACTGCCCGCCGCCACGACACGCGACTGCACGTCCTGCACGTTTCCACCGCCGACGAGCTCGCGCTGTTCGAGCAAGGTCCGACCGCGGACAAGCGCATCACCGCCGAGACGTGCGTGCATTTCCTGCGTTTCAGCGACGCGGAGTACGCGACGCTAGGCGGCAAGATCAAGTGCAACCCGGCGATCAAGGCGACGACCGACCGCGAAGCCTTGATCCGCGCGCTGAGGGACGGCCGCATCGATATCCTCGCCACCGACCATGCCCCGCACCTCGAGTCGGAAAAGGCCAATCCCTACACCCGTTGCCCGTCCGGCATCCCGCTGATCCAGTTCGCCCTGCAGTCGTCACTGGAACACGTGCTGGATGGACGGCTGACGCTCGAGCGGCTGGTCGAGGCGACGTCGCACGCACCGGCGACGCTGTTCGCGATCCGCGAGCGCGGCTATTTGCGCGAGGGCTGGTTCGCCGACCTGGTGCTGGTCGATCCGGCGACGCCGCACACCGTGCGTCGCGAAGACATCGTCTCGAAATGCGGCTGGTCGCCGTTCGAAGACGACACTTTCCGCGCCAGCATCGCCGCCACCTTCGTCAACGGCAACCTCGCCGCGCGCCAGGGCAAGGTGCTGGAATCGGGGCCGGGGATGCGTTTGGCGTTTGACCGTTGAATCCGGAAATCTCTTGACGCGGATAAACACGGATAAGGGCGGATAGAACCATCCGATTTTCTGATGCGCGCCATGTCGGCAAGCGCGTCTTTTGCCGAGATGCGGCGCCAATCAGAAATGCTTTTATCTGGATTGATCCGCGTTCATGCGTGTCAAGAACGCTCTTCATCCGCCGGGAAGTTCCGGCTCGCCACCGCGACCGCATCGTGCGCGTGCAGGCTTTCGTGGTGGGTCGCGACGACGCGGTAGCCGGCGATGCGTTCGTCGGCATCCAGCGCGGCGCGAACGCGGCGCGCGGCGTCCTCGCAGAACATCAGGTTCTCGGCGTTCAACTTCGCGAAGGCCTGTTCGTCCTCGCGCTTGACCGCGGCCTGCACGGGCGTGGCGAGCGCACCCTCCACCATGTCGATCAGTTCGGCGACCGGCAGGTCGAAGCCGGCCGTGAGGCATGCCGTGACGCGTGCGGTGCTGCGCTGTGCATGCGGCGTCGCGGCCATCCCGCGCTCGCCGTCCAGCCATTCGCCGACGGCACGATGGGTGGGAGCCACATCGGCGAAATCCTCATCGAAGCGCTGCCGGTTGAGGTGCCGCGACAGCGCGGCCGAGGCGGGACAGGTCGAGGAATACGTGACCTCGCAACCGAGTTTCACGTTGAAGCGCCCATCCCGCAATTGGGCTTCGACCATGACCGGATAACTGCGCCAGCCGGCGTTGCCGCTGGCGAGGGCACGGCGCTTCAGCAACTGCGCATAGCCGATGCGCAGCCGCACCCGGGTGGAAAGACCCGCGTGCGAAGCGACCAGCGCGTGCAGCAAGCTGCGCAACCCGGACGGCGTCAACGCCTGGCCGGCCAGCGCCTGCTCGAGGGCGATGTACAACCGCGACATGTGGATCCCGCGTGCGGCGGGATCGGCGAGGTCGACCTGCACTCCCACCTTCGCCGGGGCCGTCGCGATGCCACCCTGCCCGTCCGCGACCCGCACCGGCAGGTCGATTCCCTCCATCCCGACCCAGTCGAGCGCGCCACCCGTGGCCGGTTCCGGCCCGCTGGCGACATCGGGCAGGCGTGCGTTGTCGGAATCAGGATTCATCATGCGGCCTCAAGTTTTGGCTGACCCGCGCCACGTGCGGGCCGCGCGCCAGGTTTTCAACAACTGACCCAGACCGGCCCGCTGCGCGCACACCGCCGCCAGGGGATCTTCCGCACGCGAGGCCCGCTCCAATGCGGGCAGGTCGCGCTGCATGCAGGCCGCGCGAAACAGCGTCAGCGGCCCGGGCATGCCGGCAGCCTCCGTCAGCGCCTCACGCAACAGGTTCGAATAATCGCGCAGCGCTGCCCGGCGCGAAGGCGAGTCGCCGGTCAATCCTTCAATCGTAATGCCGTGGCGCGCCAGCAGGTTCATGGGCAACGGCGAACGGCCATTCACCGCTGCGCTCCCCATGGCGCGAAGATCGGCGACGAGCTCCGTCACCCGGGTCACCGCGGCGGCGCGCGCCGTATCCGCCCACGGTCCGAACCACAGGCGGGATTCCAGTGCCGCAACCGCGATGGACCACGGCTCGGCTGCCTGTTGCTGTGCCGGGAAATCCGAGGGCGGCGGCGCCGAGACCTGGCCGAATGCGGCATCCAGCACGGCCGTCCAGCACGGCAATGGCACTTCGCGAACCCGTGGGTCGGCGAACAGCGCCTGTGCCAGGGGGTGGCGCGCTTCGCCTTCGGCCGCGCGCTGGAGTTCCTCGCGCCACCAACCCAGCTTGGCCGCGGCAACCTGCGGCTCGCTCACCTCGCGCAGGGTCTTGCGCCACTCCTGGAGCAGCGCCGCGCACGCTCCGTAGCGGATGCGCTCGGCCGGGCGCAGGAACAGCCACGCCACGGCCCGCTGCGGATCGGCGTCGCGCCAGGACGACACGTAGCTGTCGAGCGCGCTGTCGCTCACGCCTGGTCCAGCCAACCCGCGAGCTGGTCCGCGTCGGCGGCGATGGCATCGGGCCGCCATTCCTTCGGATCGGCGCCGTCGAGATAGCCCCACGCCGCTGCGACCGTGTACAGCCCTGCCTCGCGGCCGGCCTCGATGTCGCGCGGATCGTCGCCGACGAACACGCACTGCCCCGGCATCACACCGGCCAGTTCGCAGGCATGCCTAACCGGTGCGGGATCCGGCTTGCGCTGCGGCAAGGTGTCGCCGCCCACGACCGCGTTGACACGCTGGTCGTAGCCGAGCGCGGCGAGCACCAGCGCCACCAGGTGGCTGGCCTTGTTGCTGACGACGCCCCAGCGGACCTCGCGCGCCTCGAGCTTGTCCAGCAAGGCCTCGACGCCGGGGAATGCGTGGGTATGGCGCATCCCGGTGCCGACATACAGTTCCAGGAAACGCGGCAGCACCGCATCGATCGCCAGTTCATCGCCGCCGAACGCGCAGCGCAGCACGGCGCGTGCGCCGCGCGACACGGTTTCGCGGACGGTATCGAACGCCGGCGGCTGCCTGCCCTGTTCCTCGCACAGCATCGCCAGTGCGTCGAACATGTCGCGGGCGGAATCCACCAGGGTTCCGTCGAGGTCGAAAAAGACCCCGGCGAGCGGCCGCGGCAACGGTTTCATGCGGCGGGCTTGGCCGCGCAGACCAGATAGTTGACCGCGGTGCGCCGGGTCAGCCACGCCTTTCGCGCCAATGGGTTATAGCCGATTCCCGAGATTTCTTCGAGCCCGAGGCCCGAGTGGCGCAACAACGTTGCCAGCTCGGACGGCCGCAGGAACTGGCGATAGTCGTGGGTGCCGCGCGGCAACAGGCCGGCGATGTATTCGGCGCCGAGGATGGCGGTCGCGAAGCTGAGCGGCGTGCGATTCAGCGTCGAGAGGAACAACTTCCCGCCCGGCCGCAACAGCGCCGCCAGGTCGTCGACCAGCGCTGCGGGATCCGGCACATGCTCGATGAGTTCCATGCAGCAGACCGCATCGAACGCGCCGGGCTCGGAAGCCGCGAGCTCGCGCGACGAACTGAGGCGGTAATCGATCTCGAGCGGCTGCGGCATGGAATCGTTGGTTTCGTGCAGGTGCAGCCTCGCCACCTCGATGACCTCGGGGGCAAGGTCGATCGCGGTCACGGCGGCACCGGCTTTCGCGAGCGCTTCGCTCAACAGACCGCCACCGCAGCCGACATCCGCCACCCGGGCGCCGTGCAAGGCCACCCGCGCTGCGACGAATGCCAACCGCACCGGATTCAGGTCGTGCAGGGGACGCGATTCGCCATCCGGATCCCACCAGCGGTGCGCGAGCTTGCCGAAGCGGGCGAGCTCTTCGGGATCGGCGTTGTGGCTCGCGACGTTCATGCCGCCTGCACCTGCTCCACGGGCCGGAGGTCCCACTCGTACACGCTGACCTGCGAGGAACCCGTCACGTGCACGGGATCGGCGAAGGCCATCCCGCGCGCCTCTTCCAGCGATTCGGCGCGCACCAGGTATGCCCCTCCGGACCGGTCCGCAAAGGGACCGAATGCTTCCAGCGCGCCCCGCGCCTTCAAGGCGTCGAGATGCGAATAGTGCGCCTCGATCACCGCCGGATCGAACCGGGGCGTGCGCAGGGTGAGGACCAGGTAACGCTTCATGGGGTTTCCGTTGTCAAAGCGCGATGATCCGCTCGCGCCAACGGCGGGCCCTTTCGAGCACGCCCGCAAGATCGAAATCGACCAGTTCGCCATTGCCGAGCTTGCGATGGCCATCGATCCACACGTCGCTCACCTGGCGCCGCGACACCGCGTAGGCGAGCTGCGAGACCACATTGTAGAGGGGCTGGGTTTCGACCTCATCCATGCGCACCGCCGCGAGGTCCGCGCGCTTGCCCGGCTCGACGGAGCCGATGGCGGCCTGCAAGCCCATCGCGCAGGCGCCGCCGAGGGTTGCCGCGCGCAACGCGAAGGCGTCATCGAAGGCCGCCGCGTCGCCGGCGACCGCCTTGGCGAGCAGCGCGGCCGTCCGCAGTTCGCCGAACATGTCGAGGTCGTTGTTGGACGCGCAACCGTCGGTGCCGAGCGCAAGATTCACGCCGGCGCGACGCAACTTTTCCGCGGGACAAAAGCCGGACGCGAGCTTGAGGTTCGATTCGGCACAATGCACCACCGATACGCCGGCTTCCGCGCAGGCCGCGATTTCCGCATCGCTGACCTGGGTCATGTGCACCGCGATTAGCCGGTCGTTGACGAGCCCGAGTTTCTGCAAGCGCTGCATCGGGCGCAGGCCGTGCTCGCGCCGGGAGTCCTCGACTTCCTGCGCCGTTTCCATCAGGTGCAGGTGCACCGGCACGTCCAACTGGTCCGACAGCATTCGGATGCGTTCGAAC
>DASSNH010000177.1:0-2917 GCA_035701405.1 Rhodanobacteraceae bacterium
GTGGGGCCTGCTCGCGCTCGCCGGCCTCGGCGTGTCGATGTGGAAGAACGACCGGATGCTCGCCCAGTCGTCGCTGCTGGTGTTCGGGGCGACGGCCGGCAAGGTGCTGCTCTACGACCTGAGCGGTTCGCCGCCGCTGGCTCGGATCGTGAGCCTGGTGGTGCTGGGACTGACCTTCTACGTGGCCGGCATGCTGTACCAGAAACTGGTGGCGACATGCGGCGCCGCTTGAGGCGCCGTCAGCCTTTGCTTTCCGCCAGCGCCGCGTCCACCGTGACGTCTTCTTCTCCACGCGACACGACCACCGCGGCGGCCAGGTCACCGGTCACGTTGAGGGTGGTGCGGCACATGTCGAGCAGCCGGTCGACGCCCAGGATCAGGCCGATGCCCTCGGGCGGCACCCCGACCATGGCGCAGATCAACGCGACCACGGGCAGCGAGCCTGCCGGCACGCCGGCGGTGCCGATGCCGCCGAGGATGGCGACGAACATCACCGTCACCTGTTGCAGCAGGCTCAATTCGATGCCGAAGAACTGGGCCAGGAACAGCACGGTGACGCCTTCGAACAGCGCGGTGCCGTTCTGGTTGGCGGTCGCGCCGATGGTCAGCACGAAACGCGACACGCGCGGCGGCAGTTTCAGGTCCTCCTTCGCGACTTTGAGGGCGGTCGGCAGGGTGGCGTTGCTCGACGCGGTCGAGAACGCCATCACCATCGCTTCCTGCACGCCCCGGAAGAAACGCAGCGGCCCCATCCCGCCCAGCACCTTCACCGCGAGCGGATACACCACGAACATGTGCAGCGCCATCGCCAGCAGCGCAACGCCGACATAGCCCGCCAGCGTGAGGATCAGTTCCCAGCCGAACAATGCGGCGAGGTTGAAAACCAGGCAGGCCACGGCGTAGGGCGCGAGCCGGATCACTAGGTCGATCAGGGTCATCGAGATCTCGAACAGGCCTTCGATGACATCCCTGAAGCGCTTCGCGGGCGCCTTGCCGTTGAGCACGATGCCGACGCCTACCATCACGGCGAAGAACATCACGGCCAGGATGTCGTTGCCGGCCGCGGCCGCGAACACGTTGCTCGGGATGATGCCGAGCAGCATCTGCAGGCCTTCGGGCTGCGTGCGGCTCGATTCGATGATCGCGCCGGCGCGCGAGGAAGCATGCGCCAGCAGGTCGTTGGCGGCGGTCGGATCAACATTGCCCCCGGGCCGGAACACGTTGACGAGCACCACGCCGATCAGCACCGCGATGGTCGACACCACGATCGTGTAGGCGAGGGTCTTCCAGCCGATCCGTCCCAGCGCGCGCATGCTCCCCATTTCGGAGATGCCGATCACCAGTGCCGAGAACAGCAACGGCAGCACCAGCATGAACAGAAGGCGCAGGAAAATCTGCCCTGCGGGTACCGTGATCCAGTGGGTGAGCCATTCGAGCCACGGCGCCTCGCCGCCGGTCGCGGCGTGGACGATCAGCCCGCCGAAGAGGCCGACCGCGAACCCGATCCCCATTTTGGTGTGCAGTTTCACGGCCAGACTCCTGCGAATGTCGCGGCAGTGTAGCCCGGGCAGCGACCGCCCCATCGCGACCGAAGAGCGGGTCGCGGCCAAGGGCCCCTCCTGCGGAAGCGCCAAGTTTTTTCGGGAGCGCGCCGTGCACGCGGCTGTCGCAGCGGGGACGATCAATGCGTTCGGCGGATCGCTCAGGCTCGATTCATGGCGACGCGCCTATGCCAGCTTCCGATGAAGGATCCCAAGGCCCAGGATGGACGGGTAGGACGGCGCGAGGACGCCGGAACGACGCGCGCATTGCGACTGCTTGCCGCGACGGCGGGTCTGCTGGCACTCGCGGGCTGTGGCGCCAACGCGTCCCTGCCGGTCAGGGCGCAGACGGGGTCGAATCCATCGCTACCGCCGCCCGCTCCCGAAACGATTCCCACCGTCCACATCGCGCCGGCCACAGGTTGGACGGGCGGTGCCGAACCCGATGCGGCGGCCGGCTTCGAGGTCGAAGCGTTCGCACGCGGGCTCGATCACCCGCGCTGGCTTTACGTGTTGCCGAACGGCGACGTCCTGGTGGCCGAGACCAACACCCCGGCCGAGTCTAACGGCCTGGGCGGCGTCAAAGGCTGGGTCATGAAGCGGGTGATGAAGCGCGCGGGCGCGGGCGTGCCGAGCCCCGACCGCATCGTGCTGCTGCGCGACAGCAACGGCGACGGCGTCGCGGACGTCCGCAGCGTCTTCCTCGATCACCTGCATTCGCCGTTCGGAATGGTCTTGCTGGACGGCTCGCTGTATGTCGCCGACACCGACGCACTGTTGCGCTTTCCGTATCGCCAGGGTGAAACGTCCATTGCCGCCAGCCCGGAGAAGGTGACGGAACTGCCCGCCGGGCCGATCAACTACCACTGGACCAAGAACGTCGTTGCGGGGCCGGACGGCGATGTCCTTTACGTCTCGATCGGTTCCAACAGCAACGTCGGCGGTCGCGGCATGGCAGTCGAGGAGGGGCGCGCCCGGATCATCCAGGTCGATCCCAGAACCGCTGCCATGCGCACGTTCGCGTCCGGCATGCGCAATCCGGTCGGCATGGCCGTGCAGCCGGGAACCGGCGCGCTGTGGGTGGTCGTCAATGGGCGTGACGAACTGGGCGGCGACCTCGTTCCCGATTACCTGACCCACGTGGTGCCCGGCGGCTTCTACGGCTGGCCGTACAGCTACTACGGACAGCACGTGGATCCACGGGTGAAGCCGCAGCGTCCCGACTTGGTGGCGCGCGCGATCGTTCCCGATTACGCACTCGGCTCGCACGTCGCGCCCTTGGGGCTTGCGTTCTACACCGGCGATCTGTTCCCGGCGCGGTATGGCGATGGTGCATTCGTCGGGGAGCACGGATCGTGGAACCGGCGGCCGCGCAG
>DASSNH010000178.1:0-14324 GCA_035701405.1 Rhodanobacteraceae bacterium
CGAACGCCTGCCCGCGCATCCGCCCGCCGCTTCGATCCTGGCGATCGCGTACCTGGCCGTGTTCGGCTCGATCATCGCCTTTTCCGCGTACCTGTTCCTGGTCAAGCACGCGCGGCCGACGCTGACCGCGAGCTACGCCTATGTCAACCCGCCGGTCGCGGTGCTGCTGGGTGCGCTGATCGCTGGCGAGCACGTCGGCATGGCCGAAATCGGCGGCATGGTCGTGATCCTCGTCGGTGTCGCGATCATCACGCTGGCGCACTCGGGGCGCGGAAGGCGGCGTGCAGCCACGGCAGAGTAGGCTCCGCAGTCCCGGGAGCAATGCGCTATCACGCCGGCCAGTCTCGCCGAACCAATTCCACAAGCTCAAGGATGCTCGCTCGGCGGTATGAGGGCCGCGAATTTTGCGGGCCCGCGAGTACGCTGCGCGCGAGGGCTTACAACTCACGCAGCGCCGTCGTGACCGGCAACCTCGCCGCGCGCACGGCGGGAAACAGGCCGCCCACGAACCCGATTGCAAGCGCCCACTTCAGGCCCGTCCAGATCAGGTCGGGACCGACCTTGAACTGGAACATCAACTGGGTGAAACCGCTCAGGGTCGAGGCGTGGTAGCCGTTGAAGATCAGCCACACGATCAGCGCACCGAGCACGCCGCCCGCCAGCGCGAGCAGCATCGTCTCCAGCATCACCGACACCACCACCGGCGTTCCCCGGAAGCCGATCTCGCGCAGGGTGGCGATTTCGCGCGCGCGCGATGCAACCGCCGCGAACATGCAGTTGAGCGCGCCGAACAAGGCGCCGATCGCCATGATGATGCCGACCGTCAGGCCCACCACCCGGATGATCTTGCTCAAGCCTTCAGACTGCTTCGCGAAATAGTCGTGGGTGGTGCTGGCCTCGACCTTCAGGCGCGGATCCGCGGCCAGGGCGGCCTTGAAGGTGGCGAACGCCGCGGGGCCGGTCAGTTTCACCAGTACCGATTCGGCGCTGTTGCCCCGCCGGTACGCCGAGGCCACCGTCTGGCGGTCGGCCCACAATTCCGAATTCCAGGCGCCGTCGCTCTGGAACACGCCGACCACCTTCCACACCTCGGGCCCGAGCTTGATGTCCTTGCCGACGTCGAGCCCGGCGAACTGCCTGTGCGCAGCTTCGCCCACCACCAGTTCGCGCATGCCGGGCTTGAACTTGCGGCCTTCGAGCATCTCGAGGCTCGGCCGCAAAGCCCAGGCGGACTCGTCCACGCCGCGCAGTTGCGCGGCGGCTTCGTCCTGCGAATCGCGCAGGCGCAGGTTGGCCGCCACCACCAGTTCCGCCGAAGCCATCGGCTTGCCCGAGGCACCGTGCGCGATGCCGGCGGCTTGTTCGATGGCGTCCACGTCGTCGCGCACCAGCACCGATTGCGACTCGGATACCGATCCACCACGCAGCACGATCGCCGTGTCGTTGCGCCCGCCGCTGTTTAGCGTGGCTTGCAGGCCCTCGCCCATCGCCAGCAGCGCGACCAGCACGGCGACCACGCCGGCGATGCCGATCACGATCACGAGCGAAGAACCGAGCCGGTCCCGCAAGGTGCCGATGCCGACCTTGGTCACCGAAGCAGCCTGCCTGCCGCTGCGCGTCAGTGCCATCCACAGCGCGAACAGGGCGGCGAGGACCAGCGCGCCGATCCATGGCAGCTTCACCCAGATCGCCAGCGCGACGATCGCCAGCACCACCATTCCGGTATTGACCAGGAATCTTTTCATGGCTGTTCCTCAGCGTCCGCTCAGCGCGTCGACGATGTTGAGGCGCATCGCGCGCCACGCCGGCACGAGGCCCACGACCAGGCCGATCACGATCATCAGGCCGATCCCGAGCGCCCACGTCTGTCCCGCGACGCCGTGGATCGGCACCATGCCGCCGCTGGCGGCGGCCATGCCGGGCACGATCAGCGCCACCAGGCCCATGCCGATCAGGCCGCCGAACAGCAGCATCAGCACGCCTTCGCTCAGCACCATCGCCAGCACGGCGCGTCCGGAAAAACCGATCGTCTTCAGCACCGCGAGTTCCGAGGTGCGCTCGCGCACCGCCTGCATCATGGTGTTGCCGGTCAACAGCAGCAGCGTGAAGAACACCGCGCCCATGATCGCCGCGACCACGAAGCCGATGTTGATCAACTGCTTGATGAAGGACGCCTGGAAGGCCTGCTCGGTTTGTGCGCGCGTTTCATGGTCGGAGTTGGCGGACAGCGCATCGATCGCACTGGCCACCGAGTCCGCGTGGGATGGATCGGCCACCTTCACCACGTACCAGTGCACTTCGCCGGAACCGAAACGGTTGTTCTCGTCGAAGTACTTCCAGTGGAACATCAGCATCTGCTCATTGCCCTTGTCCTTCGCGTCCTTGGCGTGGAAGATGCCGGCGATGTCGAAGGTCCAGGTATTGCTGCCACTGGATTTGGACGGCCAAATCGTCGACTGCAGCGGAATCTTGTGGCCGATCTTCCAGCCGAAGCGCTTGGCCAGCGCGGCGCCCACGATTGCGCCGGTGCGGGTGCGGTCCCACGCCTCGCGCTGGTCGGCCGGCAGCTCGAGTTCCGGGTACAGGTCCAGGTAATTCGGGCTGACCGCGAAACTGAAGACCTGGTTCTTCGGGTCCTGGTAGACGCCCGCGAACCAATTGGCGTACGCCACCGAGCTGACACCCGGGACGTTGGCGATGCGGGCGCCGAGGCTCTCCGGCAGTGCCTGCTGCATCGACATCCTTGAAGTCACGACGAGGCGGCCGGCGCCGGCCACGTTGTTGCCCGCGGTAAACGCCACCCGCACGGAATCGAGCAGGCCGAACAGCAGGAACGCCGCGATGATCGACACCAACGTCAGGATCGTGCGCGTCTTGCGCCGGAACAGGGCACTCCAGACCAGATGGAAATATTTCATGGCGTGGCTCCCGCTCAGGGCGTGTGTTGCTCGGCCAGCGTGCCTTTGTCGAGGTGCAGGGTGTGGCTGGCGTACTCGGCGGCCTTGGGATCGTGGGTGACCATCACGATGGTCTTGCCGTGCTCACGGTTGAGCCGTTGCAGCAACGTCAATACGTCCTCGGCGGACTGGCGGTCGAGATCGCCGGTCGGCTCGTCGCACACCAGCAGCGACGGGTCGGAAACGATCGCCCGCGCGATCGCGACGCGCTGCTGCTGGCCGCCGGAGAGTTCGCTCGGCTTGTGCGTTGCGCGGTCGGCCAGCCCCACCAGTTGCAGTGCGATCGCCGCGTTCTTCTTGCGCCTGGCGCCCGACAGCCTGGTCAGCAGCAGCGGCAGCTCGACGTTCTTCTGCGCGCTCAATGCCGGCATCAGGTTGTAGAACTGGAACACGAAACCGACGTTGGACGCGCGCCAGCGGGCGAGCTGGCTTTCGCCCATCTTGTCGATGCGCTTGCCGTCCACGGTCAGGCTGCCCTCGGTCGGCGAATCAAGTCCGCCGATCAGGTTCAGGAGCGTGGTCTTGCCGGAACCCGACGGCCCCATCAGGGCGAAAAAGTCGCCGCGCGCGATGTCGAGGTCGATGTGGTGCAGCACCTCGAGCTTCTGCTTGCCGCGGGTGTAGGTCTTGGAAAGGCCGCGGATCTGGACCAGCGGCTGGCTGGCATTGCTGCCCGTCTCGGCGCCGCGGGCTTCTTCGACTGCTGTGTTCATCGTTGTCTCCTGGCATTTGAACCCCTTCCCCGCCGGGGAAAGGGGGCAGTGATGAGGCACGAGGCTGGCGCAACACCCAATCCTGCGCGAGTCCGAACCCTCATCCGGCCCTTACTCGCGCCGTCCATGGCGCTCGCCCTTCGGGCCGACTAACGTCGTTCACGGCCGATCCAGTCGGCCGTAGTCGGGCCACCTTCTCCCGGAGGGAGAAGGAAAATCAGTTATTGCCCGCCTTCACCTTCACCGCTTCGCCATCCTTCAGGCCCGCGGGCGGCGCCTTCACCACTTCGGAGCCCGCGCTGACGCCGGCGAGGATCTGTTTCATGTCGGAGAAGTCGCCGCCGGTCGTCACGGGCGTTTCCTTCGCGCTGTTTCCCGCCACCACGAACACCACGTCCTTCCCGCCGCGCTGCACCACCGCGGATTTCGGTACCAGCACGCCGGGCAACGGCTTGGCGTTGTTGCCGGATTTTTCGAGGAATGAAACGCGCACCCCCATCTCCGGCAGGACGCGGGGGTCCTTCTTGTCCAGCGCGATGCGCACCTTCACGGTCGCCTTGCTGCGATCGGCGCTGGGGATGATCGCGATCACGTGGGCCGGAACCTTCCAGTCGGGATAGGCGTCCAGGATCGCCTCGACCGGCATGCCCGGCTTCACGCGGCTGATGTAGGACTCGTTGACGTCGACGTCCACTTCCAGCGAGTTCATGTCCACGATCGTGGCGACGCCGGTGCGGGTAAAACCACCGCCTGCCGACAGCGGCGACACGATCTCGCCGATCTGCGCGGCCTTGTCGGTCACGACCCCGTCGAACGGCGCGCGCACGATGGTGTAGTCCTCGTTCACCTGCGCCAGCTTGACGTTGGCCGCGGCGGCTTCCGCCTGCTTGACCGCGACGTTCAATGCAGCGCGCCCGATGGCGACCTGGGTGTTGGCCTGCTGGGCGCTCTGCCGCGAGACGTAGCCCTTTTCGACCACCGCATTCGTGCGCTCGGCATCCTGGCTCGCCTGCTTCAGCGAGGCCTGCGCCTGCGTGACCTGCGCCTGTGCCGCGGCGTATTGCGCCTTCGCTGCGTTCAACTGGTCGACGAACTGGGTGTCGTCCAGCCGCGCGAGCACCTGCCCTGCCGTGACGTGTTCACCCTCTTCGACGTTCACCTCGATCAAGGTGCCGGTAATTTGGGCGGATACCGTCGCCTGCCTGCGCGCCACCACGTAGCCGGTCGCCTGCAGCACCGCGGCGTCGCTGCCGGCCGCGGACAGCGCCACCGCGCTCGCCGTCTCGACCGTCACCGCCCGGGGGCGCAGCACGAACGCCGCGGCACCCGCGGCAATCAGCACCATCACCAAGATGCCCACGATCCATGGCCAGCGCGGACCGTGGGAGTCGTCGTCGCGGTGGGCGCTGTCGATGCGCAGTTCGTGGAGAAGGTCCTTGGAATCGCCGTCGCTCACTTGGGTCCCCGATGCGCGCGGTGCGTTGTGGCGGCGCAAGTGTGCCATAGTTTCCCCGCTGGATTGCCGCGGCGTCACCCGCAGGCATCAAGCATCACGGCTGACAGCTGTCACCCCTCCCAAGACCCGGCAGAACGAGGCGCGGCGACCCTACAATGCGCGCATCGCCTGCACGGAATCGCGCCGCATGCACTACCTGTTCGAACCGTTCCCGGCCCCGGGCTTGCAGATCCACGGCAGCGATGCACGTTTTCCCGTGCACCGTATCTATTGCATCGGCCGCAACTACGCCGAGCACGCGAAGGAGATGGGCGCGCAGGCCGTGGGCCGCGCCAATCCGGTGTTCTTCATGAAGCCTGCCGACGCGATCGTGGCCGGTGGCGGCGACATCCCGTACCCATCCGCGACGCGGGAATTGCACCACGAAGTCGAAATGGTGGTGGCGCTGGCGCGCGGCGGGCGGGACATCGATGCGGAGGCCGCACTCGATTGCGTGTTCGGCTACGGCGTCGGCCTCGACCTGACCCGCCGGGACCTGCAGGCGGCGATGAAGGCCAAGGGGTTGCCGTGGGACGTCGCCAAGGGCTTCGATGCCTCGGCGCCGGTCTCGGCGTTGCGGGCGGCGAGCGAGTGCGGCCATCCCACGCACGCGCGGCTGTCGCTCTCGGTCAACGGCGCGGTTCGCCAGGATACCGACATCGCCGACATGATCTTCGCGGTGCCGGAAATCATCGCCGAACTGTCGAAACTGTTCGAGCTGAAGGCCGGCGACCTGGTCTTCACCGGCACGCCGGCGGGCGTGGGCCCGCTGCAACGCGGCGACGCGTTCCGCGCGGCGTTGCAGGACATCGCGATGCTGGAAGGACGCATCGTCTGACCGCGCGGTCCTGATGCAACGCAGTGGAATCCGGGAATCCATGGCCGACCCCCGGATTGATTCGCGACATCGATGTCGTTCGCGCTTCGGCAAGGCGGTCATCCCCGGCACTCGACCTTCGGGCGGCTTTTTCGTACGCCTGTGCATTCCGCAGTGATTCCACGCCTTGCGGTCGGCGCGCTGTACTCGTGAAAAGTTGCGCGGGGCCGGGGATAGTGACTAAATGGGGCCGCCGTGACGCGGCCGGGGGGAAGCTTGCGCCCACCTCAGAAGGAGTACGCAATGAGTTTCGCGAAGGACTTCAAGGCGTTCATCATGCGCGGCAACGTGGTCGACCTCGCCGTTGCGGTGGTCATCGGCGGCGCCTTCGGTGCGGTCGTCAAGTCGCTGGTCAGCGACATCATCATGCCGCCCCTGGGCCTGATCACCGGCGGCATCGATTTCTCCAGGATGAAGGTGGTCATCCAGGCGGCTACCGCCACCAGAAAGGAAGTCGCGATCACCTACGGCGCATTCATCAATACCATCATCACGTTCCTCATCATTTCGCTGGCGATCTTCGTCGTCATCAAGGCGTTGCAGAAGGTGCATCCCAGGAAGACCGATGAGGCACCACCTGCTCCGCCGGCGGACGTGGTATTGCTGACCGAGATCCGCGACCTGCTGAAACAGCAGCAGCACTGATCACCGGGAATTGCGTCACCTGGCTCGCACCGACCACGGGCTCGACGATCCTGCGACCCGCCAGCCATGCCCATGGAAATCCTCCAGGCGGACATCACCTCCTTGCACGTCGCGGCGATCGTCAATGCAGCGAACGAGTCGCTGTTGGGCGGCGGCGGGGTGGACGGTGCGATCCACCGCGCCGCGGGGCCGAAACTGCTCGACGCTTGCCGCGCGGTTCCCGAGGTACGGCCCGGTGTGCGCTGCCCGACCGGCGAGGCCCGCATCACGGCGGGCTTCGACCTGCCCGCGCGATTCGTGATCCACACCGTCGGACCGGTGTGGCGCGGCGGCGGGCACGGTGAACCTGAATTGCTGGCGGCCTGCCATCGCAACACGTTGGCGCTGGCACGGGAGCATCACATCGACAGCCTGGCATTCCCGGCGATCAGTTGCGGCGTCTACGGCTATCCGCGCGATGCCGCCGCGGGGGTGGCGATGGCGGTGCTGGGCGAAGAACAGCACCGGACCCGCACGCCGCACCGGATCGTGTTGTGCGCGTTCGACGCGCGCATGGCGAAGGCCTGGCGCCAGGCGGCCGAACGGTTGCACGTCGAGGTCGTGGACTCGCCGGGCTCGCATTGACCGTTTCCGCGGACAATGCAGGAGGGCGCCATGCGCGCGATCTGACAACCGGTCGCGGCCATGGGCCGCTCCTACGGCAACGGATACAGCGGCGGCAATGCACCATCGCGGCCGTTCACCTCGCCACCGCTGCGCCAGGCGAAGCCCTTCGCGAACGCCGTGGACACTTGGCTGCATGCATCCGCCACGTCCACGCCCTGCCAACGCGCGCGCTGCAGTGCATCGAGGGCCGCGCGTTGCGCGGGGTCGGCGAGCGCGTCGCGCAAGGCGCCGACGCTGGCAACGCCGTGCCCTGATGCGCGCGCCCAAGCGAGCAACCCGTGTTCACAGGCCGCGGCATCGCCCGCGCGCGCCGCATCCAGGGCCTCGCGCTGCAGCGCCTTGGCGTCCATCCGCGTACCCTGCTTCGCCGCCCGCGATCGTGGACCCGTCGAAGACGGCCGCGGGACCGCCTTCGGCGCCGGAGCGGCAGCCGTCATTTCGCCGGTTGCCAAGGCCGCCGTCCTGCGTCGCCGCAACGACAGCCACCACGCAAAACCGGCCAGCGCCAGCAAGATCCAAAGCGCAAGGCTTGCCAGCGCGATGTCGCGCCACCGGCTGCCCGACGACGTGGATGCGGCCGCACCTGCATCCGCAGGGGCAGCCGTTGCCGGCGCGGCCGACGGAGCCGGCGACGCCGCGGGTGGCGCGGCCGGAGCCGAGGAGCCGGCCACCACGCCGCTGACCTCCAGGGTGCGCGCCGTGGTCCTCGCCTGCTCCGGGCGGTTTTGTTCCACGTTCCACCAGTCCAGGGTGATCGCGGGGATCGTGAGCGTGCCGTTGCGCTCCGGCACGATCGCGAAGGTTCGGGTGCGCGTCCCCTGCAGCCATTTGCCACTGTCGTTGGTGGCGTCACGGGTCTGGTCGGGATAGACGCGCGCGCCGGCGATCGCGGGCAACTGCGGTTCCGGCAGCGCATCCGCGGGCTGCCCGCTGGCGCTGATGGCGAGCGTCACCGTCAACGGTGCTCCTGCATCGATTTGGCCACCGGCAGGCACGCCGGACAACTTCAGCTCGACGCTCTGGGCCGGCAACCACGGCTTGCCGGCGTTGGCCGGCGGCGCGCGCGCGTCGATCTGCGCGACGGGCGCCGAGGCGCGCACTGCCCCTCCGAAGCCGTGCAGCGGCACGTTCAACAGTCCGTTGGGATTGTTGAACCAGGCATTGGGAATGCCGGGGCCGGTGCGCTGGCCCTGGAACACCGGACCGTGGACGCGGATGTTCCCGCTGCGTTGCGGGATCAGTGCCCAGCTTCGTTCGATGACCTTGTAGGTGTAGCCGTTGCGCTGGGTGACATAGCGGTGATCGCGGTCGAGCTGGACCAGGCGCGCGCCGTCGGCGCTCGGGTCGCCCAAGGCGCCATCGACACCCGGCAGGTAGAACAGGCGCACGGTGTAAACGGTCTCCTGCCCCACCCACGGCGAACTCGACAGCACGCTCGTTTCCATGAACACGGGATCGCCCACCTTGCCCGTGCCTCCGCTCGGCGCTGCGCCGACCTGCAAGGTCAGGGCCTGGGTGTGGCCGCCGCCCACCGCGAGGGCGGGAATCGTCAAGGTGCCCGCGCGCAGCGGTTTGAGCGCAATCCCGAGTTGCGACGTGCTGGTCGCCTGGCCATTGACGATCTGCACGCTGGTGGAACGGGAGGTGCCGAGCACTTCGAAATCATTCCGCAACGGCGACAGATCCGGTTGGTCGAGCGCGCCGGTCGAGCGGATGTTGAGCGTGACCGTATCGCCGAGCGTTGCATGGCTGCGATCGAGGAACGCGTGCACGTCTCCCGCGGAACCGCCCGAAGCACCCGCCGCCTGCGCGAGCGGCGCGAACAGCGCCAGCAGCGCCAGCAGCGCCAGCAGCACGAAACACCGTGCAGCGCTCATTGCCCGTTCTCCTGCTGACTGCCGTTGCGCTGCTCCCATTCGAGGCGGAACTTGCGGCGGAGCAATGCACCCGGGTCATCCGGCACCGACTGCAGGATCGCGCGCTGGCTGGCATCGAGGCCGGAATCGTCGCGCGGTTCGGCCTGGCCCAGCGCAAAGGCACCCTTGCCGGAGCCGGGCTTCCGCCTGTCGTCGTGCTTGCCCTGCAGTTCACGGGCGAGCCCGCGTGCCGCCTCATCGGCCTGGCGGCGTTGCCGTTCGGCTTCCGTCGCCGACGCCCCGCCATCCTGGCCGGGTCCGCCGCGGCCGTCGCGGTCCTGCCCGGTCGCGGACGGATTCGACTGCGCGCCTTGCCCGGCCTGCTGCGATCCCGATGAGGTCGATGGCTGGCGCTGCCCCGATCCGGATTGCGATGATGGGCTTCCGGATTGATCGTTGCCGGGCTGCGGGTGGCCGTCCTGCTGCTGCGAGGCCGCAGGCGGATGCTTTTTCAGCCACGCCTCGACGGCATCCAGGTTGGCGCGGGCGTCCTCGAAGCCGGGATCCTGCCGCAAGGCTTGCTTGTAGGCCCCGATTGCCTTGGTGTACGCACCCTGTTTGGCGAGCGCATTGCCGAGGTTGTAGGACGCGCGCGCGTCGTCGCCTTGGGCGAACGCGCGCGCCGCTTCCGCGTAATCGCCTTGGCGGTAGTCGGCGGCGCCGCGGATGCCGGGAGTCCCTGCCAGCTTCTGCGCCTGTGGGGCGTCACCGTGTTGCAGCGCGTGCAGCGCGCGCTGATCGGAGTTCGCCCAAAGCGATGACCAGGTCGAGGCGTGCGCCGTGGGCATGGCGACCGGCATCGCGGCCAACGCCAGCACCAGCAGCCAGCCGCGCCGGAACGCCAGCGCCGCGAGGACCAGCAGCACCGGCAGCAGCCAGATGCCGCCGTCGCGCCAGATTTGTGCGCGCTGTGCGGCGCTCGCGTGGCCGGACTCCGCCACCGGCGCGCCGAACGAGGCGGTACCGCCGCCGTCGGACTGCAGCACCGCGTAGCGGCCGCCGCCCGCGCGCGCCACCGCGGCCAGCGCCGAATCGTCGCGCTGCGCCATCAGCAGCCCACTCGACCCGCTCGCGAATCCGCCGCCGCTGCGCGGCACCGGCGCGCCGGCGGTGGTGCCGATGCCAAGGACGTCCACGCGGATGCCCTTGCCGCGCGCGGCGCTTGCCGCATCGACGGCGGCCGCGTCCGCGCCGTCGGTCACCAGCACGATCTCGCCGCCCTCCACGTGCGCCTGCTGCAGCAAGCGGCTCGCCTGCCGAATGCCGGCAGCGGCATCGTTGCCGGGTACCGGCATCACGTCGGGCCGCAAGGCGTGCAGCAGGTTCAACACGGTGCGCTTGTCGTCGGTCAACGGGGCGACCGTGAAGGCCGCGCCGGCATAGGCAACCAGGGCCGTGCGCGCGTCGCCGGCCTCGTCCAGCAGGTCGCGGACGGCGAACTTCGCACGCGTGATCCGGTCCGGTTTCAGGTCCTGCGCCAGCATGTCGTTCGACAACGACAAAGCCACCACCCGCGCGGCGCCGTTGACATACAGCGGCGCCGGCAGTTTCCGCCAGGCCGGGCCCGACAATGCCGCCACTGCAAGAAGCCATGCCAGCGCCGCGAGGGCCAGCGCGAGCCGCCTGCGCGCGCCGCCGTCGTGGACCAGGTACGGCAACAAGGCGGCATCGGCGATCCGCGACAGCATCGCCCGGCCACTACCTCCGCGTGCCAGTGCCCACAGCACCAACGGCAATGGCAGCAGCGCCAGACACCACCACGGCCGCAAAAAGTGCAGCCCAAGAAAATCGGGCATGAACCCGAAGGCGTTCATGCGCGCACCGTCCGGCGCGGCACCAGTGACCGCCACGGCAGCAGCATGCAACCCAGCAGCAGCGCGAGTCCCAGTGGCCACGGATACCACTCGTGGTTGGGACGCAGCAGTGACTGGCCCTCGGCGAGCGGTTCGAGCGCATCGATGGTGTGGTAGGCGGCGGCAAGCTCGCCGGCATCGGCGGCGCGGAAGAAGCGGCCACCGGTTTCTTCGGAGATCTTCGTCAGCACCTGCAAGTCGAGCTCGTTGGACGCCGGAAGTTGCATCCCGAAGAACCCGAGTTCCTGCGCATTGGAGCCGATGCCGATGGTATAGATGCGCACCCCCGCCGCCTTGGCCAGTTTCGCCGCCTCCAGCGGCAACACGTTGCCCGCGGTATTGACGCCGTCGGTGAGCAACACCAGCACGCGCGCCCGCGCCGGCAACGCGGAGAGGTGCTTGACGGCCAGCACGATCGCGTCGCCGATGGCGGTTTCCCGGCCAGCGAGCCCGATCGCGGCGCCATCCATCTGCTTGGCCACGGTGGCCACGTCGAAGGTCATCGGCGTCAGCAGGTAGGCGTGGGAGCCGAACAGGACCAGGCCGACGTCGTCACCCGAGCGCTGCTCGATGAAGCGTGCGGCGATCGCCTTCACGGCCGCGAAACGGCTGACGATCCGGTCGGAGAAGCGCATGTCCTCGATCGCCATGCTGCCCGAACAATCCACGGCCAGCATCAGCGCGCGGCCAGTATGGTGCATGGCCTGCGGTGGCGCTGGCTGCTGCGGTCGCGCCGCCGCACCCACCAACAGCAGCCATGCGGCGCATGCGACCCCGACGCGCCAGCGCGAGGCACGCAGACCCGATGCTGCATCGGCGAGCGCCACCCGTTGCGGCAGGCGCAGCGCGGCACCGGGCGCGGCCGGCGGCAGCAGCTTCCAGGCCAGCCACGGCAATGGCAGCAGCATGAACATCCACGGCCACGCGAAGGTCACGATGCCGTTCCCTCGCCGGGCGCGCCGGTGGTCGTGATGCGCGGCGCAGCGGTGTGATCCGGTGCGTGCCTGCGGCCGTGGGCAAGCGCGTTGCCACACCACGCGCGCAGGGCCGCGAGCACCGCGGGGACGTCCAGGGCCGGCCGCGGGAGGTAGCGCGCTTCGAGCAGGCGATCGAGCGAGGCTTGCGTCGCGGCGTCGCGGGCGTATTGGTGCAGGAACGCGCGCCAAGGCTCTCCGGCCAGGCTCGCGGCGCCGGGCTCGACCACGCGTGCCACGCGCCGCAGCAGTCGCGACGCCCCGTCCGCGAACATCACGTCATTGCCATTCCGGGCGTAAGCCGCCGCCAGCGCATCGATCTCGCGCAACGCCGCGCGCCGTACGCCTCCACCCGCGCGCCGCCATGACCACCACGCGACCACAGCCGTCGCCAGCAGGACGAGTCCCACGACGATCCACCAGCCGGGCGCCAAGGGCCACCACGCCGCCGGAGGCAGGTGGATGTCGCGCAACACGGGGCCGCTGTCGTTCACGAGCGCCTCGTCCGCCTTCGCCACGCCGGCGCCACCACGATGTCGGGTTCGTCGGTGGTCGCGAACAGCACCCACGGCACGGTCGCCTTGTCGCAGGCGTCCGCGAGCCGGCGCCGGCCCTGCGACATGCGATCGCCGAATTGCGCGCGCGACTCGGCGCCACCGAGATCGACGACAAATCTTCCGCGACCCGGTTTTCCCGACGCCGTCTCGAACACACAGGTCCCGGCGCGCGCCGGCTCCCGTTCCAGCGCGTCGACCACGATCGCGACGCGCAGGTCCGCGTGTCGTGCGAGGCGCCTCAGTGCCTGGACTGCGCCATCGTCGGTGCACCATCCATCCGACAACAGCCACGCCCTGCTGCCCGGCGTGACCAGACGCTGCGCCCGCGCGAGCGCGGCCGAGAGCGGCTCGGCCGAGCCAGCATCCTGCTGCGCCGACTCATCCCAGCGCGCGAGCGCCCCCAGCACCGCCAGGGCGCCGCGCGTCCCCGCATGCGGATCGACCGCGGAACGCACGGCACCGAAGGCCATGGCGCCGATCCGGTCGCTGGCACGGACGCAGGTCCAGGCGATCCACGCCGCCGCCCGCGCCGCGGCCACCGATTTGTAGCGCCTGCGCGTTCCGAAACGCATGGTCGCGTGGGTATCGACCAGCAAGAGCAGCCCGTGCTCGCGCTCGGCCTCGAACAGTTTGGTGAGCCACTTGCCGCTGCGCGCGGTGCGACGCCAGTCGATGTTGCGGGCGTCGTCGCCGGGTTCGTATATGCGGGACTCGGCGTAGTCCATGCCGCGGCCGCGCAGCGCCGATGCGTGGCCGCCGGTCAGTGGCGACCGCGCGCGCTGCGCGACGGGTTTTGCCGCGCGCGCACGCATCGCGAGCAGCTCCGCGAGATCGACGCGGGTGATGCCGAGATCGTGATCGGAAGCTTGGGTTATGGTTGCGCCCATCGATTCGATGAATTTGCCATGGCCCACTTGCTCGCGACGTGGCATGGCGGGATCACTCTTGCGCCGGGCGACTCCATTGCCACGCCGCCTCGCGGTGGCGCTTCGCGCTGGGCCCTGCGGGCCACCCTTCGTTCCGAAGGGGTGGCAACCGCTGCGCCGCCGCCTAACCCCGGATGTCGGGTCCCGGCCCCGGTGTCACGGCAGCGGCACCCGCTCCAGCAACTGGCTGATGACGTCGTCGACGTGCAGGCCCTCCGCCTCGGCTTCATAGCCGAGCAACACGCGGTGGCGCAATGCGTCCGGCGCGATCGACTGGATATCCTCGGGCAATACGTAGTCGCGGCCGGCAAGCCACGCCGCGGCGCGGGCGCACCGTTCCAGCGCAATGCTCGCGCGCGGGCTCGCGCCCCAGGCGATCTTTTCGCGCAACTTCGGCGCCCACGGCCTCGGATCGCGGGTGGCGAGCACCAGTTGCACGATGTATTCCTCGAGGCCCTCGGCCATGTGCAGGTCGAGCACCTGTTCGCGCGCCGCGAAGATGTCGGATTGGCCGAGCAGCCGGTCCGGCGGCTGATGCCGGCCCAGTTCCTCACGCGCGCGCCCGCGGGCCAGCCGCATGATCGCCCGTTCCGATCCCGATTCCGGGTAGCGCACCGGCACGTGCAGCAGGAAACGGTCGAGCTGCGCTTCGGGCAGCGGGAAGGTGCCTTCCTGCTCGATGGGGTTCTGGGTGGCCATCACCAGGAACAGCCTGGGCAGCGGCCACGAACGCCGGCCGATCGTC
>DASSNH010000179.1:0-3529 GCA_035701405.1 Rhodanobacteraceae bacterium
CGGCACACGGCTCGCGTTCGGACAACCCTTGTCGACGCGGCTGCACATGGACCGGGCGCGGGTGGTGGTGGCGCTGGATGCCGACCCTCTGTCGGATCCCGCGGCCGGCACGCGCTACGGGCACGACTACGCCATCACCCGCTCGCCCGAACAGAACGACGGCGCGATGTCGCGCCTGTACGCCGTCGAGCCGACGCCTTCCCTGACCGGGTTGATGGCCGACCATCGGCTGCCGCTGGGATTTCGGGAGGTCGGCGAATTCGCGCGGCAACTCGCCGGAAAGCTCGGTGTCACGACGCGGGCAGGTGCCGCGCCCGCGACAGGCGAACAGACGCGCTGGCTCGATGCGATCGGTGGCGACCTGCTCGCGAATCGCGGGGCGTCGCTGGTTCTGGTGGGTGCGTCGCAACCACCGTGGCTGCACGCGCTGGGTCACGCGATGAACGCGGCGCTCGGCAACGTGGGAAGGACCATCGACTACAGCGCGCCGGTCGAAACGCTTCCCGTGGAAGACGACGGCCTCGCCGGTCTCGTGTCGGCAATGCGTGCGGGCAGGGTCGACACCTTGCTGGCACTGGAGGTCAATCCGGTGTACGACGCGCCGGCGGAGCTCGAATTTGCGGACGCGTTGAAGCGCGTTCCGCACCTGCTGCATCTCGGTTTGTATCTCGACGAAACCGGCGAGGTCGCCGAATGGCACATCCCGCAGGCGCACCCGCTTGAGTCGTGGTCGGATGCGCGCGCATTCGATGGCACCGCCAGCATCGCCCAGCCGCTGATCGCGCCGCTCTACGACGGCAAGTCCGTGCACGAGGTCCTGGCCGCGTTCACCGGTGAAGGCCTGTTCGAGGGCCATGCGCTGGTGCGCCGGCAATGGCAAAAGGCGCTGCCGGACGACCAGTCCTGGAACGATGCACTGCAGGCGGGCGTGATTGCCGACACCGCATTGCCGGCGGTGCAGGCTGCGGCGCGCGCCGATTTCCTTACCCACCCGGAAGTGCCGGTGCCGATGTCAAACACACTGCCGTCATCCCCGCGGAGGCGGGGATCCAGCGACTCGGACCCTGCCGAGGCGACAAAGACACTGGATTCCCGCCTGCGCGGGAATGACGAGCCGGAGCAACAGGCCGTCGGTGACGGCAACCGAATTGAGTTGTTGTTCCGGCCCGACCCCACCATCGGCGATGGCCGCTGGGCCAACAACGGTTGGCTGCAGGAACTGCCCAAGCCCTTGACGCAACTCACCTGGGACAACGCCGCGCTGATCTCGCCGGCGCTCGCGGCCGAGCGCAAGCTCGAGAACGGCGACATGATCGAATTGCGGGCGAATGGCCGCAAGCTCGAGGTGCCGGTGTGGATCGTGCCGGGGCAGGCGACGCGCACCATCACGCTGCATCTCGGCTACGGCCGACGACGCGCGGGGCATGTCGGCGACGGGCGCGGATTCGATGCCCACGTTCTGCAGGCTTCGAAATCCCCCGGCTGGATCGGGGACGTCGCGATTGCCAGGACGGGCCGCTACTACCCGCTGGCCAACACCCAGCACCACTTCAACATGGAAGGCCGCGACCTGGTGCGCGAGGGGACGCTCGCCGAGTTCCGGCACGACCCGCATTTCGCGACCGCGCACGACCGCTATCCAGAGGATCCGCCGAGCCTGTATCCCGATTATCCGCCGGGCGAATACGCCTGGGGCATGAGCATCGATCTCAACGCGTGCATCGGCTGCAAGGCCTGCACGATCGCGTGCCAGGCCGAGAACAACATCCCGGTGGTGGGCAAGGACCAGGTCCGGATGGGCCGCGAGATGCACTGGATACGGGTCGACCATTACCACGTGGGCGGCGCGGACAATCCGCGCACGGTGTCGCAGCCCGTGCCCTGCATGATGTGCGAGCACGCGCCCTGCGAAGTCGTGTGCCCGGTCGGGGCCACCGTGCACGATTCGGAAGGCCTGAACCTGCAGGTCTACAACCGCTGCGTCGGTACGCGCTTCTGTTCCAACAACTGCCCGTACAAGGTGCGCCGCTTCAACTTCCTGCAGTACGCGGACAAGACGACGCCGCAGTTGAAGGCGATGCGCAACCCGGAGGTGAGCGTCCGCCGGCGCGGCGTGATGGAGAAGTGCACCTACTGCATCCAGCGAATCGAAACGGCGCACATCCAGGCCGACAAGGAGAGCCGGCGGATCCGTGACGGCGAAGTCCTGACCGCCTGCCAGGCGGTATGTCCGACCAAGGCGATCCGGTTCGGCGACATCTCGGACAAGCAGTCGGACGTCGCGAATGCCAAGGACTCGCCGCGCAACTACGCGATGCTCAACGAACTCGGTACGCGTCCGCGCACGACCTATCTCGCGCGCCTGCGCAATCCCAATCCGGCGTTGGAGGGCAAGTCGTGATGAGCCGCGCGACATACCGCGCGTTCCAAAAGCCCTCTCCCCCACGCCTTGTGTGGGGGAGCGGGTTGGGTGAGGGGGCGGGGCTCGCAGGCAGAGGCATCCGCGCATGAGCACCGTGTTCCGCCCGGAGCCGCAGCCGCCGGTGATCGCGCCGGGCGAAGACGCATTGTCGGTCACGCGCTCGGTCAGCGGGGTGGTGCTGAAGCTTCCGATCGGCTTGCGCTGGATGGGAAGCCTCGGCTTCGCGGTGCTTCTGACCGGGATCTTCCTGGTCGGGATCTGCTGGCTGCTGTATGCCGGCGTCGGGATCTGGGGCCTCAACATCCCTGTCGCCTGGGCGTTCGCGATCACCAACTACGTGTGGTGGATAGCGATCGGCATGGGCGGCACCTTCATTTCGGCGGCGATGTACGTGACCCGCCAGCACTGGCGCGCCTCGATCAACCGGCTGGCCGAATCGATGACGGTATTCGCGGTCGCGGTGTCGGGACTGTTCCCGATCTTCCATCTCGGACGGCCGTGGTTCTTCTACTGGCTGTTCCCGTATCCCGACATCATGGACCTGTGGCCGCAGTGGCGCAGCTCGCTGGAATGGGATTTCTGGGCGATCCTCGCCTACCTGATCGTCTCGATCCTGTTTCTGTACGCGGGGATGCTGCCGGACCTCGCGACCTTGCGCGACCGCGCGCGTCGGCGGTTGGTCGCAATTTTCTACGGCCTGCTTTCGCTCGGCTGGCGCGGCGAGGCGCAGCACTGGCGGCGCCTGGAAAGCGTGACCCTGATGCTCGCAGGGCTGTCGGTGCCGCTGGTGTTTTCGGTGCACAGCATGGTGGCGCTGGACTTCTCCGAAGGCCTGGTGCCCGGCTGGCATTCGACGATCTTCCCGCCGTACTTCATCGCCGGCGCGCTGTTCTCCGGCTTCGCGATGGTGCTGGTGCTCGCGATCCCGATGCGCCGGCTGTTCGGGCTGCAGGCCTACCTCACCGACCGGCACATCTCGGTGATCGCCAAGCTGATGCTGGCCGCGGGTTTGTGGATCGACTACAGCTACGCCTCGGAAATCTTTACCGTGTTCTACAGCATGGACAAGTTCGACGTGCGGATGGAGATGAACCGCTTCCTCGGTCC
>DASSNH010000180.1:0-3719 GCA_035701405.1 Rhodanobacteraceae bacterium
CGATTTGACGTGGCGGGAGGAGGTGCCGGAGGCGATGATCAGCAGGTCGGCGATGGAGGTGCGACCGCGCACGTCGATTTCGCGGATGTCGTGCGCTTTCAGTTCGTCGAGGGCGGCGAGGACACGCCGGCGCAGGGTCGCGAAGCTGGGAGGGCGGGTGACGGGGGTCGCGGCAGGGCGCGATTCGGTCTGGCTGGTCAAGTTGTGGAAGGCCTCGGCCTCGAGATGGCGCGCGGATTGCGCGGGTCCAGTATGCACCACTCGGATTCGAGCGCAAGTATGGCCATTCAAGAGCGGGAACGGGGAACGGGCAGCGGGGAAGAATCCTCCGCCGTGGTTCCCGGTTCCCAGTTCCCTGTTCCCGCTTCACGCGTCGCACGGTACGGCGCCAGCAATGCCGGATCGTCCAGCAGCGCCTGCGGCACCAGCCAGCGGGGATCGCCACCGTTGGCGAGTTCATCGCGGATGCGGGTGGCCGAAATGCCCAGCGAAGTCACGATCATGTTGAGGACATGGCCGGCCGGCGACGAACGAAGGTCGCCCACGCCCTCGACGACGCGCGCGGCCACCTCGCCGGCGAGATCGCCGGCCATCGCCGGGATCTGTCCCGGCCGGGTCAGGACGCACATGTGCGCGAGGTCGAACAATTCGCGCCACCGGTGCCAGCTCGCGAGCCCCGCGAACGCATCGGCCCCGATCAGCAACACCAGCGGTCGCAGTGCGCCGACCTCGCCGCGCAAGCCGGTCAGGGTGTCGAAAGTGAACGAGGGCCCCTCGCGGTCGAGTTCGCGCAGGTCCAGCGCCAGGCGATCCTGCCCCGCCAGTGCCGCCCGCAACATGGCCGCGCGCTGCGCGGCGCTGGCGACCGGCTGCGGCCGATGCGGCGGAACCCGCGCGGGCACCAGCCGCACCTCGGCGTCAAGCATTCCGGCGGCTTCCCACGCCGCACGCAGGTGGCCGATGTGCACCGGATCGAAGGTGCCTCCGAAGATGGCGAGCGGCCGCACGGTGCCCATCAAAGACAACAACGGTCGGCGGATGAATGCAGATGAACGCAAATGGACAAGGCAGCTATTGTCTTGTTCGCGTTCATTGCGTTCAGTTGCTGGCCGGTTCCGGTTTCATGCAGCCAGCAGCAGGTTCGCGCTGCGCGGCTGGGCGATCGCCACCAGCAGGCGCTCGAGTTCGCGCCACGGATCACCCATGGCTTTTCCCGAAGCGTCCTGTTCGCGGCCCTTGCTCATGCGATCGATCCGGGCGCACCACGCGAGGCAGCGCCGCCAATGGGCAGCGCCGCGGCCGGCTCGTTTCAGCGCCCCCGCGAACAGCCGTTGCCGCGCGGGCCAGAAGTTGTACTCGGCGCGCGCCGCCTCCGCGAAGTTCGCGGCCGAAGCGAGACGCAACGCCAGGTCGAGCTGGTTCAGCAGCCAGCCGAGCATCGGGATCACGTCCTCGCCCTCGGCGCGCAGACCGGCGAGCACCCGCAGCGCGCGCGGCGCGTCGCCGCCGAAGGCCGCGTCGGTGAGCCGGAACACGTCGTAGATCGCATTGTCGTCGCCGAGGGATTCCAGTTCTTCCACGGCTACCGGGCCCGGCCCGCGCAACACCGCGAGCTTGTCGATCTCCTGCGCGATCGCGAGCAGGTTGCCCTCGGCGCGCGACGCGAGCAGCGCCACGGCGTCATCGGTCGGCACGAAGCCGTGGGTGCGCATGCGCGCGGTGATCCAGTCCGGCAGTTGATCGACGCGCGGCGCCTGCAGCCGCGCGTATTTCCCCGTCCGCTCCACGGTCTTCACCCATGCGCCCTCGTGCTTCCTGCTCCACTGCATCGCGCTGATCAACAGCACGGTGTCGGGGGGGGGAGCCTTGCACCATTCGGTGATCGCGGCCGCGCCATCGCGATCCGGCTTGCCCGTCGGCAGGCGCAATTCGATCAGCCGGCGCGACGCGAACAGCGAAAGGCTCGCGCCGCTGCGGGCCAGCCGATCCCAGTCGAAGTGCGGTTCGACATCCAGCACGTCACGCTCCGTGAAGCCGAGTTCGCGCGCACGCGCGCGCACCGCGTCGCCCGCTTCCTGCAATTGCAACGGTTCCTCGCCGCCCAGGAGATACACCGGCGCGAGGTCGCCCTTCGCGAGGATCCGCAGGAAGTCGGCGAGTTCGGCCGCCACGACTCAGCCGGCGCTGCCCGCGGAGGCCGGCTCGCCGGGCGCGCCCGGGTGCGCCGCACGGGCTTCGAGCCGCCGCATCACCGCGTCGGTCATCTCGCGCACCAGGCTCCGCTGGATCGCCTCGGTCTCACTCGAAATGGCCGAGAACTGGGTCCGGTCGACCGCGAATTCGTGGGACAGGCTGATGGTCTGCGCGGGCACCACCGTGTTGCCGTTGCCGTCCGTCAACTGGAACCGTACGCGAAAGCCCACCACGTATTCACCCACCCGCTGGAAGCCGCTGGTGGTCAACAGGTTGGACGAGAAATCCGCGACCGGTACCGACAGCGTCGCCACGCCATCCGTCGGTTCGTCCAGCACTTCGACCTTGCTGGCGCGCAACGCGGCCGCCATCGAGCGGGGGAATTCCCCGCCACCGTTCACCTTCAGATAAACGCGCTGCGCCATCGGCGCAGGCAGCGCCGCACTGCGACGAAGGTGGAACCCGCAACCGGCGAGCGCGGCGGCGGTGGCGAGGCATGCCAGCAGGACCAGCCACTTTTGGATCCGCATCGAATCAGCTCCGGTTGCACCGTGGATCCGGATGTCGTGGCCCGGACGCCGCCGCAACATCACCAACATCGTCATTCCGGGGCGGTCGCCGGCTTCATTGGCGATCGAAGCCGGAACCAAGCTCCTGGCGCTCGAGAACCCCTGGACATGGATTCCGGGTTCCGCATCCGATGAATCCGGGTGCGGTCCCGGAATGACGACCAGGGGAGTCGGTCTCCCCGAGTCCCGAGTCCCCGATCGCGAGTCCCGGGTCCGCGCAGGATAGCAGTGCCAACGCAGCACACGGGACACGCTCAGCCCGCGACGATGTTGACGATCTTTCCCGGCACCACGATCACCTTGCGCACGCTCTTGTCGCCGACTGCAGCGACGACACCCTCCAGCGCGCGGGCGTCCGCCTCGAGCTGTTCGCGCGGCGCATCGGGCGAGGCTTCCAGCGTGCCGCGCAATTTGCCGTTCACCTGAACGGCCAGCGTCACCGTATCGCGTACCAGAGCGGCCGGATCGGCCCGTGGCCAGGGCACGTCTTCGAGCAGCGTTTCGTGGTGGCCGAGCACCTGCCACAGCGCGTGGCTTGCGTGCGGCGTGAACGGGTTCAGCAGCAACACCATGGCCTCCAGCGCTTCGTGCCGCAGCGCGCGCCCGGCGTCGCCCATGTCGTCGAACCTGGCGACCGCGTTCAGCAGTTCCATCAGCGCGGCGATCGCGGTGTTGAAGTTGCGCCGCCGGCCGATGTCGTCGCCCACCTTGGCGATGGTCTCGTGGACTTGCCGGCGAAATGTCCTTTGCTTGGAATCCAGCACCGCGGGATCGATGCCCGGATGGTCAGGCTGCGACGCATGCGTCACGACTTCGCGCCAGAACCGGCGCAGGAAGCGCGCCATCCCCTCGACGCCCGCTTCGTTCCACTCCAGCGACTGGTCGGGCGGCGATGCGAACATCGAGAACAGCCGCACCGTGTCGGCGCCGTACTTGTCGATCATGGTCTGCGGATCG
>DASSNH010000181.1:0-2395 GCA_035701405.1 Rhodanobacteraceae bacterium
TGGTGGAGCGCTTCTACGAGAAGGTTCGCGCCGATCCCTTGCTCGCTCCGGTGTTCGATACGGTGGTCGACGACTGGGACGCACACAAGGTCCTGATGACGTCGTTCTGGGCGACCGTTGCACTGCGCACGGGCCACTATCGCGGCAATCCGCTGGCCAGGCACCAGCCGTTGCCGATCGGCGTCGGGCACTTCCAGCGCTGGCTGGCGCTGTGGCGCGAGACCGCCGGGGAACTGCTGGATGCCGAATCCGCCGCGCTGATGGCCGGCTATGCCGAACGCATCGGCTACGGCATGCGGGTCGGGATGGGCCTGTCCGGACACCAGCGCGGTCGCGAGTCCGGCATCCCCATCCGCGCATGCCGGCACCTCGAAATCGGCGCGCGGCCGGCGTCTGCCTGAAAAGCCGCGGCGGCTTGGGATCCTGCCGCCGCTAAACTCGCCGGATGAGGATCGGATCCCTGCCCATCGAGCCCCCGGTGGCGCTGGCGCCCATGGCGGGCGTCACCGACAAACCGTTCCGGCAGCTCTGCAAGCGGCTGGGGGCGGGGCTGGCCGTGTCGGAAATGACCACCTCCGATCCGCGGCTGTGGCAGACCCGCAAGTCGCTGCACCGGATGGACCACGCCGGCGAACCGGATCCCGTGTCGGTGCAGGTGGCGGGTTCGGACCCGGCGATGCTGGCGGAAGCCGCGCGCTACAACGTGGCCCACGGCGCGCAGCTCGTCGACATCAACATGGGTTGCCCGGCCAAGAAGGTGTGCAACGCCTGGGCAGGTTCCGCGCTGCTGGCGGACGAGGCGCTGGTGGCGCGCATCTGCGAGGCCGTGGTGCACGCGGTGGACGTGCCGGTAACGCTCAAGATCCGCACCGGGCAGGTCCCCGAACACCGCAACGCCCTAGCCATCGCCCGCATCGCCGAAGACGCGGGAATCGCCGCACTGGCGGTCCACGGCCGCACCCGTTCGCAGAAATACGAGGGTTTGGCCGAATACGACACGATCGCGGCGGTGAAGGCATCGGTGGACATTCCGGTGTTCGCCAACGGCGACGTCGATTCGCCCGACAAGGCGCGCTTCGTGCTCGACTGCACCAAGGCCGATGGCTTGATGATCGGCCGCGCCGCGCAGGGGCGCCCGTGGATCTTCCGCGAGATCGCGCACTTCCTCGCCACTGGCCAGCGCCTGCCGGAACCGGCGATCGGCGAAGTGCGCGAGATCCTGCTCGGCCACCTCGAAGACCTGTACGGGTTCTACGGTGAAGTGATGGGCGTCAGGATCGCGCGCAAGCACCTCGGCTGGTACGCCAGGGACCGGCCCGAGAACGCGGCGTTCCGCGCCGTGGCCAACCGCGCCGAAGGCGCCAATGAGCAATGCCGCCTGACCCGGGACTATTTCGATGCGCTGGAAGCGGGCGCAGAATCCGAATTCGCTGCAGCCGCGTGACCACCCCCCTTCGGAACCAAGGGGGTCGCGCACATGGGTGCGCGGGGGGATGCCGTCGCTCCCCCTTCGCAAGCGAAGGGCGAAGCAACAGCCTGAACGCGCGACGCCGGCCGCTGCATCCTCCCCTTCGTCCTTGTATGATGCTCCGTTCATTCCATCCTTCCATCCGTATCAAGGGATATAAACGCCGATGAGCCGCTACCTGTTCACCTCCGAATCGGTTTCCGAAGGCCACCCGGACAAGGTCGCCGACCGGATTTCCGATGCCGTGCTGGACGCGATCCTGGCGCAGGACAAGCGCGCGCACGTGGCCTGCGAAACCATGGTCAAGACCGGCGTCGCGATCGTCTCCGGCGAGGTGACCACCGACGCGTGGGTGGACATCGAGTCGCTGGCGCGCGAGGTGATCCTCGACATCGGCTACGACTCCTCGACCGTCGGCTTCGACGGCGCGACCTGCGGCGTCCTGAACCTGATCGGCAAGCAGTCGCCCGACATCAACCAGGGCGTGGCGCGCAAGAATCCCGAATCGCAAGGTGCGGGCGACCAGGGCCTGATGTTCGGCTACGCGTGCAACGAGGCGCCCGAATGCATGCCGGCGCCGATCTACTACTCGCACCGGCTGGTCGAGCAGCAGTCGAAGGTGCGCAAGAGCGGCAAGCTGAAATGGCTGCGGCCGGACGCCAAGTCCCAGGTGACGCTGCTGTACAACGAAGACAACACCGTCGCGGGCCTCGATGCGGTGGTGCTCTCGACCCAGCACGATCCGTCGGTCAAGCAGTCCGACCTCGTTGAAGCGGTGCGCGAGACCATCCTGAAGCCGGTGCTGCCGAAGAAGTGGCTGGCCGCGCTGCCGAAGAACAAGGTGCACATCAACCCGACCGGCAAGTTCGTGATCGGCGGCCCGGTCGGCGACTGCGGACTGACCGGCCGCAAGATCATCGTCGACAC
>DASSNH010000182.1:0-2161 GCA_035701405.1 Rhodanobacteraceae bacterium
ACCTGCAGGTATTCGGCACTCGCGTTCATGCCGCCTGTTCCCCCCGGCTCATGCGGCGTTCCGCGAAGAACCCGATCCGGCCGAGCGCTTCGGGCGATTCCTCCCAGTTATCGGCAGCTACCGCCAGTTCCTTGAATGCCAGGGCCGAGGGGCTGTCCGGCCAGGCGTCGACCACGCCCATCTGGCGGCGGACCGCGCGGCGCAGGTGCTCGTCCTGGGGCACGACCCCGCAGAATTGCAGGCTCACGTCGAGGAAGCGATTTGTGACGCGTTCGAGCTTTTCGAACAATTGCTGGCCGTGGCGGGCGTTGTAGACCATGTTGGCCACCACCCGGAAGCGGCGCACGCCGCTTTCGCGCGCCAGCACCTTGATCAGCGCGTAGGCGTCGGTGAGCGAAGCCGGCTCGTCGCAGACCACCACCAGCACCTCGTCGGCGGCGACGCTGAACATCGAGACGTTGTCGGAAATCCCCGCGGCGGTGTCGACGATCAGGAATTCCGGCGGCTGCGGATACTCGTCGAACGCGCGGATCACCGCGGCGTATTCCGTGCGCGTCATGTCCACCATGCTGCGCTTGCCGGAGGTGGCCGGTACCACCTTCAATCCGTGCGCGGCGGTGAGCACCAGGTCCCCGAGGCTGCATTCGCCGGCCAGCAGGTTGGCGATGTTGCACTTGGGCTGCAGGCCCAGCAGTACGTCCACGTTGGCGAGGCCGAGGTCGGCGTCGAGCAGCAGGGTGTCGTGCCCGGCCATCGCCAGTGCCAGTCCCAGGTTCACCGAAACGCACGATTTCCCGACGCCGCCCTTGCCGCCGGTTACGGCGATCACCCGTGGCGGCCGCCGCGGCGGCGGGTTCTGCGCGTTGTTCTTCAATTCCTGCATGATGCGATCCAGACCTTCTGCCTGATTCATGTCGCGGTTTCCTGCTCTCACGCCCCGGCGCCGGCCAGGCGCCCGAAGCGCTCGGCCATGTCGATGTCGCTGCCGGCGTGGCCCGCGGAATGGTTGCGGGCCGCGCGGCAGACCAGTTGCCGCACGTCGGCGGCGGCGATGTCTTCCGGCACGCGCTGGCCGTCGGTGGTGAAGTCCAGGCGCAAGCCGTGGCGGATCAGCACCGAGAGCGCCCCGCCCAGTTGCGGGGCTTCGTCCAGCTTGGTGAGGATGCAGCCCGCGGGCGCGAGCGGCAGGTAGGCCCGCACCGCTTCGTCCATCGCACGCGCTTGGGCGTTGGCCGCCAGCACCAGCGTCGAGCGCATGTCCGGCTGCGCCGTGCGCAGGATGTCGAGTTGCCCCACCAGCCGCGGGTCGTGCGCGCCCATGCCGGCGCTGTCGACCAGCACCACGCTCCGATCCTTGAGGCGCGCCAGCAGCGGGCGAAGTTCGCCGGGCTGGTGCACCTCGTAGACCGGCACGCCCAGCAGCCGCGCGTAATGGCCGAGCTGGGCGCCCGCGCCGATCCGGTAGTGGTCGGTGCTGATCAATGCCACCCGGGCCGCCCCGTGGTGCAGGACCGCGTGCGCGGCGAGCTTGGCCACCGTGGTGGTCTTGCCCACGCCGGTGGGGCCGACCATGGCCACCACGCCGGCCAAGGTCGACAACTGCTGGCCGCCGGTGGCGATCCGCCCCGCGATCAGGCCGAGCGGGAGATAGCGCGCCTGTTCGGCCGAAAGGCCGGCCGGCAGCTCGTCGGCCACCGCGCTCGCGATGTCGGCATCCATGTCCATCCGGGTGAGCTGGCGCAGCACGCTGGCCTGGATCGGGTGGCGCCGGTTCATGTCGTTCCAGGCGAGGCTCGCGAGCTGCGTCTCCAGCATCTCGCGCAGGTTGCCGAGTTCCTGGCGCATGTCGCTGATCGCCGGCGAAGGTTCGCCGCCGTTTCGACTGGGCGGCGCGTACGTCGATTCCTGCTGTTCGTCGATCGTCTCCCGCGCGCGCGGCGCAGGTTTCGGCGCGGCGGGAATGGGCGCCGCGTGCACCGCCGCTTCGCGCACCAGTGCCTCGTCGTAGTCGATGGCGGCGATGATCTCGATGCCTTCCTCGCAGCGCCGCGTGGACAGGATCACCGCATCGGGGCCCTGGTCGTCGCGGACCTGCTGCATGGCCTGGCGCATCGCCGGTGCCACGAATCGCTTGATCTTCATGGTTGATGACTCCGCGGCG
>DASSNH010000183.1:0-6200 GCA_035701405.1 Rhodanobacteraceae bacterium
TCGGGGGCGCAATTCGTGATCCACAACCCCAACGCCAAGACGACCTGCGGGTGCGGAAGCTCGTTCACGGCATAGCCTTGCGATCAATCCGTGATCGCCGCGTTGCCAGCCGGGCGTCCTCGCAACGGCCCCGCGATTACAGAACGTCGGAACGGCCTTCCATGGCCTGGCTTCTCACAACAGCCGCTTCGAACCGGCCGATTTGCTGTCCGGCTTGCTGGGATGACTTCGTGAGTTCGGCCGAACGTTCGCGTCTCAATACCTTCGCCAACACTCCGCTCGATCGCTGCGGCGAGTTCCGCGGCGATGGCGCGTGGCTCGCGGAACAGGCCGCGGCACCCGACGCCCGCTGGCTCGGCTGCGACGCGGAAGGCCGGGCGCCGGTGCGCGACGGGCGGTTGTGCTGGCTCGATGCCGCGACCGCCGGGCCGGGTGCATCCGCGAATTTCCTCGGGCGGCTTGCCGACGCGCCGATCTTCTCGTTGCGAGGTGCGATCCGGCACGAATCGTTTCCCGACGCAGCCTGGCTCGACCTGCGATCCGCCGCCGTCGGCCTCGCCGGCGACGAGGCAGGCTTGTTCGCCTATGCGCGCGGCCTCGCCAACTGGCAGCAGGCGACGCGCTACTGTCCGGCGTGCGGCACGGAACTGCGGTTGGTCGAAGCCGGCCATCGCGCGCACTGCGCGTCTTGCGACCGGCTGCATTTCCCCCGCACCGATCCCGCCATCATCGTGATCGTCGAACACGAGGACGCCTGCCTGCTCGGCCGGCAAGCCCACTGGCATCCCAACCAGTTCTCGACCCTGGCCGGATTCGTGGAGCCCGGCGAGTCGCTGGCGGATGCGGTGCGCCGCGAGGTGCGCGAGGAGACCGGCATCGAGGTGGTCGACTGCGACTTCCATTCCTCGCAACCGTGGCCGTTCCCCGTGTCCCTGATGCTGGGCTTCACGGCCACCGCGGCCGGCCGCGCCATCACCCTCGCCGACGGCGAACTGGAGGACGCACGGTGGTTCACCGCCGACGACATCGTCGCGGGCCTGGGTGACGGTTCGCTGCGGGCATCGACACGGTTTTCGATTTCGTATCGCCTCCTCGAGCACTGGCTGCGCACGCGCGCGGGGATCGAGCTGTCCGTGCTGCCGCACGCGGAGTAGCACTCGCCGCTACACTCGCCGGCAATCCCGCGAGCAGAAGAACGGATGGCCATCGAACTCGTCGCCGCGCTGATCGTGTTGCTGGTCTTGCTGTTGTGGCCCGGCAATGTCGCCGGCCTGCGCAGGTTCGGCTGGTATCGGAACTGGCTCGGCGTCCTCGACTTCGTGGAGGGTGGCGGGCGCGTGGCGCTTGCACTCGTATTGCCGGTCGCGGCGTGCGCAGTGGTCGCGCACTTCCTGGAGGGGCGCGTCTATGCGCTGGCGGCGCTGGCGTTCGCGGTGCTGATCCTGTTCTACACGTTCGGCCCACGCGAGTTGGCGGCCGACTTCGACGCCGTGCTGAACGAGGACGACGTCGTCGCGCGCGTGGTGGCCGCGCAGCACCTGCGCAGCGAGCCGGACGGCGCGCCGCGTGCCTTCACGTCCGCGGAGCTGGTCGAGGCCGCGGTGATGGCCGCGTTGCGACGCCGCTTCGGGATCCTGTTCTGGTTCTTCCTGCTGGGCCCGGCGGGCGCCTTGGGCTATCGGCTCGCCTGGGTAACGGCCGACAACGGCGACGGGCGCATCGATCCGCGTACCCGCTACGCGGCGCGGCGTTTCGCATTCGCCCTCGACTGGGTGCCGGCCCACCTGATGGTGCTGGCGATGGCGCTGGTCTCCAACTTCGACGCGGTGATCGGCACCTGGCGAAGGTGGCATGGGCACCCCGCGCGTTCGCCGTGGGACTTCGACCCCGGCTTCCTCGCGGCCGTGGCGCGCTCCGGGGTCGATGCCGACATCACTGCGGGCGACGGCGCGACCACCGATATCCGCGACCCGATCGTCGAGCTCGCCGACGCCCGCCGCCTGATGTTGCGGGTGCTGATCGTGTGGCTCGCGGTCGTGGCCCTGATCGTGCTGGCGGGGTGGGTCACGTAGAGCCGGGGAAACCGGGGAAAACCGGGGTCAGAGTGCACTTTCGAATACCGATACAACCCCATCGCGATGCTTCGCACGAAAGTGCACTCTGACCCCAGCTTTTGCCTGGCCTTCCGGACTCCCGGCTTCTAGTCTCCGCGCAGCAGCTTCCGCACCGCGGGCAGGTTGCGCCGGCTGACTTCCGGCGTCGCCTCGCAACCGGCGATCAGCGCGTGGACCGACCCGTCCGCCTCCCGCCGCAGTCCCAGCAGTCGTTCGACCGGAATCAGGCAGCCGCGGTGCACGCGCACGAAGCGGTCGGGGAATGCCTCCTCGATCGACTTCAGCGATTGCTCGGTCAGTGCATCGCCCGCTTCGCGATGCAAGGTGACGTACTTGTCGTCTGCACTGAGGTGGGAGACTTCCGACAACCGGATCCGAACCGGCGCGCCATGCACCTGGACCAGCAGCGTCGCATCCGGCGCGGGCTTGCGCTGCCGCAGCGCCTGCGCGCGCGCCAGTGCCTCGCGCAAGCGTTCGAGCCGCACCGGTTTCAACAGGTAATCCGCGGCACGCAACTCGTAGGCGGCCAGCGCGTGCTCCTCGTAGGCCGTGCAGAAAACCAGTTGCGGCGGATTGGACATGCAGGCGAGCCGGCGCGCCACCCCGATGCCGTCGACGCCGGGCATCGCGATGTCCAGCAGCAGCAGGTCGGGTTGCGTTTCGACGCAGGCCGCCAGCGCCGTTTCGCCGTCGCCGACGCTCGCGACCACCTCCGCACCCTCGCATTCGCGCAGCAGCGCGCCGAGGCGCGCGCGCGCAAGCGGTTCGTCGTCAGCAACCAGGATGCGCACGCGGCAACTCCACGATCACCCGATGGACCCCGTCCTCGATCCGGACGTCCAGACGTCCGCTCTCACCGAAATGGTAGGCGATCCTGCGGCGCACGTTTTCCATGCCATGCCCGCTGCGCGGTGGCGAAGCGGCATCGGGAAGGGGATTGTCGATCTCGATTTCCACGCCGTCATCGCTGCAGCGCCCGGCGATGCGCAGGGTGCCGCCGTCGCGGCGCGGCTGGATGCCGTGGTAGACGGCATTCTCGACCAGCGGCTGCAGCAGCAGCGCGGGCAGTTCCATGTCCTTCGGCAGCGCCGCGAGTTCGCGCTCGACCTTCAGGCGATCGCCCAGTCGCAGTTGCTCGATCGCCAGGTAGCGATCGATGAGGCCGAGTTCGGCGCCCAGCGTGCTCGGCTTGTCCTCCGCGCCCAGCGCGGCGCGGAAAAGATCCGCGAGGTCCTCCACGGTTCGCTCCGCCGCGGCGGGATCGACCCGCACGAGGGCCGCCACCGTATTCATGCTGTTGTAGAGGAAGTGCGGCCGGATGCGCGCTTGGAGCGCCTCGAACTGCGCGCGCGCGACGGCGGCGAGGCGCGCGCGCCATTCGGCCAGCACGTAGAAGTAGCGGAGCAGTGCGGCGCCAAGCAGGGCGGCGAGCACCGCGTTGCCGACGACGAACCGCGGCATCGATACCGGCGTCAGGCCGGTGCCGAGGGCGTGGTCCAGCCAGGCGACGACCAGGCTTGCGGCGACGACCAGCGAAACCAGTGCGGCCAGTGCGAGCAGGTAGGCGGGAACCTGCGACACCCGGCGCAGCCGCGGCACCAGCCTGCACAACATCAGCGACGACAGCAGCGCCAGCCAGACCACGAACAACGTCGCGGTCGCGAAACCCCGCCAGTGCATCCGCGCATCGGGCGCGAGCGCGTCGATCACCACCACCAATTCGGCGACGATGACCAGCGTGAACACCGAGGCCATGCTGCAGAAGTCCGGCAGCGTGGCGGCTTCGCGCTCGTCGCGTATCATGGATTCCACCATGCTGCGCAGTATGCCTGCATGTGGCCACGGACGTCCCGTGGCTGACTATCCGCGTCCAACCCACCGCCTATCTGTTCGTCGCGGGCAAAGCATTGACGCGGATTCACGCGGATCGCCACGGATCAGATGCAGTATGCGCGTCGATCCGCATTCATGGCTTTGGCCTCTCCGCGGCCTACCACACGCCGGCCAGGAAGTCGGCCAGGTCCGCAATTTCCTGCGGGCACACCTGGTGCGCCATCGGGTAATCGTGCCAGGCCACGGAATAGCCCCAGCCGCGCAGCCGGTCGCGCGAGCGCTCGCCGAGCACCTTCGGTACCACCGGGTCGAAGGCGCCGTGCGCCATGAAGATCGGAATCGACGCGTTGGCCTCGCTGCGCTCGCGGCCGATCGCCTCGGCGACCGGTAGGTAGGTCGACAGCGCGACGATCGCCGCGAGCTTCCGCGCGTGGCGCAACCCCGCCGCCAGGGCGACCGCGCCGCCTTGCGAAAAGCCCGCCAGCACGACGCGGTCCGCCGCGATGCCGTGCGCGGCTTCCCGTTCGATCAGCGCCTCGACCTCGGTGATCGACGCGCGCACGCCCGTCTCGTCCTGTCGCTGCGAAAGGTCGAAGCCGGCGATGTCGTACCAGCCGCGCATGGGCAGGCCGTTGTTCAGGCTGATCGGCCGTATCGCCGCGTGCGGGAACACGAAGCGCAAGGCCGGCCAACCGGACCGGAGCAACTGCGGCACCAGCGGCTCGAAATCGTGGCCGTCGGCGCCGAGACCGTGCAGCCAGATCACCGCATGCGTCGGCTGCGGCCGGGTCTCGACCTCCACGCATTCCAGTGTCATTGGCCCGGCTCCACGGCTTCGCCGAGCCCCAACTCCTGCGCGAAGAACGCCAGCGTCGCCGCGGCGTTGCCAACCCGCTGACCGAAGGACGCTGTGACACCGTGGCCCTCGTTCATGCGGGTCAGCAACAGGATCGGATTCCGCGACGTTGTCGCGGCCTGCAGTGCCGCCGCGAACTTGCGCGACTGCCACGGCGCGACCCGCGGATCGTTGACGCCGGTGACCAGCAGCACTGCCGGATAAGCCGTGCCCTGCTCCACGTTCTGCAACGGCGAATACGCGCGCAGCCACCGGAAATCGGCAGGGTTGGCGACCGTACCGTACTCGCTGATGTTGTATTGGCCGTTGGGCCACAGCTCGGCGCGCAGCATGTCGTAGATGCCGACCAGCGACACGACGGCGCGGTAGTCGGAAGGGTGCTGGGTCAGAGCGGAACCCATCAACAGCCCGCCGTTGGAGCCACCCAGGATGCCGAGGTGCGCAGCATCGGTCCAGTGGTGCTGCACCAGCGCCTCGGCCGCCGCGTGGAAGTCGTCGAACACGTTCTGCTTCTTCCCCAGCATGCCGGCCTCGTGCCAGCCCTCGCCGAACTCGCCGCCGCCGCGGATGTTGGCGACCGCGTACACGCCGCCGCGTTCCAGCCACGCGAGGGTCGAGCCGAGGAAGCGCGGCGCGGTGGTGATCCCGAAGCCGCCGTAGCCGTAGAGGATCGTGGGCCTCGTGCCATTCGGCGTCACGCCCTTCATCGCGATCACGGTGACCGGGACTTTCGTGCCGTCCTTCGAAACCGCATCGAGGCGATACGTCTCGAGCTTCGAATAATCCGCCGCGGCCTTCACCTCGAAGACGGTCTCGAGCGAGCCGCGCGTGCCGTCGTAGTCCACCCAGCGCGAGGGAACCGTCCAGCCCGAATAGCTGATCAGCGCGCGGTCGGAGGTCTCGCTGCTAGCGATGTCGCCGACGCCGACGCCGCTCTTCGGCAACGGGACGGTGCGCACGAAGGTTCCGTCGCGCGAATACTGCTGCACGCGCCAATCGGGACCTCGCACTTCGGTGACGAGAAATCCGCCCTCGATCGGCGCGACCGAATGCATGGCCCAGTCGCCTTGCGAAACCAGCACCCTGGACTGCCCATTCGTGTCGAGCGCCAGCAGCTTGCCGCGTGGCGCATCGCGGTAGGCGATCACCAGCAGCCGGTCGCCATCCCAGGCGGCGCCATGGTTGACGCCGGAGGCCGCGCGCACGTTCGCCTCGATGCCGAGCGCGAGCTTCCAGGGACCATCGCCATCGCGCAGGTACACCGCGTCGGGCGCGCCGTCACCGTAGTGGAGCAGCGCGGCGGCATGGCGGGCGCCGACCGAGCCGAGCAGGGTGTACTCGGCGACCTTCGACAAGCCTTTTCCGAATTCCACCGCGTCATCCTTCGCGTCGCTGCC
>DASSNH010000184.1:0-11179 GCA_035701405.1 Rhodanobacteraceae bacterium
GGCGGACGCGGCCAACCAGCAGGCCGAACAGATCACCTCGGCCTCGGCCAAGATCAACGAGATGGCGGTGTCCATCGACCAGGTGTCGCGCAACTCCGCCGACTCGGCGGAAGTGGCGCAGCGCTCGGTGCAGATCGCATCCAACGGCGCGCAGATCGTGCGCCAGACGATCAGCGGCATGGACTCGATCCGCGAGCAGATCCAGGAAACGTCGAAGCGCATCAAGCGCCTTGGCGAGTCCTCGCAGGAAATCGGCTCGATCGTCGAACTCATCAACGACATCGCCGAGCAGACCAACATCCTGGCCTTGAACGCGGCCATCCAGGCGGCTTCGGCCGGCGAGGCGGGCCGCGGCTTCGCGGTAGTCGCGGACGAAGTGCAGCGACTGGCCGAACGCGCGACCGGCGCGACCAAGCGAATCGAAACGCTGGTCCAGACCATTCAGTCCGATACCGTCGAGGCGGTCAGCTCCATGGAGCAGACGACGACACAGGTGGTGAATGGTGCGCGGCTCGCCGAGGACGCCGGCACCGCACTGGGCGAGATCGAAAAGGTGTCGACCAACCTCGCCGGGTTGATCCAGGGCATCTCCAGCGCCGCCCGCCAGCAGTCGGCGGCCGCGACCAACATCTCGTCGACGATGAGTTCGATCCAGCAGATCACCGCGCAAACTTCGGTGGGCGCCAACCAGACCGCGGAGTCGATCGGAAACCTCGCGCATCTCGCGCAAGAGCTCCGCCGCTCGGTGGCCGACTTCAAGCTGCCGGCGTAAGCGGCGGTTCGTTGCCATGACCGCAGGCGATGACATGATGTCCGCGGCGACCGGCGAGGCCGGCGTTGCCGCTGCTGCGCCCGAAGAGGTGGCGGAGCAGGCGGTGGGCGTGAGCGTGCGGAAACAGGCGATGCGACTCGAAGAGCAAGCCGAATTTTCGACCCTGAGCTGGATCAAGCCCCAGATCGACCAGCTCCTGTCGGAGGCGCGCCAGTCGCTCGAGACCTACGCCGAGAATCCCGCCGACCGGCAGGCGATGCAGATCTGCAGCACGCTGCTGCACCAGGTGCTCGGCACGCTGCGGATGGTCGAGCTGTACGGTGCCGCCGAACTCGCGCACGAGATGGAATGCCTTGCCCAGGCGCTGATCGAGGACAAGGTCGACGACCGCGACGAGGCATTCGGCGCGCTGATGCGGAGCCTCGTGCAGCTTCCGGATTACCTCGACCTGATCGAGAGCGGCCACAAGGACATCCCGATCGTCCTGTTGCCGTTGCTCAACGAATTGCGTGAGGCGCGCGGCTGCGAAGCGGCCGACGCGCGCGTGCTGTTCCACCCCGATCTGGACCGGCCGCTGCCGCCGGACGCCGCGGGCGCGCGTGCGCCGTTCCCGTTTGCCGACCTGCGCCAACGCGCCACCCGGATCCGGGCGCGCTTCCAGGCGCAGTTGCTGCCCTGGACCCAAGGCAAGGCGCCGGACTTCGCGGCCATGCACGAATGCATGGACGAACTTCGCGCCTTGTGCCACGCCGAGCCGGCCCGCCGCCTGTGGTGGGTTGCCGGTGGCGTGCTGGAAGCTTTGCAGCAGGGCCGGCTCGACCACCATCTCGCCAGCCTGCGCCAGCAGTTCGGGCACCTCGACCGCACCATCCACCGGATGCAGGACCAGGGCGAGGAAGTCTGCGGCGACGAGGATGCGCGCGAACTCACCCGCGACCTGCTGTTCCATGTGGTGCAGGCCGGTCCCGGCGCCGGGCGCAGCGAAGCCATTGCCGAATGCTTCGCGCTCGATCGCATGGTGCCATCCGAAGCCGAACTCGAGCGCGCCCGTGCGGCGATGTCCGGCCGCAACCGCGCGTTGCTCGACACGGTGGCCAAGGCCGTCCGCGAGGACCTGCTGCGCGTCAAGGAGGGCCTGGACATCTATCTGCGGCGTGACGACCGCGAGCCGGACCAGCTCGCGCCGCAGGTGGAAACGCTGCACCGGGTGTGCGAAACCCTGGCCGTGCTGGGGTTGGACACCCCCGCCCGGATGGTCCGCGACCAGTGCAACCTCGTCGCGCAGATCAACGACGGCGAGCGCGAAGCGCGCCCCGAGACGATCCTCGACATCGCGAGCGCGCTGCTCTACGTCGACGCTTCCCTCGACGAACACATCGAAAACCTCGGTGGTCCCGGCGGGTCCGACGAAACGCTGCCCTTCAGCGAGGGCCGCAAGATCATGCGGGCGCTGATGCACGAAGCCGGCGCCAACCTCGGCGGCGTCAAGGGTGCGCTGACGGCGTTCATCGAATCGTCGTGGTCGCACGCCGAACTCGCCGACGTCCCGAAGCTGCTCGCCGAAGTGACCGGCGCGCTCCGCATCCTGAACCTGGATGCCCCCGCCGACGTCGTCGAGGGCATCGACCGCTACATCGGCAACGAATTGATCGCGGACCACCGCGTCCCCACGGTCGATGAAATGGACACGCTCGCCGACGCCATGGCGAGCGTCGAGTACTACCTCGAAATCGGTCGTGACGCGAGCGCCGGGGACAACCGGATCCTCGATGCGGCACGCCGCAGCCTGGAAGCGCTGCACTACTGGCCGCTGCCGGAGCGCCGCGTGCCGGCCTATGCGGATGCCGAATCCGGCGATGAAGCGGCCCCCGCGCGCGCTGCGCCGCCCGCATCCGGTCCCGTCACCGTGGGGCGCGGCCTGCCGTCGCCCGTCGACATTCCGGTCGCCGCTGCGCAAGCCACCGATGCCGGGCCTTCGGCCGCCGAAGCCGTGCCGGGCGTCGGGCCCGGACAATGGATCGAAGTCGAAGAAGATGTCCTCGAGCCGATCGCCAGCGAAGGCGTGTCCGTCGAGACCGCCTTCCAGGAAGCCGCCGGCATCGACGAGGAAATCCGCGAAGTCTTCATCGAGGAAGTCGGCGAGGAAATCGCCAACATCAACGTCAACCTGCCGGCGTGGAAAGCCGATCCGGAAGACCTCGACACGCTCAAGAACGTGCGGCGTTCCTTCCACACGCTGAAGGGCTCGGGCCGGCTGGTCGGCGCCGTCGCACTGGGCGAGTTCAGCTGGAAGATCGAGAACATGCTCAACCGCGTGCTCGATCGCACGATTCTGCCGGACGGCAACGTCCTCGAAGTGGTCGAAGCGGCGGTTGCGACCTTGCCGAAGTTGCACGCGGGCTTGCGCGGCGGCGCGATAGAACTCAACCCGCCGCTCGACGCGATCACGCAGACGGCGGACAAGCTCGCCGCGGGCGAGCCGGCCCGGATCGCCGATTCGATGGGCGGCTATCGCAAGGTCCTGCGCAAGGTGCGTCGCTGGGTGCCCGCGGACGAGGGCGAGGCGCCGCCGGTTCCGCTGTCCGACCAGGTCGTTACCTCGCCGGAGTCGGGCCTGCCGGTGGTCGACCCGATCCTGCTGGACGTGCTGCGGACCGAGGTGGGCCTGCATCTGGAACGCATGCGCGGATACATCGGCCGCAACGCGAACCATGACGTGGCGGTTGACGACGAACTGGTGCGCTCGGTCCATACCCTGCACGGCGCCGTGGCCATGGTCGGCATCGAATCGCTGGCGCGCATGCTGGGGCCGACGGAAGTCTGGGTTCGGCGCGTGCGCAGCGCCGGCGCCCCGCTCGATCGCGAGGGCTGCGATGCGTTGCGCGATGCGGCGTCGGTGACCGAACACGTGATGGCGGAGTTCGATGCACCGGTGCCGGACCTGCCCGACATCACGGCACTCGCCGAGCGGATGGAAGCCTTGCGCGACCGCTGGCCGGAAGCCGCCCCCCTGGGGGCGCCGCGCGCGGCCATGGCCGATGCCGCGGAAGCCATCGAGCTGTCCGAGGAGGATCTGGACGGAGCCCTCGCCATAGGACTCGAAGCCGCCTCCATGCTTCCGACCGAAGACGACGAGGACGTGCTGGCCGCGCGCGAGGAATCCGGGCGCCGCGCCGAGGACAAGGCGGAAGCCGAGCGCCACGCCGCCGAGCAGGCGGACGCCGAACGTGTCGCGGCGGACAAGGCGGAAGCCGAGCGGCTTGCCGCCGAACAATCCGAACAGGGGCGCGCTGCGGCCGAGCAGGTCGAAGCCGAGCGCAGCGCGGCCGAGCAAGCCGAACGGGACCGCATTGCCGCGGAACACGCCGAACAGGAACGCGTCGCCGCCGAGCAAGCCGAACAGGAACGCATCGCCGCCGAGCGGGCGGAACAGGAACGCATCGCTGCCGAGAAGGCCGAAGCCGAACGCGTCGCCGCAGAGCAAGCCGAGCGGGAACGCATCGCGGCCGAACAGGCCGAACAGGAACGTATCGCCGCCGAGCAAGCCGAACAGGAACGCATTGCCGCCGAAAACGCGGAAGTCGAACGCATCGCCGCGGAACAGGCCGAGCAGGAGCGAATCGCCGCAGAGCAGGCCGAAGCCGAACGACTCGCGGCGGAACAGGCCGAACGGGAACGCATCGCTGCCGAGAAGGCCGAAGCCGAGCGCATCGCCGCCGCCCGCGAAGTCGCCGCGCGCGAAATCGCCGCTGCCGCCTTGCCGCCGTTCCCGGAAGATCCCCAACCGGATGGGCCGCTGGACATCCCCGATCTCGATCCCGAGCTCGTCAGCCTGTTCACCGAAGAAGCGGGCGAACTGCTCGATTCCAGCGACAGCCAGGTGACCACGCTGCGCCACGCGCCGGATGACGTGGAAAGCGTACGCGGGCTGCAGCGCAACCTGCACACCCTGAAGGGCGGCGCGCGCGTGGTGGGCATCGCCGCGGTCGGCGATCTAGCGCACGCGATGGAAACCCTGCTGGAAAGAACGGGCGATCGCCAGCGCGAACTGACGCCGATCGAAGTCGATTCGCTCGAGCGCGGCTTCGATCGTCTGCACGACCTGGTCCAGCGCCTCGTCCAGGGTCGCGCGCTGGCCGATCCCGCCAACGCGATCGAGCGCTTCAACGCGCTGGCCGAAGGTCGCCCGGTCGATGGCTCGGCCCGCCCGGACGAGGCCCCCGCGCCCGCCAGGCCGGCACCGCCGCCTCGCCCCGCGCCGCTGCTGGACGAAACCGAAATCCAGGCGCCGGCCGAGATGATCCGGGTTCGCTCGGACCTCCTGGATTCGCTGGTCAACGCCGCGGGCGAAGCCTCAATCTACCGCGCACGGCTGGAACAGCAGATCGGCAACTTCCGCTTCAACCTGGTCGAGCTCGACCAGACCGTCGCGCGCCTGCGCGAACAGTTGCGCAAGCTCGAGATCGAAACCGAAACCCAGATCCTCTCGCGCTACCAGCGCGAGAACGAAGCCGGCGAGGGCGCCACGTTCGACCCGCTGGAGCTCGACCGCTTCTCCAACCTGCAGCAGTATTCGCGCGCGCTCGCCGAGTCGGTGTCGGACCTTGCCTCGATCGAGGACATCCTCGCCGACCAGACGCGCCAGTCCGAAACCCTGTTGCTGCAGCAGTCGCGGGTGAACTCGGATTTGCAGGACGGCCTGATGCGCACGCGCATGGTGCCGTTCGAGTCGATGGTGCCGAACCTGCGCCGCACGCTGCGCGGCGCCGCCGACGAGCTCGGCAAGCGCGCGCAGTTGCGGGTGGAAGGCGCGCAGGGCGAAATGGACCGCAACGTGCTCGAGCGCATGAAGGCGCCGTTCGAACACATGCTGCGCAACGCGCTCACCCACGGCATCGAGGATCCGGCGCAACGCGTCGCGATCGGCAAGCCGATGGAGGGGACTGTCACCATCCAGGTCGGCCGCCAGGGCACCGAAGTGCTGGTGCGGGTTTCCGACGATGGCGCCGGCTTCGACCGCGACGCGATCCGTGCCAAGGCCATCGAACGCGGGCTGCTGAAGCCCGAGGTGCCGGTGTCCGATGCCGAGCTGCTCAACTTCGTGCTGCAGACGGGGTTTTCCACGGCCAGCGAAATCAGCCAGCTCGCCGGCCGCGGCGTCGGCATGGACGTGGTGGCCAACCAGATCCGGCAACTGGGCGGTTCGCTCACGATTGAATCCGAGCGCGGACGCGGCACCGTCTTCAACATCCGGTTGCCATTCACGCTGGCCGTCACGCAGGCGATCACCGTGCGCGCGGCCGATACCACGTTCGCGATCCCGATGACTTCGGTCCAGGCCGTGTCGCGCATCCGCCCCGAGGAACTGGTGGAGCGCAAGGCAAGCGGCCAGATGACCGTGAACCACGTTGGCGAGGAATACACGTTGCACGATCTTTCCGAATTGCTGGGCCTCGGGATCTCGCCGATCCCCGACGAGGGCAGCGGCCAATTGCCGCTGCTGATGGTGCGCGCCGGCGACCTCCGCGCCGCTGTCCGCATCGACACCGTGATCGGTTCGCGCGAAATCGTGGTCAAACCGGTCGCCCCGCAGGTCAGCAACGTTCCGGGCATGTTCGGGGCCACCATCATGGGCGACGGATCGGTGATGCTGATCCTCGACCTGGCGCCGCTGGTCCGGCACGTGGTCGCCAACCGCGCGGCCGCGCTCGCCATCGGCGAAGCCGACGCCGTGCCGCAGGAGCCCGTCGTGGAAGCGCCGCGCAGCCGCGAGGGCGGCCCGCGGATGGTGATGGTGGTCGACGATTCGATCACGATGCGCAAGGTCACGACCCGCGTCCTCGAGCGCGAGCAGCTCGAGGTCGTCACGGCGAAAGACGGCGTCGACGCGCTCGAAAAGCTGCAGGAGCGCGTGCCCGACGCGATGTTGCTGGACATCGAGATGCCCCGGATGGACGGCTACGAGCTCGCGACGCACATGAAGAACGACGCGCGTTTCCGCCACGTGCCCATCATCATGATCACCTCGCGCACCGGCGAAAAGCACCGCCAGCGTGCGCTGGAGATCGGCGTCGAGCGGTACCTCGGCAAGCCCTACAGCGAAGCCGACCTGCTGCACCACGTCAGGGAAATGCTGGAGGCCGGCCGTGCCTGACCATCTCATCCCCAGGCTGCCGCGGATCGCCCTGGTGTTCGGTGACCAAGCCGCCGCCGCGCACCTGCGCGAAGCCCTGCAGGCCCACGTCGAAATCGCCTACGCGAGCGATGCCGGCGGCTTCGACGCCGCACGGATGGCCGCGGCGAACGTCGACGCCGCGCTGGTGAATCTCGACGATGGCGGTGGCCTCGACACGTTCGAAGCCTTGCTGGACGCGGCCGATGTCCCGGTCGTCTACAACGATCCCGAGATTTCCCGCGAACTGGAAGGCTGGGCGCGTGCGCGCTGGTTGCGGCACCTGCTGGCCAAGCTTCGGGGCAGTACCGACGTGGATCCGCCCCGCCCCGGACAACCGGCGGCCGGGTTCGCGGTCCCTTCCGCTGCCGCCTCCCACGATTCACGGGCGCCGCACCACACGGGCGTGTTCGAGCGCCCATTGTCGCCACAGGAGATCGAAACCATGACTGCCGACTTCGTACAGGAAAGTGCCGGCGTGCCAGCCGGCGACATGGGGCAGTCCGCTGTCGCGGATGCGCCGGCCCAAACCGCGGCGACCGGCGCTCTGGCGGATGCGGCATTGGAGCCGGTACAAGCGCACGGCGTTGACGACCTCGACGTCGACACCGAAACCTTGTCCGCCATGATCGACGCGCGCCTCGCCGATGCCGATTCCCGTTCACCTTCGGATTCGCCGGAAGTGTGGCGACTCGTTGAAGGCGGTACGGCGGCGAACGCGATGCCTGATGCGGGAGCGGAACCGGGATCCAGCGTGGCGCCTGTGGTCGCCACCAGCGGGGCTGTCGAGGATTCCGAGGTGCCGGTCAGCCTGCCTTCGCTGGATGACTGGCAACTGGTCGATACCGACGCCGCGCCTGCGCCGGCCCCGCGACGCGAGCAACAGAAGAACTCCGACCTGGCGCTCGCGGAGAGCCTGGCCGGGCTGTCGCTGGAACTCGAGCCCATGGAAACCGTCACCACGGTCGTCCACGCCGAACCGATCGAGCGCTGGTTGCACGAGAGCGAACCGCGCAAGACCGCGGCCAGTGCCCGCAGCGATGCGGAGGCGGAATCGATCGGAGGCAAGGCGTGACCACCCCGAGGCTGAGGCCGCAGGAGATTCGCGGCGTCATGCTGCCGGTCACCGGCGGCCGGCTGCTGGTTCCCAACACCACCATGGCCGAGGTCATCACCTACGCGCATCCGGCGGCAGTCGAAGGCGCGCCCTCATGGCTGCTCGGGCGGCTCACCTGGCGCGGCTGGGGACTGCCGGTGCTGGCGTTTTCCGTGCTCGCGGGCGTGTCGGGCGGCGAATCGACCGGCAACGCGCGGGTTGCGATCCTGAAGGCCCTGAACGGCCATCCGCGACTGCCTTACCTTGGAGTACTCACCCAGGGCTTCCCGCGCCTGACGCTGGTTTCGGAAGAGATGCTGGTTCCGGATCCGGATGCCGTGGACCTGCCGACCGGCGTCCGCGAACAGGTGCTCGTCCACGAGGAACCGGCCTGGATCCCGGATCTCGCCACGCTCGAGGACCTGGCGGCGCAAACGTTGACTGCGGCTGCCTGAGGGCAGTGGGCGCCTGCGCCCCTCAGGTTTCTGCCACCAGGGCGGATCGATACTGGGGCTGCGCGTCCTCCTGAACCACGCATGCCGATTTCGCGCCCGGCATCAGCCGGCAAGCCGGCACGTTGTTGCGGCTGAAGAGTTCCTGCACCCAGTCCATGAAGGCGTGCACGCGGGCCGACAGGTGTTTTTTCTGCGGGTACACGATCCATACCGGCGAGCCGGTCGAAATGGTGTCCTGCATGATGACCTCGAGCTTGCCCTTGCCGATCGGCCCGGCGGCCAGCCAGTGCGGCACCTGGATGATCCCGAGGCCGGCCATCGCAGCCTGGATCACCGATTCGCCGTCGTTGATCAGGAGGTGCGCGTCCACGTCCAGCGCGATGCGTCCGTCCGGCGAGTCGAACTGCCATTGATACGTGCGGCCGTTGGTCGGGTACACGTAGTTGACGCACTTGTGCTGCTTGAGGTCCTCGATGGATGTGGGCGTGCCGTGCCGGGCGAGGTATTCGGGTGAAGCGCACAACACGTTGCTGAAGTAACCGAGCTTGCGCGCGATGAGGTTGGAATCCTCCAGCTCGCCCATCCGGATCGCGCAGTCGATGCCCTCCTCGATCAGGCCGATGTTGCGGTCGCTCATGGCCAATTCCAGCCGGACGTCGGGATAACGCTCCTCGAAATCCGCGAGGTTCGGGATCAACGCCGCGCGTCCGATCGACACGTTCACCGCAACCCGCAGCTTGCCCTGCGGCTTGGTGCGCGCGTATGCCAGCGCCTCCACCGCATCGCCGAGATCGGCCAGGATGTCCTTGCAACGCTGGTAGAACGATTCGCCGTCGTCGGTGAGCCTGAGCGCGCGCGTGCTGCGAAACAGCAACCGCACTCCGATTTGCTCTTCCAGCCTCGAAACCGCGCGGCTGACCCCCGACGGGGTCATGTTCAATTGTGCGGCGGCGGCCCTGAAACTCCTGGCCTCCACCACCCGGACGAAGCTCGCTATTGCTGAAAAGTCTTCCATGATGATCATTATGTCGCCATTCATGACTGGAAGTCACGAGTGGAATGCCTCGGGAGGGGGTTAACTGTACCGATCAGTGTTCTTATCTCTGGCGCTCGCGAAGTGCCGGTGTCGGCGCGCGATTCCGTCAGAGAGGACTGCTGGTGATGATGAAGAAGAAATTTGTCCTGATCGGTTTGGTGGTGGTGGCCAGCGTGGTGAGCTGGGTCGTGCTGGACCATCGCAGCGGGCATGCGCAGGCGGCTCCGGCCGGCCCGCCGCAGGTCACGGTGGCGCAGGCGCTGGAGCGCCCCGTCAGTGCGAGCGCGGAGTTCACTGGCCGGCTCGAGCCGGTAGACAGCGTCGACGTGCGCCCGCGGGTGGGTGGCTACATCGACGCGGTGGGCTTCGACGAAGGCGCGCTGGTGCACAAGGGCGACGTGCTGTTCAAGATCGATCCGCGCCCATACCAGGCCGAGGTCGATCGCCTCGTGGCCAGGCGCGACCAGGCCCGGGCGGCGCTGAAGCTCGCCCGGGACAATGCCGGTCGCGCCCAGCGCCTCCTGGCCAAACATGCGATTGCCAAGGCCGAAGCGGATCGCCAGGCCACCGCCCAGCGAAGCGCGCAAGCCGCGCTGTCCGCGGCAGATGCCGAACTGTCGGCGGCACGTTTGAACCTGGGCTTCACGACCGTGCGCGCGCCCATCGACGGACGCGTCAGCAATGCGCACGTGACTCCGGGCAACCTCGTCACCAGCAGCGACGTGCTGACCAGCATCGTCTCGGTGAATCCGGTGTACGCCTATTTCAACGTGGACGAACACACCTGGCTGAAGCTGGACCACCTGCGCGCGGCTGCGCGGGATGAGGGCCGCGAGCCCCGCATCGCTGTCGAAATGGGGCTGTCGGACGAACAGGGCTATCCGCACGAAGGACGGTTGGACTTCGTCGACAACCAGTTGCACACCGATTCCGGGACGATGCGCCTGCGTGCGGTGTTCGACAACGCAGACGGCTTGTTCACGCCCGGCCTCTACGCCCACGTGCGCGTGCAGATGGGGCAGCCCGAGCCGCGGATCCTGATCGACGACCGCGCGGTCGGCACCGACCTCGCCAACCAGTTCGTCTACGTGGTGGATGGCGAGCAGAAGGTGCAGTACCGCAAGGTCAGCACCGGCCCGCTGTTCCACGGCCTGCGCGTGATCGACAGCGGCCTGAAGCCGGGTGCCCGCGTCGTGGTGAACGGGCTGCAGCGCGTACGCCCGGGCGTCCAGGTGAATGCCGAAAAGGTGGCGATGGACTATCGCCTCGACGCCGAAGACAAGGCGCTGGTCGAAGCCGCCGGCGAGCAGTCGCGGCAAGACAAGCGCACCGCGCAGACCAATCGCCATGACGCCAATGCGTCGCCTATCGCATCCCTCTCCCCCCGGGAGAGGGTGCCGGCAGGCGGGTGAGGGTACGGCCAGGGCGATGCGCCGAAGCTTCGCCGAACCCTCATCCGCCCTTCGGGCACCTTCTCCCGAAGGGAGAAGGAAATGCCCCCGCAAGGCTGAAGACCAGGAAACCCCATGAAGAACATTGCCCAATTTTTCGTCGACCGGCCGATCATGGCCGCGGTGCTGTCGCTGCTGTTCCTGATCACGGGCGGCATCGCGGTGTTCCAGTTGCCGATCAGCGAGTATCCGGAAGT
>DASSNH010000185.1:0-11191 GCA_035701405.1 Rhodanobacteraceae bacterium
CTCCATCGACGACGCCGTTTCCTCGAGGCTCGAGGCCTGTTCCTGGGTGCGCTGGCTCAGGTCGTCGTTGCCGCGCGAAATCTGCTGCGCGGCGACGCTGACCTCGTCCGATCCGCGGCTCACCTGGCCGACGATGCCGCAGAGGCGCTCGTCCATCGTGCGCAGCGCGGCCAGCAACCGGCCGAGTTCGCCCTTGCCGTTGGTGACGATGTGGTGCCCGAGATGACCGTCGGCGATCGCGTGCGCCACCTCGACGGATCGGCTCAACGTCACGACGACCGAGCGGATCACCAGCACCGCGATCAGCAGCGCCAGCACGATGCCGACCACCAGCACCATCAGTGTCACCGTGCGGATCTGCTGGTAGCGCTGGGCCGCTTCCTGGTGCAGGCGCTGGCCGCTGTCTACCTGCATCTTGATCAGCTTGTCCATTTCGCCCTGCATGATCGCGACCGACGGCAGCAGGCCGGTGTACAGCAGCTCGCTCGCACCTGCATCGCCGGAGGCCAGCGCGTCATGGACGCTTTCGATCGACGAAAGCACATCCGACCGCGCGCGGGTGAACGCCTGCAACTGCTTGCCGACGGCCGGCGTGAGCGAGTAGCCCTTGAGTTGCTTGACCAGTGCGTCGGTGGCCTTCTCGCGCGTGGCGACCTCGTGGAGCTTCTGCTCGACGATGGCCTTGTCCTTGATCCGGAACGCCGCTTCGCTGAGGCTGATGAAATTGCGCAGGGTGTTGCGCGACACCGTGTCGGAAACCGACAACGGCACCAGCCCGCTGGCGTAGATGCGGCCGACGTCGTGGTTGCCCCGCGACATTCCGTTCAATCCGATCCACGCGCCCACCACCAGCATCGCCAGCAACATGCCGATGACGGCGGTGAGGCGGGCCGTGACGCTGAACACGGGAATGCGGATTCGGGTCAAGGCTGCGAGTTTCATCTTCATCGTTCCCCCGGAATCGTCAGGCCACCGCTTCCGCATCCGCGGGAGCCAGCAGTGCATCGAGCGCCTCGGCTTCGCCGGGGCGCATCAGGCGTTCCACATCGAGCAGCATGATCATGCGCTCGCCGTCACCGGCCAGTCCCTTCAGGAACCGGGTATCCACCACGGCCCCCAGGTCGGGAACCGGCTTGATCGTGTCCGCGGGCGCGTCGAAGACGTCGGCCACGGCGTCGGCGACGATCCCGAACAGGCGCTCGCCGACCGCCACCACCACCACGACCGTGTCGGACCCATAGCCTTCTCGCGGCAGGCCGAAGCGCAGCCGCATGTCCATGACCGGCACCACGGTGCCCCTGAGATTGAGCACGCCGAGCACGTACTCCGGGGCCTGCGGAATGCGGGTGACCCGCGACCAGGCACGGATCTCGCGCACCGACAGGATGTCGATGCCGTATTCCTCGCCGGCCAGCGTGAAAGTGAGTTGCTGGACTGCCCTGGCCGGTTGTTCGCTCTGGGACATCGTGCTGCTACCTCCGGGTGGCGCCGGCGCGCCGTTGTTCTCCTGCTTTATCGACCGCAGGGACGGATCCTTGAGGTGACGACGGCTCAAGGAGCGCAGCGCCACATATGCGGCGCGCTACGCCGCCTTGCGGCGCCCGGCCAGGCCGACGATGCCCCCGACATCCACGATCAGGGCCACGCCGCCGTCGCTGGCGATCGTGGCGCCGGAAATACCCTCGACCCGCCGGTAATGCGCCTCCAGCGACTTGATCACCGCCTGCTGCTGGCCCATCAGCGCATCCACCAGCAGCCCGACGCGACGTCCGCCGGCCTCGACGACCATCACCATCCCCTGCTCCACCTCGGTCACCGCACCGGTGCAGCCGAACACGTCATGGAGCCGGACCAGCGGCAACCAGTCGTCCCGGAAGCGGAACAACTCGCCGCCACCGCCGACGTGGCGCACGCCATCGGTCCGCAGCTGCAGGGATTCGACGATGGAAACCAGCGGCACGATGTAGCGCTCGCCGCCGACCCCGGTGACCAGACCTTCGATGATCGCGAGGGTGAGCGGCAACACGATCGTGAAGGTGCTGCCCGCGCCTTCGCGGCTGCGAACGCTCACACTGCCGCCGAGGTCGCGGACGTTGCGGCGCACCACGTCCATGCCGACGCCGCGCCCGGACACGTCGGTGGCTTCGGCATGGGTGGAAAATCCGGGCTGGAAGATCAGTTCGGCCAGTTCCTCGTCGTCGATTTCCTGGCCGGGCCGCACCAGCCCACTCTGCTCGGCCTTGGCGAGGATCGGGGCGCGCCGGAGGCCGCCGCCGTCGTCGCTGACTTCGACCACCACGTTGCCGCCTTCGTGGCGGGCTTCGAGGCGCAGCATCCCGGTCTCCGGCTTGCCCGCGGCCACGCGCGCCTCGGGCTTCTCGAAGCCATGGTCCACGGCGTTGCGGATCAGGTGCACCAGCGGATCGCCGATCCGCTCGAGCACGGTCTTGTCGACTTCGGTGGACTCGCCGCGCAGCTCCAGCTTGACGCGCTTGCCGAGGCGGTGCTCGAGGTCGCGCACCATCCGCGGGAAACGATGGAACACCGCCGCGATCGGCAGCATCCGGATCCGCATCACGCTGTCCTGGAGTTCGCGGGTGGTGCGATCGAGCTGCGCCAGCCCCTCGCGCAGGCGCGCCAGGCGATCCAGGCTGAAATGTTCACCGATGTCGCCCAGCATCGATTGCGTGATCACCAGCTCGCCGACCATGTTGATCAGCGCATCGACCTTGGCGATCGACACACGGATCGAACCGGCATCGGCATGCACGCCCGGCTCCGGCGCGGGCGCCGTTGCGGCCTGGGCCGCGGCGTCCGGCGCCTGGCACCGGGTACGGCGGTCGTGCAGCACCTCGATGTCCAGTTCGCAGTCGCCGTCGACCCACTCGAAGACGGCGTCCACCTGGCTGCGCGGGATGTCGCCGTGCAGTTCGAGGTCCCAGCCTAGCGTCGCGGCGGTGGGGTCCAGGTCCTCGAACGCGGGGCGCGGCTGCTCGAGGAAGTGCACCTGCTTCACCACCAGCGCGCCGTGGCTCGCCAGTTCGCGGAACATCCGCAGCGGATCGTTGCCGGTCCGCAGCATGTGCGGCAGCGGCCGGAAGCGGATCCGCCAGCCGGCGGCGGCCAACGCCGGCGCCGCCTTCGCGGCCGTGGCTTCGACCGGCTTGCCGAGCATCCGCGTGAAACGTTCGCGCAGCGATTCACTCATGGCGTCGGCCACCGCACCGCCGTCGCGCGAGCGCGCCAGCATGCCGGCCAGGCAGTCGACCGCCTGCAGCAGCGACTCGATGATGCCGCCGTCGGCCGCGCGCCGGCCGGCGCGCACCTCGTCGAGCAGCGACTCGAGCACATGGGTGAACGCGGCGACATCCGAGAACCCGAAGGTGGCGGCACCACCCTTGATGGAGTGCGCCGCGCGGAAGATCGTGTGGACCAGCTCGCGGTCGTCGGCGCCCGGCTCCTGGACACCATGTTCCAGCGCCAGCAACGCGTCTTCCATCACGGCCAGGTTCTCGAGGCTCTCCTCGAAAAACGTCTGGTGGAACTGGCTGAGATCGACCGTCGCCATTCTGGGCCCTGCCCTGCTCAGCCCGCCACGCGGGCGACCGTGGCCAGCAACTGGTCGGGATCGAAGGGCTTCACCAGCCAGCCGGTGGCGCCGGCGGCCTTGCCTTCCAGCTTCTTGTCCCGGTCGGATTCGGTGGTCAGGATCAGGATCGGCACCCCCGCGAACGACGGCAGCGCACGCAGCTCGCGGGTCAGGGTGATGCCGTCCATGCCCGGCATGTTGATGTCCGCCAACACGAGGTCGAAGCGCTCGGCCCGCGCCGCGGCCAGGGCCGCTTCGCCGTCCGCCGCCTCGCACACCTCGTGGCCGGCACCCCGCAACGTGAAGGACACCATGTTGCGCATCGAAACAGAATCATCCACCGCGAGAATCTTGGGCATTTCGAAAAACCTCGGATCGTCTCAATCGCTCGCCGGAACGGCTTCCGGCAATTTCAGCATTTGTTGCAGGCCAAGCCGCGCGGCAGCTTCGCGCAGCACCTCGCCGACGTTGTCCCACCGCCAGGGTGCGGCGGCGGCCTCGCGCGCGTGGATGAAAGCCTCGAGGAGTTGCAGCCCGCTGGTGTCGAGCCGCGCCACCCCGGCCGCGTCGAGCACCACGGGCCCGGTCTGCGCGAGCGCGTCGCGCAACCGCGCATGCATGTCCCCGGCACCCGCGACGACCAGGTCCGCGGCCAGTGCGACCCGGCATTCGCCGGGCCGGCTCCGTTTTCGCTTGCCCGCCATGCGACCTCCGCATACGACTACCAACGCTGTAGCGGCCCGCCTCGACGCAACTTTAGGGAACACCGGGCGGGGCGGGCATTGCCCGCCCACCCAAGGTGGCGTGGCGGACCGTGTCCACCCTACCGCGAGTGCCCCTCGGCGTTCTTGCTCAAGTTCACACAAGTCCTGCCGATACCGACCGCATACCTGAATGCATGGAGCTGGCGCTTGATCGTGCAACCACCCCAACTGGCGGCCCTCGACTGGGCGGCAGCCGCAGCGGGCACGCTGGCCAGGCCGTGGAAGGTTGGCTCGGTCGTGTCCGGCCGCGTGCTGGAATACCTGCCCGCGATGCGACTGGTGCTGCAGATCAACGGCCTGAAAGTCGAGGCCGAGCCGCCTGCCACCTGGCCGGTGCCGCGCCAGTTCCAGGCAAAGGTCCTGTCGGCCGGGCCACAGCCGGTACTGGAACTGCTGGACCCGCCTGAAGCGAGCCAGAGCTCGCCGGCCGTGACCGCGCTGCGTGCGCGCCTGCCGAGCCAGGGCGGCCTGCAACCGTTGCTCGCCGACCTGCATGCACTCGCGCGGCTGCCCGGCGCCCGCGCGCTGCCGGAACCGGCGCGCGCGGCGCTGGCAAGGCTCGAAGGCTCCATCGCCGACCGCCACGACGTGCTCGATCCCGACGTGCTGCGCGATACGCTGCAGCGTGGCGGCACGCAACTGGAACACAACCTGCTGCAACGCGCCCGCGCACCCGAGCGCATGCCGGCCACGCAGGTCGACTACGACATCAAGGCGGCGCTGCAGCGCCTCACGCAGGCCCTGCAGTCGCTGCCGAAAACCGGTGCGCCGGTGCCCGAAGCCCCGGAGCCGCCACCACCGCCGCTCCTGCAGTTGCCGCTGCAACCGCAGCCGCGCCTGCCGGCAATGCCGGCTGCCGATGCGCTGGTGCTGGCAGGCAACCTGCTGAAGCATGCGGAGGCCGCATTGTCGCGGATCGAAATCATGCAACTCGACGCCCATCCATCGGCGTCCCCGCAGGGCTGCATGATCGAGGTTCCGATCCGCGGCGACGACGGCTTCGACGTGCTGCAGGTCCGGATCGAGCAGGACGGCACGGGCCAGGGCGTCCAGGCCGCGGAAGAGCCCCGGTGGACCCTGGGCTTCACCCTGGAGCCGCCCGCGCTCGGGCCGGTCCACGGTACGGTGCGGCTGCGCGGCGCCGAAGTGAACGTCGACCTGTGGGCGCAGCATGACCGCGCCGTGCAGGCACTGGAGGAACAAACCTCGGTGCTGTCGCAACTGCTGGAAGGCTCCGGGCTGCGGCTTGCGCAGCTGCGCATACGCCAGGGCTCGCCCATGCGCCACACCGGGCTCGGCCATTCGCTGCTGGAGGCCAGGGCATGAACGCCGCACCGCGCTCGGTCACGCTCCGCTTCCGCGACCACGGCGCGCCGGCCGAAGGCACCCTGCGGCCCGACCTCGGTGCGGACGAGGTCGAACGCCTGCTCGAAGAGGCAGAACGCCTGGGCTTGCCCCGGCACCCGGACCCGTCAACCGCCGCGCTGCTGGCGGCGGTGCGGCTTCGCACGGACGTGCCCCAGGAACTGTACGCGGCATTCGCGGCAGTCCTGTCGCGGATCTACGCCGCCACCGAAAAGCTGCGCTGAGGGAATTCGTAGCCGGCCGGCATCGCAAGGCGTTCCGCTGCTGCGCGCTCGAATCTGCCTGCGACGTTGGATGTCATTGGTGCATGATGGCGGGCGGCGGGCGTGCCCGCCCTGCGTCGCTGCCTGGTTCCCCGTTCCCTGTTCCCTGCTTTTCTACCAGCTCCGCACGGAAACGATGCTTACCGAATAGGTCTTCATGGAAGCCTTGTAGCTGAACATGCGGCCGGCATCGAACTTCACGCTGGCGCCGGGAGCGATGTTCGCGGTGCCGGCCGGCCAGAACTTGCGCTTCTGCACGACCGATCCGTCGTCCGACCTCGCCTCGATCTGCAGCTGGGCGGCGGCCGGCTCGTCGCAATGGTTGACCAGCTTGCCCGGCATCTCCAGCACCGGGTGCGCCGCATCGCCCGACATCACATCGAAGGCAGCGACCTTGAAATCGGCGGGCGAACAGGCAGCGTGCGCGAGCACGGGGGAGAGCAGCAATGCGCCCGCGGCAATGATCTTCTTCATGACGGCTTTTCCAGGTTTGACAGGCTGCACGCGCGGGACCTTCATGCCGCGCTGCGTTGGGCGTGGCTGTAGACGTGCTCGGCCCACTCCAGCGAATCAAGGTACGCCTCGGCAAGGTCGACCACCACCCCGCCGGAGCTCGTGGCGCGCACCACGTGGCCGCTCTCCCACGCGCGGATCTGCTGCAGCACGCCGGCCAGCGGACCGCTTCCGCCGACCAGGGCCTCGCGCACCTCGGCGGCGACCGGGACGTCGGCCAGCACGCGCTCCATGGGCACGCCCATGATGGTGTCGAGCAGCGAGAACAAACCCATGGTGAACGCCATCTCGCGGCGTTCCGGCGGCAGTTGGCGACCCAGCAGTTCCGACATGCGCGCGCGCAGCAGGGCCTGCTTCAGCACCTCCGGGGAGGTGTCGTCGAGGTCGCCGACGGCCATCGCGTACACCCAGTTGCGGATGTGGTTGACGCCGAAATAGACGGCGGCCTGCTGCAGCGACTTCAGTTCGCGCGGCACGCCGAAGTAGGCGGAGTTGACGCAAGCGAGCAGCTTGTAGCTGAGCACCGCGTCGTTGCGGATCAGTGCTTCCAGTTCGTTCGGCCCGTTCTCGGGATCCTGGACCGCGGCCAGCAGCCGCAACACGTTCAAGCGGCTGGGCTTCAGCGAATCGATCGCGCTCTTCGCCGGCGGCTCGAACAGGTACGAACCCTCGAACGCGTCGAAGCCGAGGTCCATGCAGGTGCCGTGCACTTCGCGGGTCGACAGGCACGACGCCACGACCACGGTGTCCGCGGCGCGCAGGCGGCCGATCGTCCGCAGCAGCGTGGCCTCGTCGTGGCGGGCGGGATCGATGCTGACGTGGCTGGCGAGCTGCGCCAGTTCCTCGAAGCGCTGCACGGAGGCTTCCGGCAACGCATCGGACCAGACCAGGTCGTCGATCATCACCGGCACGCCGCGCGCCGCCATGCCACGCAACACCGCGTAGACATCGTCGGAGGCAGCGAGCTTCACGTCGACCCGTGGGCCCACCCGCCCGTCGAACCGCAACAGGTCGGCGTGGCCGCGCAGCAGTTCCTCGTCCACCGCGAAGAACGAAAGCTGGCGGCCGGTGAGCTGGTCCAGCAGGGATACGAGGCCGAACAGTTGCAGCGTCGCCGGCGCGAGTTTCGCGCCGCCTTCATCCGATTGATGGCGGATGTCGTAGGCGACGAGCTGCATGTTGCGGTCCAGGATCGGCACGCGCACGAAGGGGAGGACTTCCACCTCGATGCCGGATTCGTGGTCCATCTGGGTGGGGGCGGTCGACAGGGACATGGATTTCAACTTCAGTCAGGCTTTGGAAAGCGAATGGGGAAGTACCGGTGCATCGGCGTGGCCGCCGGGCCCGTAGAGGAGCGGTGGCGCCTCGCCGGCGCCGCGCAGGATGCCGAGTGCACGGCGCACCCCGCGTAGCTGGTGTTCGACGATGCTGCCGTTGGTCTCGTTCATGCGCCGGCAGTCTTCGAGCTGGCTGCGGATCCGCTGCCAGGTGCCCGACGATTCGCGCGGCGCGGCGAAATCGTCCAGTTGCCGGCGCTCCGCCTCGAGCGCCTCCAGCCGGAGCAGCAGCCGCGCCTTCGCGGAGGTCGCCGCATCCAGCGCCACCGGGTCGAGCTGGTCCAGTGCCTCGCGTTCGGCGTCGAGGGTGCCGCGCAACGCGTCCACCGACGAAGCCATTTCCGCGTAGACGGCGCGACGGGCGTCGTCGAACTCGGGTGCGAGCGGCATGTCAGCCAATTTGTTTCTCCAGGGCGATCAGGCGTTCGGCCACGCGCTGCGGGTCCACCTTGTAGGTGCCGTCGGCGATCGCCTGCCGGATGCGCTCCACGTGCTTCGTGTCGACGGGCGCATCGGTCCCGCGGGTGGCCGCGCCGAGGGCGCGTGCCGATTCGGTGAGCTGCACGTGGTCGCCGCCCTGCGCCGGAACGCTGCCCGTGGCCCTGGAGGCTGCCGAGTCGACGTCGCCAGGCACGGCAGGCTTGGCGCCGGTTGCCGCCGTTTGCGGGGCCGTCGGGCCACCGGGATGGATCGTGTTGTTCATGGGAATCTCCCGCCACTCCTGCCGATTGGCCTATGGATCGGCCGCTTTTGACAAAACTTTAGAGTTGCCCCGCGGGCCGGCTTTCGCGCCACCGCCGCGTTCACGGCAGCGTCTCCACGACGCCGGGATCGCGAACGGTGCCCTGCACCACGCAGTCGCAACTGAGGCTGCGCACCCGTACCAGGTCGCCGCGATCGCCCCCCTGCAGCGCGACGCCCCCGCCCCGCACCAGTATTCCGTCCATCCGCGCCACCAGGCTCACCTGCTGGCCGCGCTGCACCACTTCGCGCGCCGTCAGCATGCCGGGCGTAAGCACGGTATCCGCGCCCACGGGCCGGCGAAGATGGCGCCCGTACACCTGCGCCGATTCGGCCAGGTAGCCGTAACCCAGCCGCGCCACGTCCTGCTCCTCGGCACGGATGTCGCCGGCGTTGATGACGTCGCCGCGGGCCAGCGCGCGGCTGCTCACGAGCACCTTGCGGAAGATCTGCACGTGCACCGGAACCCGGACGGTCCAGCTTGGGCCGACCGCGCACGACACCGCGACGGATACCCGCGAGGAACCGCGGGCGAGATCCGGAGCCTCTGCCTGGAGTTCACCGGAGCACGCCGGCAGGCGCAGGCGCGAATCGAGCGGCTCGGCCTCCGCGACGATGCGCGCGTCGGCAGGCGCCGCCTGGCGCACCGCCGCGACGGCCGTCGCCTGCAGTTCCGGCAGCGACTGCACCGCGGCCGCGTGGACGGTGCCCGCCATCGCGATCAGCAGCGTCGCCGCGGCCATCATCCGCTTCATGCGTCGTCCTCCGCCAGCACGCCGAGTTGTTTCTGGATCGCGTCGAGGTCGGCTTGCATCGCGGGCACCAGCTCGTCGCAGCGCGCGCTTTCGCCTTCTTCGAGGGCCATGTCCAGTTGCCCCCGGCGTTGTTCGAACTGGCGCAGGCTTTCCTGCACCGCCTCCAGGGCCGGCAAGGCGGGCCGGGCGTCGCGCAATTGCGCCATCCAGGCACGCAGCGAGGCGCCATCCATCCAGCGGCGATCGAGCCGCGCCGGCGTTCGCGCCAGCAGGTCCAGCCCGTGGCGCAGGGCGGCGCAGGATTCGCGGACCATCCGGATGGCGCCGGCGCCATCGGTGGCCGCCAGGTGCGGAACACCCAGCAACGCCGACTGCTGGGCCGCGACGGCGGCGTGTTCCACCGCGTCGAGATGGCGCGAGCATTCCTCGCCGCTGCGTTGCAGTTTCGCCAGCAACGCTCCGCCACTGCGCGCGCGGCCGGACAGGCCATCGCCCGTCCCTTGCAGCGCTTGCAGGCGCGACCGGGCGTCCCCGAGCGCGGCGTCGGTGGCGTCGAGCGTGCCGCGCAGCGCCTCGACGCCCTTGCCGGCACCGTCGAGCCTCGCGAGGCCGCCACCGACCGTTTCTTCCAGCGTGCCGGAAAAACCGTCGACGGCTTCGGTCACGGTTTCGATCTCGGCGGTGGCTGCTGCCGTCTTCTCGGCGAGTTGCTTGACCTCATCGGCAACCACCGCGAAACCGCGCCCGGACTCGCCGGCGCGGGCCGCCTCGATCGCCGCATTCAGCGCCACCAGGTTGGTCTGGTGCGCGATGTCCTGGACCACGGCGGTCAAACGGGCGATTTCCTCGAAGTAGCCGGTGAACCGTTCATGGGTACGGGTCATTCCGCAGAGTGTTCCGCGCAGCAGGCTCAACTGTCCGTCGAGTTCGGCAAGGTCCTGCTTCCCCGCGCCGATCTTTTCCGCGCCCTGCTGCAGCGACGCAGCCGCTTGCCGCGCCAGCGACGTGATTCCGTCGCCGTCCCGTGCCACGCCGTCGAGATGTTGGCGCGCGCCGGCCAGTTGGTCCGGCATTTCGCGCAGGCGCTGCCCCAGCCGGCGGGTGCCGGACAATGCGAGCCCCTGCTGTTCCAGCGCGCGCAGCCACGCCTCTTGCTGCTCGCGCTGCGACCCCGCGGACAACAAAGGCGCCAGCGCGCGCGCGGCGGCCGGATGCCGCTGCGCAAGCTCGCGGGCGCACTGCCGATCGCCCGCGGCCAAGGCCTGGGCCAGCGCCTCGACATGACTGCTCGACAAGAATCCCATCGCTGAAAGTTGCTCCGGAAACCAAAGTGGATCGTGGTGCGCGGCGCATTGCCACTGGATCGGCGGATAGCCGCGCCCCTTGACTGAAGCAAGCCGCATGCCACCGGGAGCAGGGAACAGGGAATAGGGAACGGGGAGCAGGGAACGGCGACCAAACCGGTCGTCCCGTCGGTCCATGCAACGCGCGCCCTCGCCGCCACCGCGCGCTCCATCGAAACCCGGCCCCCGGTCCCTGGTTCCCGGTCCCCATACTCAAGCTTTGGCGAAAGCGGCCGATCACCCTGTTGCGGCCGTTGCTTCCGTCGGATTTCCGTCATCGGCGGCGGCAAGCTTCCGCCGCAGCGGCAGGATTCCGCCGCCGCCGAGACACCAAAAAACCGCCTCTCCGGCGTGAAACCCGCATGGCAGCGCGCTTTCCAGCCGCTGGCACGCATATTGCTGCTTGCCCGGCGGACACCTTTGGTGGAGCCGCCATGAGCAACCCATCCGACCCGCTGTTCGGCATCCATGCCCGCGCACTCGACGTGTGGCAGCGGCGTGCCGAAGCGATCGCCGGCAAC
>DASSNH010000186.1:0-12320 GCA_035701405.1 Rhodanobacteraceae bacterium
GCCGTGCAGGCCTACCAGAAGCGCGCGCCGTTCGTGATCGACTGGCTGGCCGAGACTGCGCGCAATGCCGGCCGCCGCTGGTGCGTGCGGCTGGTCAAGGGCGCGTACTGGGATGCCGAGATCAAGCTGGCCCAGGAACAGGGCCTCGCCGGCTATCCGGTGTACACGCGCAAGCCCAACACCGACGTGTCCTACCTCGCCTGCGCCCGCCGGATGTTCGAGGCTGGCTGCGACCTCATCTATCCGCAGTTCGCGACCCACAACGCGCACACGATCGCCGCGATCCACCACATGGCGCGCGGCCGTCCGTTCGAGTACCAGCGCCTGCACGGCATGGGCAAGGAGCTGTACGATGAAGTGATCGGCAAGCAGCACCTCGACGTGCCCTGCCGCGTGTACGCGCCGGTCGGCAGCCACCGCGACCTGTTGCCGTACCTGGTGCGCCGGCTGCTGGAAAACGGCGCCAACACCAGCTTCATCAACCATGTGGTCGACGAATTCCTGCCCATGGAGAAGCTGGTGGGCGATCCCTGCGAAGTGGTGCGCGCCTACGCATCCAAACCGCACCCGCGCATCCCGCTTCCGGTCAATCTCTACGCGGGCCTGAGGAAAAATTCGATGGGCGTGAACCTGTCCGACGACAATGAACTCGCGTCGCTCGCCGAAGCGGCCAACCAGCATCCGGGACCGTGGCACGCGGCGCCGCTGGTACCCGGCGCCACGCCATCCGGCGATACGGTGAAGGTCACGAACCCGGCCGACCGCAGGGTCGAAATCGGGACCTGGCAGGGCGCCGACACCGCCAGCGTGGACAAGGCACTCGCGAACGCGGTGTCCGCCCAGCCGGGCTGGGACCGCCTGCCGGCCGCGAGCCGCGCCGCGATCCTCGAATACGCCGCCGACCAACTGGAAGCGCGCCGCGGTGAATTCATCTCGATGTGCGTGCGCGAGGCCGGCAAGACGATTGGCGCATCCATTTCCGAAGTGCGCGAGGCGGCCGACTTCCTGCGCTACTACGCGACGATGGCGCGGCGGTTGTTCGGCCAGCCGGAGGCGCTGCCCGGACCGACGGGCGAAACCAACGAGCTGTCGCTGCACGGGCGCGGCGTGTTCGTGTGCATCAGCCCGTGGAATTTCCCGCTGGCGATCTTCACCGGCCAGGTCAGCGCGGCGCTGGTCGCCGGCAACGCCGTGATCGCCAAGCCGGCCGAGCAGACCACGCTGATCGCCCATGCAATGGTAAAGCTGCTGCACGAGGCCGGCGTGCCGACGGACGTCTTGCAATTCGTCCCCGGCGACGGCGCGACGGTGGGCCCCGCACTCACCGGCGACAACCGCGTCGGCGGCGTCGCGTTCACCGGCTCGACCGATACGGCGCGCGCGATCAATCGCGCGCTCGCCGAACGCGACGCGCCGATCGCCGCGCTCGTCGCCGAAACCGGCGGGCAGAACGCGATGATCGCCGATTCCTCGGCGCTCCCGGAACAACTGGTCAAGGACGTCGTCAGCTCGGCGTTCGATTCCGCCGGCCAGCGCTGCTCGGCCAGCCGGGTGCTGTACGTGCAGGACGTGGTCGCGGACAAGGTCATAGGAATGCTGGGTGGCGCGATGGACGAGCTCACCGTGGGCGATCCGGCGCTGCTCTCGACCGACGTCGGCCCCGTGATCGACGACGACGCGCTCAAGATGCTGCAAGCGCACGCCGCGCGGATGGACAAGCAGGCGAAGCTGATCCGAGAAGTGAAACTGCCGGAAGCCTGCGCGCACGGCACCTTCTTCGCGCCGCGCGCCTACGAGATCGCGTCGCTGGCGGTGCTCGAGCGCGAAGTGTTCGGCCCGGTCCTGCACGTCGTGCGCTGGAAGGCCGGCGAACTCGACAAGGTCATCGACCAGGTCAACGCCACCGGCTACGGCCTCACCCTCGGGATCCACAGCCGCATCGACGAAACCGTCGACTACATCCAGGCGCGGGTGCGCGTCGGCAACTGCTACGTCAACCGCAACCAGATCGGCGCGGTGGTCGGCGTGCAGCCGTTCGGCGGCGAGAACCTTTCCGGCACCGGTCCCAAGGCCGGCGGCCCGCACTACCTGCTGCGCTTCGCGACCGAGCGCACGTTCACCGTCAACACCACGGCCGCCGGGGGCAATGCGTCGCTGCTGACGCTGCAGGATTGAGGCCAAGTCGCAGCGACGCAACGCTTTCTTTACCGCCGCGTAATGCGTTCGTTTACGAGTCGTTCGAAAATTCGCGCGAAACCTGCCTGAGTCTGAATTGCCGTCCGGCAAGGCGTTGCACCCGTATCGCATTCCTCGCTAGGTTGAAATCGCGGCGTCTCCCAGCGCCGCACGCATTTCCACTGACGAGGACAACGCAATGATTGGACGATCCAACCACCGGGGCATCGCAACGGCTGTGGCGCTGGGGATCGCCATGTTGGCACCCGCGGCATTCGCACAGACCCAACCGGCAACGCAGCAGCAGACCCCGCCTCCTGCCGGCGCGGCCGCGTCGCAATCCGACACCGGAGCGACGCCGAACGATACGGAGCTGAAGCATTTCGCGGACGCCGTGGTTGAAGTGCAAGGCATCCGCCAGAACTTGCAGCCCCAGCTCGCGAACGCGAAGACCGAGGATGCCCGCACGCAACTGAAGGCGGACGCCGAGAAGAAAATGGAAAGCGCGGTGCGCAGCAACCAGTTGTCGCTGGATCGCTACGTCCAGATCGCCAAGCTGGTGCAGACCGACAGCCAGGTCCGTGCGCGGGTCCAGCAACTGATGCCGCCGCAGGAACCCTCCAAGTCCTGACGCGGCGCGCTTTGGAATGTCGCTTTCCCTTCCCGCGGGAGGCGGATGCAAACGAAAACCCCGCCTTTCGGCGGGGTTTTCCTTTCAGCCCATGCCGCGACGCACCCGTCAGAACTTGTACTGCATCGAAATTCCGAACAGGTTGCCCGAGTTCTCGAAGCTGCCGACCAGATGGTCGCCGGTCGCGCTGATGTCGTCGACGGAACTGTCGCTGACGAACAGGTGGGTGTAGCCGACGTTGAACTCGACCTGCGCGCTCGGCGAATACGTCGCGCCGAGCGAGATCCACTTGCGCGCGGCGTCCGGGATGCGCGGATCGCGCGAAGCGTCCCGCGTGGGCGTCTGGTCGTAGGCCACGCCCGCGCGCCAGGTCCAGCGGTCGCTGACCTGGTAGTCCATGCCGAGCGAACCGAACAACGTGTCCTTCCAGCCGTAGTACTGGTCGATGTCGGGCTGCGCCGGATTGGCGAAGTCGATCGCGAGACGCTGGAAGGAACTCCACCCGGTCCAGGACAGTTCCGCGCCCCAGGACACCGGACCCATGGTCTTGTGCCAGTAGCTCAGGTTGGCGGTGGCGGGCGTCGCGAGTTCGCCCCTGCCGCCGGTGGTCTGGAACAACGGCGGCACGCCCGGCTGCGACAGCACGTACTGCACGTCCGGCGGCACGGAGAAGTACGCGGTACCGTCGATGTCGTGGTTGATCTTGGCGTGGTAGCTGAATCCGATGGTGTCCTGCGTGGTCGGCTTCCACTCGGCGCCGATCTGCCAGCCCCACTTGGAGTCGTCGCCGCGCAGGCGCACCGCGCCGTCGGCGGACTGGGGCAGGAAGGCGGGCGCGAGGTTGAATGGCGGCGCCGCCAGCACCGCTCCGAGATTGACGGCGTTGCCGATGTCGACGCTGGTCCTCTGGTAGATCACCGAAAAGCCCAGCGAAAACTGCGGCGCGACCGCCCACGCGATCGAACCGGTGAAATCCATCGACTTCACGCCGGACTTCAGCGCCTGGTAGCGGCCCATCCAGCCGGCGTCGTATTCGGTCGCGAGACCGTACGGCGCGTTGACGCCGAAACCGATGCGCCAGTCCGGCCCGAGCGGCGCGATGAAACTGATGGCCGGCACGCCATGGACGCCGCCGCCATCACCGCCGTCGCCACCGGACAGGGGTTGCCCGATCGCATCGGTGCCGCCGCCGTGGAACTGGGTGCTGACGCTAATCGCGGTGGCATCGATCTGCACCGCATAAGTGTCGAAATCGACCATGGCCGCGGGATTGTTGATCACCACGGACGCATCGCCACCCGCCGCCTCGCGCCCGGCATAGGCGCGTCCCATCGCCTTGACGGTGTTCTCGCTGATCTGGAAGCCGGAAGCGGACGCGACCGGGCTGACCAGCGCGCCGGATACGGCGACGGCCAGGGCGGCCAGCGCCAGCCCGGCCAGCCCTGAAGCGGAAATCGGTTTGTTGCTCATCGATGGATCTCCAGTCGAAAGTTGATGGACCTGCGGCATGGACGGCCTCGGACCTCGGGCGCTCCGTCTCGTTCATACGTTTGTATGAAATTTTTGTTATGGCGACTATCGCATCGTGGCAGGGCCCGCGCAAGTAGCCGCAGTGTCTTCTTCCATGCGCGGGGAACCTTGCGGCGGGGCGTTGGGGGTAGCCATCCTTCCGTGTGGCCCGTAACGCCGCATTCCCTATACTTGGCCGCTCTGTCGCACGGGTCCGTTCATGCCTATTGCAAAATCCCGCCGCCGGCCGCCCCTTTCGCGGTCGCTGGCCTGTTTCCTGCCTTCGCTGGTCGCGGTGTTGCTCGCGATCTGGATCCCGCCCGACTGGGAACGCTATTCGCTGGTGCTGCTGCTGGTCGGCGCGTCGCTGTCGATGGCGGCCGCCTGCCACGCGATCGGTTTCGGTTGCGAAGCGACGTTCGTGCGCACCGCACTCCGGCGCGGCCCTGCGCACCTGATTGCGCTCGTGATCCACACCGCGGTCGTGTTCGTGCTGGTGGCGTGGCCGCTGCTGGTGCTTTCACGCACGCCGTCACTCCCGGCGACGCTCGGATTGTGCGTGGCGTTGGTGATCGCCCTGGTTGTGCTGTGGCGCTTCTGGCCGGCGTTCGGCTTGGTGTTCGAATGGGACGATGCCTTCCCCGCCGCCGCCGAACATTCGTGGATCACCACCGCGCTTGCGCGCAGCGCCCGCTTCGCGCAACACCTCACGCGCCGGCGGGACCTGTTCCTGACGCACTTCCTGCCGGCCTCGATCGCGCAGCTCGCGATCGCCTTCGGCGCCCTCACCCTCGCGGGTCTGGGTGCGGACCTGCCGGATGAAATCCGCACAGCCGCACTGTTCCTGTTCGCGGTGGTGGTACTGCCGGTGTGTTCGATGGTCGTCGCCAACCGGACCCTGCGGCTGTTGTTCGACCGCCGCAGTCCTCGCGCCGGTCCGCCACCCGAAGCGCCGCCGCCACGGGAGCCGGAACGACACGTCGCGTCCGCCGAAAACGCGGAACACGAGGCGTCGAACGAAACCGCGGCCCCGGACGTCGCGCCTGGCGCGCCGGCCGAACCGACCGTTCCCCAAACCTCGCTGGACGAGGGCTTGCTCGCGGCCGCGCGCGCGGGTGACGCCGGCGCCGCCAGCGACTGGCTGGCGCGCGGCGCCCACCCGGATGCAGCACCGCCCGCGGGTGCGCGCGACCAGCGTTCCGCGCTGGTCCTAGCGGCCGAATTGCCCGACACCCGGTTGCTCCGCGCCCTGATCGGCGCGGGCGCGCAGGTGAACCGCGCGCAGGCGGGGCTCACGCCGCTGCTGGCCGCGACCCGCTGTTGCAGCGCGGGCCGGCCGGAAACGGTCACCAGCCTGGTCGCCAACGGCGCCGACCCGGCACTCGCCGATGCGGACGGCAACACACCGCTGCACCATGCAGCGCTTTGCAGCGAACCGGCCGTCGCGGCGATCCTCGTCGACGCGCAGGCTCCGCTCGAGGCGCGCAATCGCGACCAGGCGACGCCGCTCGCGGTGGCCGCCGAAGCCGCGAACTGGCCGCTGCTCCGGTTCCTGGTCCGGCGCGGCGCACAGCCCGGCGCCGCGCTGCCGGCCGCGGCCGGGATCGCCGACGACGACCCCGAAGGCGTCGAATTCCTGCTCAAGCACAAGGCGCCGGTGGATGCGGTCGATGCGCTCGGCCGCAGCGCGCTGATGCACGCCGCGCGCGAAGGCCATGCCGCGATCGTGCGCAGCTTGCTCGACGCCGGAGCCGATGCCGCGCTCGCCGACCGCCACGGCACCACGCCCTTGATGGAAGCCGCGCGGGCCGGCGCCACCGCGGTCGTCGCGCTGCTGGCGGAAAAGCGACCCGACATCCACGCCGGCGACCAGCACGGCCGCACGGCGCTGGTCCTCGCCTGCCAGTCGCCGCGCGCCAGCGTCGATTGCATCCGCGCGCTCCTCGCCATGGGGGCCGATCCGTGCCGCAAGGGCCCGGATGGGCGCAGTGCGGTCGACCACGCCAGCGCAGCCGGCCGCTGGGACCTGGTCGCGCTGCTCGATCCCGAGGCGCCACTTCCCGCCAGCCACGACCACGGCAGCCAGCCGGAAGCAGGCGCGGACACGCCTGCGCACCTGCTCGACGCGCTGCGCTTCGCGCACTGGAACGTGGTCGCGCGATTCGCGGAGCGCGTGCAGAGCTGGCCCGTGAACGAACTCGCCGCGCTGTACCTCGACCTCGCCGGACACGACGATCGCGCGCCGCGTGCCTGGCTGCTCGAACACGGCCTCGCCGCCGACGCCACGCTCGACGACGGCAGCCGGCTGTTCGATGCGGTCCTCGACCGCCTGCCCAATTCGGCCTGCGCCGTGTGGCAACTGCTGGATGCAGGCGCGACGCCGGCGGGCGCCGGACGCTACGCGCACGCGCTCGGCCGGCTCGGCGGCGCCGCGGACGGCGCGACGCTCGCGCTGGCCCTGCTGGAGCGCGGCGCGGACCTGTTCGGCACCGATTCCGATGGACGCTCGCCGCTGCACCATGCCAGCCGACCTGCGCTGCTGCCCGTGCTCGAAGCCCTGCTCGCGCGGGGCGCCGATCCGAACGTCCGCGACCGCGCGGGGGCGACACCGCTGCACGTTGCGCTCGACGCCGACCCGGAGGCGGCGCTGCCGCAGGTCAAGGCGTTGATCGCGCATGGCGCCGATCCCGAATGTCCCGCGGCCGGGGGCGAGACGCCGCTCGGCCTCGCACTCGCGCGTGGCGCGACGCAACTCGAATACTGGCTGCGCTGGAACGGCTGGCCGCTGCCCGGTCGGCCGTTGCACGCACACGACCTGCCAGCCGCCGCGAGCGATCCCGAGGCGGTCGCACGCTTGCTGGCGCTCGGCATGCCGGTGGATGCGCGCGACGCGCGCGGCGCCACCGCACTGCTGCGGGCCTGCGGGGCCGGTTCGCTGCAAAGCGTGCAGCGCCTGCTGGCCGCGGGTGCCGATCCGGCGTACACGCTGGACACCGGCGCCTCGCCTCTGTCCGCCGCGGCGAGCGCGCGGCACCCGGACATCCTGCGCGCGCTCGTCGCCGCCGGCGTGGCGGTCGACCACCGTCACGCCGAGGGCGTCACTGCACTGATGATCGCCGCCGCGCTCGGCAATCCCGAAGTCTGCGCGGTGCTGCGCGAACTCGGCGCCCAGCCGGATGCCGCCGACGTGCACGGCCGCACGCCGCTGCACGCGGGCGCGCGGTTCTGCTTCGACAGCCGCGACAGCCTGCGCTGCCGGCGGCTGCTGGACAGCCTGCTCCCCGGATGCGGCGCGCTCAACAGTGCCGACGTGTCTGGCGCCACGCCACTGCTGATGTTGCTGGGCGTGCACGTGAAGCCCGGAACCGATTGCGACGGCACCCACCTCGGCGCGCTGCTGCCGGTGCTGCTCGATGCCGGCGCGGATCCCGCCCACGCCGACGAACACGGTGTCACCGCACTGCACGCCTGCGCGATGCACGCGTTGTTCGAGCCGGCACGGGCGCTGCTGGCCCGCGGCGCCGATCGCGACGCGCGCGACTGCAGGGACCGCACGCCGGCCGACGTCGCGCGCGTGCTCGGCTTCGTCGACCTCGCGCTGGAACTTTCGCCGCGTCGCGGCGCGGTCAACCCGTCGGTGGTGACGCCGTTGATGACGCATCCCGAGTAGGGACGGCTTCCGCCGCGACGTCGGCTTCGAACAGTCCCTGCAGTTCCGCGTACGCCTCGCGGGTCGTCTGGCGCAACGCCACGTCGTCGTCGTACACGAGGTGCTGGTCGCGCAGCAGCTTCTCGTCATGCTCGCGGAACATCGTCACGCTCGCCTCGGCCTGCGCCGGCGCCACCCCGAGCGCCGTCAGCGCCAGGCGCGCCATCTTCAGGCTCGAGTAGAACGTCTCGCGCACGACGTCGTCGGGATCGGAGGTGAGGTCCATCAGGCGGAACGCGTGCTGGCGGTTGCGCGCACGCGCGATGATCTTCAGGTGCGGGAACATCCGGCGCACCATGCGCGCGGTGCGGACATTCGTGGCCGGGTCGTCGGTCGCCAGCACGAACACCTCGGCCTTGCCGGCCTGCGCCGCGCGCAGGATTTCCGCTCGCGAGGGATCGCCGAAATAGATGTTGGTGCCGGCGAAACGCCGCGACAGGTCCACCTGCTCGATCGAGTTTTCCAGCGCCACGAACGGAATGCCGCGCGCCCGCAGCAGGCGGCCGATGATCTGCCCGACCCGCCCGAAACCGGCGATGATCACCCGCGGTCCATCCGCATCGATTTCGTCATAGGCGCGTTCCGGCTTGCGCGATGCGGGCATCCGCGCCGCGGCGAGTACCAGCAGCGGCACCGCCGCCATCGCGAGGGTCACCACCAGCACCAGCAGTTCCTGCTGGGCACGGGTCAGCATCCCGTTGGCGGCGGCCAACCGGAATACCACGAACGCGAACTCCCCGCCGCCGGCCAGGAGCGCAGCGAGCTTGAGCGCGTCCCTGCCGTCCAGCCGCGGGTTGGCCTTGCCCACCGCGGCCACGATCGGACCCTTGCAGGCGAGCAGCAACGCCACCAGTCCGAGCACGATCCACGGGTGCAGGGCGAGCAGCTTCAGGTTCACACCCATCCCGACCGTGATGAAGAACAGCCCGAGCAGCAGGCCCTCGAACGGCGCGATGTTGGATTCGAGGTCGTGGCGGTATTCCGAATCGGCGAGCAGAACGCCGGCCAGGAAGGTGCCCAGCGCCATCGAGATCCCGGCGAGCTGCATCAGCCAGGCGGTGCCGATCACCACCAGGAGCGCGGTGGCGGTCGACACCTCGATCAACTGGGTCTTGGCCACCGCCCGGAACACCGGCCGCAGCGCATAGCGCCCGCCCACCACCACCACCGCGATCACGCCGGCGACGCGCAGCGCCGAAAGCCACAGCGGCTGGCCCGGCGCGTGGGTCGCGCCGTGCGCCGCGAGCAGGGGGACCGCCGCGATCAGCGGAATCGCGGCGAGATCCTGGAACAACAGCATCGCGAATGCCTGCCGCCCATGCGGACTCTGCAGTTCGCGGCGCTCGGCGAGGATCTGCAGGCCGAAGGCGGTGGACGAGAACGCCAGCCCGAGTCCGACCACGGCCGCGGCCATCGCATCGAGGTGGAACCCGAGCGCCGCGATCAGCGCGATCACGATCGCGGTGCCGAACACCTGCGCCGCGCCCGCTCCGAACACCTGCCGCCGCATCACCCACAATCGCTGCGGCGACAATTCCAGGCCGATCACGAACAACAGCAGCGCGACGCCGAACTCGGAGATCCCGGAAATCGCCTCAGGATCGCGCACCCAGTGCAGGCCGTACGGCCCGATCACGACCCCGGCCGCGAGATAGCCGAGCACCGAGCCGAGCTTCAGACGGCGCGCGAGCGGCACCGCGATCACCACCGCGACCAGGAAGACCAGCACCGACTGCAGCAGCGAATGTCCTTGCACGAATGGGGAAACCGGGGTCAGAGTCGACTTTCGAGAGTGTCTCACCAAACACGCGGGTCTGTCGCGAAAGTCGACTCTGACCCCGGTTTCCCCGTCAGGCGCGATAGCGCTCGCGCAGGAACGCGTGGAAAGCGCGCAGCGACTGCGCGTCGCCGCCGCGGGGACGGCCTGGGCGGTCGCCGTCGTTCCAGGCGTACACGTCCACGTGCAGCCAAGGCACGCTCGCCGGCACGAAGTTCTGCAGGTACAGCGCCGCGGTGATCGCGCCTGCATGGCGCGACGCCCCGGTGTTGCTGGTGTCCGCGACACCCGAGACCAGCATCGCGCGGTACGGTTGCCACAGCGGCAGCCGCCACAACGGGTCGTGTTGCGCCGCGCCGGCGGCGAGCACGGCCTCGGCGAGATCGTCGCGGCTCGCGAACAAGGCCGGCAGGTCGGGACCGAGCGCGACCCGCGCGGCGCCGGTCAGCGTGGCGAAATCGATCAGCAGGTCCGGCTTCTCCTCGACCGCCGCGGCCAGCGCGTCGCACAGGATCAGGCGGCCTTCGGCGTCGGTGTTGTCGACTTCGACGGTGATGCCTGCGCGGGTGCGGATCACGTCGCCCGGGCGCAGCGCATCGCCGGCCACGGCGTTGTCGACCGTCGGGATCAGCAGCCGCAGGCGCACCGGAAGGTTCGACGCCATCACGAGCTGCGCCAGCGACAACGCGTGCGCGGCGCCGCCCATGTCCTTCTTCATCCAGCGCATGCCGTCGTGGCTCTTGAGATCGAGCCCGCCGGTGTCGAAGCACACGCCCTTGCCGACCAGCGCCAGCAGCGGGTGCTTTGGGTCGCCCCAGGTGAGTTCGACCACCCGCGGCGCGCGAGGACTGGCCCGGCCCACCGCATGCACGGTCGGGAAACCGGCCTCGAGGAGCCCGTCACCGCTCCATTCACGGCACTTCGCGCCGTATGCAGCCCCCACCTCACGGACTACTGCGCACACTTCGGCGGGACCGAGGTCCTGCGCCGTGGTGTTGACCAGGTCGCGCACCCGCGCGATCGCCTCGACCGTCGGCGACACCTCGTCCAGCACCGCGCGCGGCAGCACCAGCCGAGCGGGCTCGGCGTGCGGTTCGCGATAGCGCGCGAAGCGGTAGCTGCCGAGCGCCCAGCCGAGCGCGGCGTCGTGCGCCGACAGGACGTCGCCCTCGATTCGGTAGTCGTCCGCCGGCAACTGCCAGGGCAAGCCGCCGAGCGCGAACGGAGGCAACGCGGGATCGATCCCGCACAACACCCGCGCACTGTCGCCGCGCGCGTCCGGAAGCATGCAGATCGCACCCGCCTGCCCGATGAAACCGCAGGCCTCGGCCCATCGCCGCTGGCGGGATCCGAGGGTCTTGGCGAATCCGCTCCAGGCCGCCCGCATCACCGGCGTCAACGGCAGCGCGCGGCGACCGCGCCGGTCGGCGCTCAGGCCGAGCACGCGCTGCATGCCCCGGTGCGGCGGGTCCGTGTCATTGCGAAGATACCTTCAGCTCCTGTCCGATGCTGAGTGTATCGCTATCGAGATGGTTCCACTTGCGAAGTTCGTCGACCGTCACCGAATGTTGCTGGGCGATCTTCGAGAGGGTGTCGCCACTGACCACGGTGTAGGTCTCGGGTTTTGCCGTCGCTTCGCTCGCGTGCGGCGACGGATCGACGCCGGCCGCCTCCGCCAGCGCGATCCGCTGCTGGTTGGCCTGGGCGACCTGCTCGGCGGCGACCTGCTGCAACCGCAGGGTGTGGGCGAGATCGGGATAGATCTCCGCGAGGCGCGCGAACTCGGTGCTCGGCGAATACTCGGGCGGCAGTCCTTCGGCAATCATGCGCGCGGCGAGGGTGTTGATGCGGTCCGCCTCGCTCCTCGCGTTCAGCACGAACGCCTGGTGGAACGGCAGGAGGCCGTGGTCGCGGAGGATCCCGTCGGCGGCCGCTCCCTGCAGGAACTCGAGGAACTGTTCGATCGCGGCGACCTTCGGATTGTCGGACTTGTAGGCGAGATAGATCTTCACCGGCAGCGGGTACGTCGCGTTCTCGAGCGTCGCGAGGCTGGGACTGACGCCTTCGATCGGGATCACCTTGATGCCCTTTTGGCGCTGCGCGTGCACCATCGTCGAAAGCGCCAGTGCCTTGGTGTCGAGCGACACCTCGGTCTGCAGCGAATCGATGTTGATGAACAGGCGCGGCACCGCGACCGGATTGTCGCCGTTGCCGAACATCAGCCGCCGGAAACTGAACTGCACGCCGTCGAGCGGCGATGCAATGCCGTCGAGGTCGATCTTCTCGTCGCGCCCGCCGACTGCCGACCAGTTGGTGATCTTGCCGTAGTAGATGTCGTGCAGCTGCTTCAGCGTCAGGTTGTTCACCGGGTTGGAGGCATTGGTGATCATCACCAGCGCATCCCACGCCACCGGCGTGAAGGTGAGCCCGGCTTCCTGGGTGCGTTTCGGGTAGGCCGGGCGTGCACTGGCCGCGATGTCGATGGTGCCGGCCAACGCCTGGTCGATGCCCTCGATGGT
>DASSNH010000187.1:0-2031 GCA_035701405.1 Rhodanobacteraceae bacterium
TTCGACAAGGCGCGCGGACGGATCGTGGGTTCCGAGCAGTACCTGACCAAACCTTTCACCCGCAACGAATTGCTGGACGCGATCCGGCAGCACGTCGCGGCCGTCAAATAAGGCGCGCGCCGCGAGCGCACGCACGGGGAAACCAATGGCACACATTCTGATCATCGACGATTCGCCCACCGACGTGAAGATCTTCTCGGGTGCGCTGGAGCGGGCCGGCCACAAGGTCACCGCGGCCGAAACCGCCGAGGCGGGCATCGCCGCCGCGCAGAAGGACAGGCCCGACCTGGTGCTGATGGACGTGATCATGCCGGGGATGAACGGCTTCCAGGCCACCCGCAGCCTCACCAAGGATCCGCAGACCAGCACCATCCCGGTGCTGATCGTCACCACCAAGAACATGGAAACCGACCGCATGTGGGGCATGCGCCAGGGCGCCAAGGACGTGCTGGTCAAGCCGGTCAGCGAAAAGGACCTGGTGGACAACGTCAACAAGCACCTCGCCGTGCAGGCCTGAAGGCGCCAATGGGCAAGAGGCGTACCCGCGAAAACCACGCTTCCCGCAGCAGCGGGCGGCGCCACGCTCAGACCGACGCGCCCGACGCGGCGGCGGAGGATGACGACGTGGCCGCGGTACAGCCGGAAGGCGCCTTTGCGCTCTTGATCGATTACGAGCGGCGCAGCCTCGCGCACGATCCGGGGGTTCCCGAGCAGATCGAGGCGCCCGGGCTGTGGCGCGCGATCGGATTCCGCGTGGGCGATCGCAACTTCGTCAGCGGCATCGACGAGATCAGCGAGATCCTGATGTCGCCGCCGCCGGTAACCACCATTCCCTCGACGCGGCCGTGGCTGCTGGGCGTCGCCAACGTCCGCGGCAACCTGATCGCGCTGGTGGACCTGAAACAATTCCTGTTCGAGCAGCGTACCCACGTCACCGGTCGCGTGCGGGTGCTGGTGGTGCGCCAGACGGGCGGCAACGTGGGGCTGCTGGTCGACGAACTGCTGGGCCAGCGCAACCTGACCGAGGCGGATCGCGTCGGGGCGGAAGGCGAGGCTGACGCCCAGCTCGCGAAATTCGTGACCGAGAACGTGACGCTGGGGTCGGCGCGGCTGGGTCGCTTCAGCATGGTGGAGTTGACACGCGCGCCGGAGTTCCAGCACGCGGCGCTTTAGTTGTGCGATCGATCCCTGATCGCGGATTCGTTGGGTGCTTTGGGGCGTTGGAGCGGTTGCAGGCGATGAACACCAGAACGGTCATCCACGGTCCGACTTTCAACAACAGCCGCTCCGAATCAGCTCACGGCGGGGCACAAGCGATGCAAGCGACATACATGGATATGAGGTGGCAATCATGAGCGCGAAATCCGGTACGGCTCGGCAGGGTACGTCCCTGCAGACCTGGCTGATCATCCTGTTGCTGCTGGCGATCATCCTCGCCGGTGCCGACTTCTTCCTGCTGAACCGGCACGACAGCCAGGACCGTGCGGCCGCGCAGCTCACCACGCAGATCCAGGTGAACTCGCAGCAGGTCGCGAACTTCGCCCTGCAGGCGGCCAACGGCAACATCGACGCCTTCAAGGAACTGGCCAGCACCCGCGCCGCGGTCGCCGCCGCCGTGCAACACCTCAACCAGGGCGATCCCGCGACCGGCCTGCCGGCCTACGCCGACGCGATCGGGGTCAGCGCATCGATGGCTGCGCTGACGAAATCCTGGCAACAACTGGACGCCGACCTCGGCAAGATCCAGGCCAACAAGGACGCGGTGCTCGATTCGGCTTCGCAGGCCGCGACCTTCAACCAGCAGATGCCGGACCTCAACTCCAAGATCAACCAGGTCATCAGCATCCTGCAGTCGCGCGGGTCCTCCACCCAGATCTACACCGCTTCGCAACTGATGGTCTCGGGCGACCGCCTGATCCGCCGCGTCGGCGACGTGCTGCAGGGCGGCGCCGATTCGGCGTCGGCCGCCAACGGCCTCGCGCTCGACTCGACCAACTACGGCGGCACCCTGAAGCAGCTCGCCGACTCCGC